>NZ_CP044423.1:831660-1178740 GCF_008824185.1 Paracoccus pantotrophus
GAAAAACGGGAACAGTCCCGGCAAGCGACGCGAAACCGCGGTTGGGACAAGGCGCAGGGGCCGATGGGCGAGGCGGAAAAAATGCAGGCATGGCTGGCGGATGCGGGCAATCTGCGGCTGCTGTTGATCGCGGCGCTGGCGGTGCTGGCGCTTTGCCTTGTTGCGCTGTGGCGAACGCGGCGTTCGGCCCAGGCGGTTGCCCTGCTGGCCCGGCGGCGCGAGGCCGAGCTGCAGGCGCGGCTCGATGCCGAAACGGCCGGGCTGCGCGACCAGCTTCTGGCCGTAAGCCGGCTGGAGACGCGAGCGGAATCGCTGAGCCAGCGCCTGCAGGAACTGGTCGAGGAACGCGACGGGCTGACCGACGCGCTGCACCGCGAACGCCAGCAGGTCTCGGGGCTGGAGCGCGAGCTGGCGGAAACCCGTCTGGCGGCGCAGAAGGACCGCGAGGCGGCCGCGCGCGACATCGCCACCCTGCGCGAATTGCGCGAGGAGATGACCGGCCAGTTCCGCCTGCTGGCCAACGAGACGCTGAAATCCCAGGGCAGCGAGATGCAAAAGGCGCATGGCGAGCAATTGTCGGCCCTGCTGACGCCCTTTCGCGACCAGGTTCACCGCTTCCAGACCGAGCTTCAGGCCCGCAACAAGGCCACCGACGAGGAACGCGCAAGGCTGCGCGAGCAGATCGAATACCTGCACAAGCGTTCCGAGGACATCTCGCGCGAGGCGGTGGCGCTGACCCGGGCGCTGAAGGGCGACAGCCAGAAGCGCGGCGCCTGGGGCGAGATGATCCTGGAGCGCATCCTTGAGGATTCCGGCCTGATCGCCGGCACGCATTACGACACGCAGGCGAGCCACCGCGACGCCGACGGCAAGCTGTGGCGGCCGGACGTGATCGTGAAGATGCCGCAGAAGAAGCTTCTGGTGATCGACAGCAAGGTCTCGCTGAACGCCTATGAGGAGGCGGTGAATGCCGAGGACATGCCGACCCGCGACGCCGCGCTGCGCCGCCATGTTGCCTCGGTCCGCGCCCATGTCGCCGGGCTGGCGGCCAAGGGCTATCAGGCGATCGACGAGGGCTCGGTCGATTACGTGCTGATGTTCATCCCGGTCGAGGGCGCCTTTTCCGAGGCGCTGCGCGTCGATCCAGACCTGGCGCGGCACGCGATGGAGAACCGCGTCGGGCTGGCCACGCCGACCACCTTGATGCTGACGCTGCGCACGGTCGATCACATCTGGACGGTCGAGCGGCGCGAATCCAATGCCATGGCCATCGCCGCCCGCGCCGGCCAGCTTTACGACAAGCTGCACGGTTTCGTCTCGGCGGTCGAGGATGTGGGCAGCGCGCTGGAGCGGGCGCAGAAAAGCCACGCCACCGCCATGGACCGGCTGACCCGCGGGCCGGGCAACGTCATCCGCCAGGCCGAGATGCTGCGCGACCTGGGCGCGCGCACGCAAAAGCGGCTGGCGCTGGACCATGACGGTGCCGAGTCGCTGGAAGCACCGGGCGAGGCGGCGGAATAGCTCATTGGGTATTTGGGGAACGGAGAAGCCCATGGTTGAAAAAGGGCGGGAATCGTCCTGGCGGGAAGGCCGCTCTTGAGGACCAGCTTCACCATCCCGACCCGCGGGCCGGCCTGCCATGATTTCACGGCCGAGGTGGCGGCCTGGCTGCGCGGCATCGGCGCGAGGGACGGTGTGGTGACGCTGTTCGTGCGCCATACCTCCTGCTCGCTTCTGGTGCAGGAGAACGCCGATCCGGACGTGCAGCGCGACCTGCTGGCCTGGCTCGACCGCATCGCGCCGCCGGCCGACCATCCGTCTATGCGCTACCTGACGCATCGCGCCGAGGGGCCGGACGACATGCCCGCGCATCTGAAGGCCGCGATCCTGCCCGTCAGCCTGCAGATCCCGGTCGTGCGCGGCCGGATGGAGTTGGGCACCTGGCAGGGGATCTACCTGGTCGAGCATCGCGCCCAGCCGCATCGGCGCGAGGTGGCGGCGCAGTTCCAGGCGGCGTAACGGTCGCCGCAGCGCAGGAAAACCCTTTTCCTCGCGGCGCGGATATGGAAACCTGCCACCCCAAGCGACAGGGATTCACAGGGCAGGGCATGGCGTCAGGAAACCGATCTCAGACGGCTCAGGGCCTGACCCTGATCGCGCCGCCGCTGGGCTATGCCGTGCTGGTGCTGGCAGCACCCCTGCTGACCATCCTGGCCTATTCCTTCTTCAAGGACGGCTACCTGACGGTGATCCGCGAGTTCACGCTGGAGAATTACCGCACCGTCTGGGCCGACCCGATCTTTCACCGCATCATGCTGCGCTCGCTGGGGGTGGCGGCGCTGGTGACGCTGGCCACCGTGGTTCTGGCCTTTCCGGTGGCCTATTTCCTGTCCTTTGCCGTCGCGCCGCAGAAAAAGGCCATGTGGCTGTTCCTCATCACCATCCCGTTCTGGACCAGCTACCTGATCCGGGTGTTCCTGTGGAAGGTGATCCTGGGCTATAACGGCGTCATCAACTCGGGGCTCAAGACGCTGGGGCTGATCGAGCAGCCGCTGACCTTCATCCTCTACAATGTCAACGCCATGGTGATCACGCTGGCCCATGCCTATGCGCCCTTCGCCATCCTGCCGATCTTCATCGCGCTGGAAAAGATCGACCGCTCGCTTCTGGAAGCCGGGCGCGACCTGGGCGAAAGCCGGGCCATGACCTTCTGGCGCGTCACCCTGCCCTTGGCCATGCCCGGCGTGGTGGCGGCGGCGCTGATCGTCTTCATCCCGACCATCGGCGACTATGTCACCCCGGCGCTGATCGGCGGCGGCAAGATCCCGATGATCGCCAACATGATCCAGGCGCAGATGCTGGATCTGGACAACCGGCCGATGGGCTCGGCGCTGGCGGTGACGGCCATGCTGATCGTGGCGGTGATCAGCCTGGCCTTCATCGGTCTGAACCGCCGCTTCCTGAAGGTGCGGCAATGAAGGGCGGGGGCCTGCGGGCCTATGCGCTGATCTACCTGCTGTTCCTTTACGCGCCGATCCTGCTCTTGCCGATCTTCGCCTTCAACTCGGGCACGATCATCGCCTTTCCGCTGCGGGGCTTCACCACGGAATGGTTCGCGCAGATGTGGGGCAATGCCTCGCTGCGCCGGGCGCTGACCAATTCGCTGACCATCGCCGTCAGCGCCTCGATCCTGGCGACCTGCCTGGGCGTATTCGCCGCCCGCGCCTCGACCCGCTTCACCTTTCCGGGCAAGGGGCCGATCATGGGGCTGATCATGCTGCCCCTGGTGCTGCCCGAGATCATCGTCTCGATCTCGCTTCTGGTGGTGCTTTTGTCGCTGGGCGTGCAGCTCAGCATCCTGACGGTGATCCTGGGCCATACGCTGATCTGCATGCCCTATGCCACGGTGATCCTGTCCACCGCCTTCAACTCGCTCGACCGCTCGCTGGAGGAGGCGGCCTATGACCTGGGCGAGACGCGGATCAGCGCCTTTCGGCTGGTGATCCTGCCGCTGGTCATGCCGGGGATCATCTCGTCCCTGCTGATGAGCTTCACCATCAGCCTCGACGAGTTCATCATCGCCTTCTTCCTGGCCGGGAACGAGCCGACGCTGCCCACCTATATCTTCAGCCAGCTGCGTTTCCCCAAGCAGATCCCGATGATCATGGCGCTGGGGACGGTGCTGGTGCTCATGTCGATCCTGCTTCTGACCATTGCCGAATATTTCCGCCGCCGCGGCATCGCGAAGACCGGCGCCAAGGATACCGGAGGCTTCCTGTGACCACCCAAAACCCGGGCCCCAAGACCACCGCCGCCCATCGCGCCGCCATGGCCGGGGCGAAGCCGATGATCGAGATCCGGCAGGTGCAGAAGCATTACGGCGATTATCACGCGCTGCGCGGCATCGACCTGACCATCCGCTCGGGCGAGTTCTTTTCGCTGCTGGGCCCCTCGGGCTGCGGCAAGACCACGCTTCTGCGCACCATCGCCGGGTTCGAGGACATCTCCTCGGGCGTCGTGCTGATCGACGGGCAGGACATGCAGGAGGTGCCGGCGAACCGGCGGCCCACGAACATGGTGTTCCAGTCCTATGCCATCTTCCCGCATCTGACCGTGGCCGAGAACGTGGGCTTCGGGCTGCGCCGCGACCCGCGAAGCAGGGCCGAGAAGGCGGCGGCGGTCGAGCAGGCGCTGGAGATGGTCGGGCTGAAAGGCTATGGCAACCGCGCCAGCCATGCGCTGTCGGGGGGGCAGCGGCAGCGGGTGGCCTTGGCGCGGGCGCTGATCCTCAAGCCCAAGGTGCTGCTGCTCGATGAGCCGCTTTCGGCGCTGGACCGCAAGATGCGCGAGCAGATGCAGGTCGAGCTGATCAAGCTGCAGCGCCAGGTCGGCATCACCTTCGTTCTTGTCACCCATGACCAGGAGGAGGCGCTGGTCATGTCCGACCGCATCGCGGTGATGTTCGAGGGCCAGATCGCCCAGATGGACGGGCCCGAGGCGCTTTATGCCCGCCCGACCAGCCGCCGGGTGGCGAATTTCATCGGGGTGATGAACTTCCTGCCTGCCCGCGTGCTGGGCGAGACCGGCGAGGCCGTGCAGATCGAGGCGCCGGGGCTGGGCCGCGTCGATATTCCCCTGGCCAATGTCAGCCGTGCCGATCCCGGCGACGACGGCCCCTCGGTCGGCTTCCGGCCCGAGGCGGTGTCGCTGCTGGCGCCCGGCGCGCAGGGCACGAACCGGGTGGCCGAGGGGGTGATCGACGAGGTCGTCTATTACGGCGACATGACCTATTACGACGTGCGGCTGGACGGCTCGGCGGGCTTCGACGGCCAGGTGCGGCCGGTGCGGATCGCCATGCGCAACGTCTTCGGCCGCGAGGTGCAGGATGTCGGCACCCGCGCGAATGTGAGTTGGTCCCCCGGCTCGCTGGTGCTTTTCCGCTGATCGGCGTGAAACCGGCCGCGGCATTCCGCCGAGCCGGTTTGCGGCCCTGACTGGGGCGTGCCACAGTCCCGGCACACGCAACAGACGGAGATCGAGATGATCGCACGTTTCGCAATCCTGCCCGCCCTGGCCCTTGGCCTGACCGCAGGCGTGACCCTGGCGCAAGACGCGGCCCCGGCCGCGCCCGCCGCCCCGAGGCCCCGGCTACGGCCGAGGCGCCCGCTGCCGTGCCGGCCCAGGACAGCGCCGCCGCCTATGAAAGCGCGCGCAACCAGCTGGGCGTCCTGGCCTATTGCCAGGAACAGGGCCATATCGACGGCAAGGCGGTCGAGATCCAGACCAAGCTGCTGGCGATGATCCCGGCGGGCGACAGCGCCCAGGGCGATGCGGCCGAGGCCAAGGGCAAGGAAGGCACCGTCTCGGCCATGGGCGTCGAGCGGACGCTGGAAGACGCCGCCAAGGAGCAGAACACCACCGAAGCGGCGCTTTGCCAGCAGATGGAAGGCCTGCTGCAACAGCTGGCCGCGCAGGTTCCTGCCTGATCACCGGGCGATTCCGGCGCGGGGCCAGTCGCTCGGCCCTGCGTCTCTGGCCGGTCCCCTGCGCGGGGCCGGCCATTTTCGTCACAGGGGCGGCAGGGCGGCCTGCACCTTCTTGGGCAGGGCGCCGCGCACCAGCCGATAGGAATGGCGGATGCGATGCGCCAGCTCGTCGGGGGCCGAATCGAGCGGCAGCGCCACCCAGCTGCGATGCAGATAGGCCGCGCGTTCGGCCACGCCGGTCTCGATCAGGAACTCGGCCATCTCGGTGCTGTCGGTCTTGACCGAGACATGGGTGCCGACTGCACCGGTCACGGCAAAGGTCTTGCCACCGATCTTCCAGCAATCATGGCCGCCGCCCCAGGGATCCGACCACTCGGCCCCAGGCTGTGCGGCACAGATCTCGTTGACCAGTTCGCGGCTCATGGACCAAGTTTTGCAGCCTCTCTTGGCATAGGCAAGACAATGCGTTAAGGCGGGGCGCATGAAGGCAGGAACCGCCACCACCCGCTGCATCATTACCGGCTGAAAATTCAGGCGGGCGGTTCATCGTGACCTGACGACGCCCGCAAAGGGGAAGTCATGGTCGAGATCAGGCTGACGAATACCAGGACGCGCCGGAAAGAGGTTTTCCGGCCCATCGACCCGCAGAATGTGCGGCTCTATCTTTGCGGGCCGACGGTCTATGACCGGGCGCATCTGGGCAATGCCCGGCCGGTGGTGGTGATCGACGTGCTGGTGCGGCTCTTGCGCCATGTCCATGGCGCGGACCATGTCACCTATGTGCGCAACTTCACCGACGTGGACGACAAGATCAACGCCGCCGCCCTGGCCCGCAAGGAGGCCGGCGCCCCCGGCACGCTGGAGGCGCTGATCCGCGAGCGCACGCGGGAAACCATCGGCTGGTATCACGCCGACATGGACGCGCTGGGGGCCGAGCGTCCCGATCACGAGCCGCGCGCCACCGATTACATTGCCCAGATGATCGCCATGATCGAGACCTTGGTCGCCGGCGGCCATGCCTATGCGCGCGACGGCCATGTGCTGTTCCGGGTGCGGAGTTACGCCGATTACGGCAAGCTTTCGGGGCGCTCGGTAGACGACATGATCGCCGGCGCCCGCGTCGAGGTCGCGCCCTTCAAGGAAGACCCGATGGATTTCGTGCTGTGGAAGCCTTCGGACGACGAATTGCCGGGCTGGGACAGCCCCTGGGGACGCGGCCGTCCGGGCTGGCATATCGAATGTTCGGCCATGTCCTACGAGCTTTTGGGCGAGAGCTTCGACATCCATGCCGGCGGCATCGACCTGCAATTCCCCCATCACGAGAACGAGATCGCGCAAAGCTGCTGCGCCCATCCGCATGGCGATTTCGCCCGCGTCTGGCTGCATAACGAGATGCTGCAGGTCGAGGGCCGGAAGATGTCCAAATCCCTGGGCAATTTCTTCACCGTCCGCGATCTCTTGGACCAGGGCATTCCGGGCGAGGTGATCCGCTTCGTCCTGCTGTCGACGCATTACCGCAAGCCGATGGACTGGACGGCCGAGAAGGCGCGCGAAGCCGAGGCGGTGCTGCGCAAGTGGCGCGGCCTTGTCGCGGGCATCGAGCCCGCGCCAAGCCCGGCCCTCGCCGTCCTGGCCGCGCTTGCCGACGACCTCAATACCGCGGGGGCGATCGCGGCCTTGCACGAGATGGCAGGGCAGGGCGATGCGCCCGGGCTGCTTGCCGGCGCCCGGATGCTGGGCCTGCTGACCGAGGAGCTGGGCGGCTGGATCGCCGCGGGCCCCGACCTGTCGCCCTGGGCCGAGCGCATGAATGCGTTGCGGGCAGAAGCCAAGGCCAGCAAGGATTTCTCGGCCGTGGATGGTCTCAAGCAGCGTCTTCTGGACGCGGGGGTCGAGGTCCGCATGGGCCCTGCCGGGGTCGAGCTTCTGCCCGGCCCGGATTTCGACGCCGCCAGACTGCCCGAATAACCGCATGCCAGCCAGCCGAAAGGGGCCGCCCCGATGACGCGTCAGCGCCTATATCTTTACGACACCACGCTGCGCGACGGGCAGCAGACCCAGGGCGTGCAGTTTTCCGCCGCCGAAAAGGCCGAGATCGCCGGGATGCTGGATCGGCTGGGCGTGGATTACATCGAGGGCGGCTGGCCGGGCGCCAACCCGACCGACAGCGATTTCTTCGCCCAGGCGCCGGCGACCCGCGCCACCATGACCGCCTTTGGCATGACCAAGCGCGCCGGTCGCTCGGCCGATAACGACGACGTGCTGGCGGCGGTGATGAACGCGGGCACCCGCGCGGTCTGCCTGGTCGGCAAGACGCATCCCTTCCATGTCCGCGAGGCGCTGGGGATCTCGCTGGAGGACAACCTCGAGAATATCCGTGCCTCGGTCGCGCATCTGGTGGCCGAGGGCCGCGAGGCGCTGTTCGATGCCGAGCACTTCTTTGACGGCTACGACGAGGACGCGGATTATGCGCTGGCCTGCCTGCGCGCGGCGCTGGAGGCGGGCGCGCGCTGGATCGTGCTTTGCGACACCAATGGCGGCACCTTGCCCGACCGGGTGGGGCAGATCACGCGCGCCGTGATCGCGGCCGGCATCCCCGGCGAGCGGCTGGGCATCCATTGCCATGACGATACCGGCAATGCCGTGGCCTGCACGCTGGCTGCCGTCGCTGCCGGGGCGCGGCAGGTGCAGGGCACGCTCAATGGCCTGGGCGAGCGTTGCGGCAACGCCAGCCTGACCAGCCTGATCCCGACCCTGCTGCTGAAGGAGCCCTATCGCTCGGCGCTGGAAACCGGCGTCACCGCCGAGGGGCTGGCGGGGCTCACGCGCATCTCGCGCCGGCTGGACGAGATCCTGAACCGCCCGCCCGCCCGGCCCGCACCCTATGTCGGCGCCTCGGCATTCGCCCACAAGGCCGGGCTGCATGCCAGCGCCATCCTGAAGAATCCCGCGACCTACGAGCATGTGGACCCCGCCACCGTGGGCAACGAGCGCATCATCCCGATGTCGAACCAGGCCGGGCAGTCGAACCTGCGCGCGCGTCTGGCCGAGGCGGGGATCGAGGTCGGTCGCGACGATCCGGCGCTGGCGCGCATCCTCGACCTGGTCAAGGCGCGCGAGGATGCCGGCTATGCCTATGACGGCGCCCAGGCCAGCTTCGAGCTGCTGGCCCTGGCCGAGCTGGGCCGGATGCAGCACTATTTCTCGGTCGAGCGCTACCGCGTCACCGTCGAGCGGCGCCGGAACGCGCTGGGGAAACGCATCTCGGTTTCCGAGGCGGTGGTGGTGGTGCAGATCGGCGGCGAGCGGATGCTCTCGGTCAGCGAAAGCATGGATGCCGAGGGGCATGACCGCGGCCCGGTCAACGCGCTGTGGCGGGCGCTGGCCAAGGATCTGGGCCCCTATCAGGCCGCCATCGACGACATGCATCTGGTGGATTTCCGCGTCCGCATCACCGGCGAAGGGGTCGAGGCGGCGACGCGGGTCATCATCGACAGCGCCGACGGCCAGGGCCATCGCTGGTCCACCGTCGGCGTGTCGCCCAATATCGTCGATGCCAGTTTCGAGGCGCTGGTCGATGCGATCCGCTGGAAGCTGATCCGCGACAGGGTGGTGCCGGCATGAGCCTGGACGATTGCGCCGAGGCGCTGCGCGAGCACGATCCCGACCGCTTCGGCATCTGTCTGCTGGCCCCCGCTGAGGCGCGGCCGCGGCTGCTGACGCTTTATGCGCTGAACCTGGAGCTGGCGCGTGCGCCGCTCGCCTCGACCGAGCCGCTGATCGCCGAGATGCGGCTGCAATGGTGGATCGAGCGGCTGGAGGACATCGGCGCCGGCAAGGTGCAGTCGCATGAGCTGCTGACGCCGCTGGCCGAGGCCTGGGGACCGCGCGCCGCCGGTTTCCCGGTACTGGCCGAGGCGCGGCGCCGCGATGCGGCGCGCGAGCCGCTGGACGGGCCCGAAGCCGTCGCGGCCTATGTGCGGGATACGGCGGTGCCGCTGGCGCGCTTCGCCGCCGAGGCCATGGGCTGGGAGGCTGCCGGGGGCTTCGCGCCCCCGGACCCCCGCGGGGTATTTGGAAAACGGAGAAAGCCGGATGTTGCCGAGGTCGTCGACGCCCAGGCCGAGGGGGTGGGGTTGGCGCATTGGCTGGCCGCGCTGCCGGCCTTGCAGGGGTTGGGGCTCGGGCTTTGGGACGCCTCGCCCGAGGTGCTGGCCGGGATTGCAGGCAAGGCCCGTGCGAAACTTGCCGAGGCCCGGGCGCAGCGCCGGTTCGTGCCGCGCCGGCTGGCGCCGGTGCTGTTTGCCGGGGCGGGCGTGCGGGCCGCGTTGCGGGCCGCGCCGCGGGGGATCGAGGCGCTGGCCGGTGCCGCCCCTTCGGAATTCCGCCGCCGCCTGGCGCTTGGCGCCTTTGCCCTGACGCATCGCTGGTGGATATGAAAAGGGCGGCCGCCTGGGCCGCCCTGCTTCGTTGCGATGCCCCGCGGATCAGCCGCGCAGGATGGACTTGCCGGCATATTCGGCCGCGGCGCCCAGCATTTCCTCGATGCGGATCAGCTGGTTGTATTTCGCCAGCCGGTCCGAGCGCGCGAGGCTGCCGGTCTTGATCTGGCCGCAATTCGTCGCCACCGCCAGGTCGGCGATGGTGGCGTCCTCGGTCTCGCCCGAGCGGTGCGACATCACCGAGGTATAGCGCGCGCGGTCGGCCATGCGCACCGCGTCCAGCGTCTCGGTCAGGGTGCCGATCTGGTTCACCTTGACCAGCAGCGAGTTGCCGCAGCCCTTCGCGATGCCCTCGGCCAGCCGCGCCGGGTTGGTCACGAAGAGGTCGTCGCCGACCAGCTGCACCCGGCTGCCCAGCGTGTCGGTCAGCAGTTTCCAGCCGTCCCAGTCGTCCTCGGCGCAGCCGTCCTCGATCGACAGGATCGGGTAGTCGTTGCAGAGCGCTTCCAGGTAGGCGACGTTCTCGGCCGGGCTCAGCGACTTGCCCTCGCCGGCCATCTCGTATTTGCCGCCCTTGAAATATTCGGTCGAGGCGCAGTCCAGCGCCAGCATGATGTCGTCGCCGGGCTGGTAGCCGGCCTTCTCGATGGCCTTGAGGATGAAGTCCAGCGCATCGCGGGTCGAGCTGAGGTTCGGCGCGAAGCCGCCCTCGTCGCCGACGCCGGTGGCGAGGCCGGCCGAGGACAGTTCCTTCTTCAGCGTGTGGAAGACTTCCGAGCCCATGCGCACGGCTTCGCGGATGTTCTCCGCCGCCACCGGCATGATCATGAATTCCTGGATGTCGATCGGGTTGTCGGCATGTTCGCCGCCGTTGATGATGTTCATCATCGGCACCGGCAGCACGCGGGCACCGGCGCCGCCGACATAGCGATAGAGCGGCTGGGTGCAGGCCTCGGCCGCGGCCTTGGCCACCGCCAGCGACACGCCCAGGATGGCATTGGCGCCCAGCCGGCCCTTGTTCGGGGTGCCGTCCAGTTCGATCATCATGCGGTCGATGGCGACCTGCTCGGTCGCATCCTCGCCGATCAGGTTCTCGGCGATCTCGCCGTTGACGGCGGCGACGGCCTCGAGCACGCCCTTGCCCAGGTAGCGCGCCTTGTCGCCGTCGCGCTTTTCCACCGCCTCATGCGCGCCGGTCGAGGCGCCCGAGGGCACCGCCGCCCGGCCCATGGTGCCGTCTTCCAGCGTCACATCGACCTCGACCGTCGGGTTGCCCCGGCTGTCCAGTATCTCGCGCGCGAATATGTCGATGATGGCGGTCATGTCTGCGTCCCCCTTGGCTGACGAGCTTTGGCGCTGTTTAACCGCCTTCGCAGTTGCAGAAAAGCGTCAATCCGCCCCGGCCGCCCCATCCTCGCCGGGAATGCGCGAGGTGACGCGGGCCGGCTGATAGCCGCGCGGCACCTCCTCATGCGCATCGACCGCCAGATCGGCCCAGACCGGCAGGTGGTCCGAGGCCGCCCGCGCCATCTCGTTGTCCAGCACGCCGCAATCCAGCACCTCGATGCTGCGCGAGACGGCAAAGCGGTCATAGCGCAGGCGCGGGAAGGGCGCGGGCCAGCTGGGGCCCGGGGTGATGACGCGCAGCGCCTCCAGCGCCTCGAGCCCGCGCGAATCGTGCCATTCGTTGAAATCCCCGGTCAGCGCCATGCGGTCATGGCCGATGCGCCGCGACTGGGCGATGATGCGCGACAGCTGCGCGCGGCGCGACGAGCGCATCAGCCCCAGATGCACCGCTACCACCGTCAGCCCCGGCAGGCGCAGCACCAGCGCGCCCCTGGGCTCGATCCCCGGCAGGGGCAGGCGGCGGATCTCGGCCTTGTCGCGCAGTTCGGGGCGCAGCAGGATGGTCTGGCCGTGCCAGCCCAGCGAATTTTCGCCGGTGCCCAGAAAGGGGGCGGGGACCATGCCCGTGGTCTTTTCGATCAGCTTGCGCGGCAACGCCTCGGGCCGGGCGCCGAAGCGGAAATCGACCTCTTGCAGGGCGATCACGTCGGCATCCAGTTCGGCGATGACGCGCAGGTTGCGCTCGGGCGCGTGCGGGCCGGTCATGCCGCGGCACTTGTGCAGGTTGTAGCTGGCCAGTCTCAGGCGGTCGGGGCTTTTCGGCATAGGGCCTTTCGCTGCTGCTCAGGTGCCGCAGAAGGTGCGGCGGACGATCTCATCTGGCTGCGGAGCCAGCGCATAGCCGTCCCATTCCGGCCGGTCCTGGAAGGGGGCGCGCAAGGCGGCGTCGAGCGCGTGGAAGGGGCCGTAATCGCCTTCGCGCCCGGCCGCGATCACTGCCTCGATGCGGTGGTTGCGCGGGATGCGGCGCGGATTGGCGCGCGCCATGACCTGCGCGGCGTCCGGCAGGTCGCGGATGCGCGCCTGCCAGCCCTCGGCCCAGGCGTCGAACCGCTCGGGCGCCCTGAACTCGTCGCGGGCGCGGCCATCCACCAGCCCGGCGAAGGTGCGGGTGAAATCCGCCTCCTCGGCCGCCATCAGCGTCAAGAGCCGCTCGATCAGCGCGCGATCCTGGGGCTGCGGCGCGGCGATGCCCAGCTTGGCGGCAAAGCGGTTCAGCCATTCGGCCTGATAGAGGCCGGGGAAGCTGTGGACGATGCGCGTGGCCTCGGCCACCGCCGCGTCGTCATTGCCCATCAGGGGCACCAGGCAGCTGGCGAATTGCGCCAGGTTCCAGACCGCGATGTTGGGCTGTTCGTTCCAGGCATAGCGGCCCTGGGCGTCGATCGAGCTGAACACCTTGTCGGGCCGGTAGCCGTCCATGAAGGCGCAGGGGCCGTAGTCGATGGTCTCGCCCGAGACCGACATGTTGTCGGTGTTCATCACCCCGTGGATGAAGCCGAGCGCCATCCAGCCGGCGATGGTCGCCGCCTGCCGCTCGACCACGCGCTGCAGCAGGTCGGCCGCGCCCGAGGCATCGGGATAGTGCCGGGCGATGACGTGATCGGCCAGAAGCTGCAGCCGTTGCCGGTCGCCGCGCGCGGCGTAGAATTCGAAGGTGCCGACGCGGATATGGCTGGCGGCCACGCGGGTCAGCACCGCGCCGGGCAGGACCGTCTCGCGGATCACCGTCTCGCCGGTGGTGACGGCCGCCAGGGCGCGCGTGGTCGGAATGCCGAATGCCGCCATGAACTCGCTGACCAGGTATTCGCGCAGCACCGGACCCAGCCAGGCCCGCCCGTCGCCCCGGCGCGAGAAGGGCGTGGGCCCCGCGCCCTTCAGCTGGATGTCGAAGCGCGCCCCGTCGGGGGCCACCACCTCGCCCAGCAGGACCGCGCGCCCGTCGCCGAGCTGCGGCACGAAGCCGCCGAACTGGTGGCCGGCATAGGCCTGCGCGATGGGCTCGGCCCCCTCGGGCAGGGCGTTGCCGGCCAGCACGGCCACGCCCTCGGGGCTGGCAAGCCAGTCGGCGTCGAAGCCCAGCCGCTCGGCCAGCGGCCGGTTCAGCGCCACAAGCTGCGGGTCGCGCACCGGCGTCGGTCGGGTGCGGGTGAAGAAACCTTCCGGCAGTCGGGCATAGCTGTTGTCGAAGTGGATCATCGCGGCCCTCCCTTCGGACATTATCTAGACCCGATTGCCGGAATGTTAAGGGTGGAGGCGATTCAATGCGTCACGCTGCCCGAGAACAGGTTCACGATGACCACCCCCGCGACGATCATGGAAAGCCCGAGCACCGCCGCGAAATCCAGCCGCTGGCCAAAGACGACCAGCCCGATCAGCGAGACCAGCACGATGCCGAGCCCGCTCCAGATCGCATAGGCGATGCCCAGCGGCATGGCGCGCAAGGCCAGCGACAGGAAGTAGAACGAACCGGCATAGCACAGCCCCATCAGCAGCGTGGGGACAAGCCGAGTGAACTGCTCGCTGCGCTGCAGGAAGGTGGTGCCGACCACCTCCAGCGTGATGGCGGTGAAAAGCGTGGCATAGGTCAGGACCGGCATGGCGTCTCCCCTCGTTCGTCGCCGGCCCATCTAATTCACCGGCCGGGTGAAAGTCACGCCACTTGCACGGAAACGGCCAAGCGCGTATCCCACGGCTTTGCCACAGCCGACAGGATTGCGCCCGTGAAATTCCTCGATCTCGCCAAGGTCTATGTCCGCTCGGGCGGCGGGGGCGCGGGCTGCGTGTCCTTCCGCCGCGAGAAGTTCATCGAGTACGGCGGGCCGGACGGCGGCGACGGCGGCAAGGGCGGCGATGTCTGGGCCGAGGCGGTCGAGGGGCTGAACACCCTGATCGACTTTCGCTTCCAGCAGCATTTCTTTGCCAAGTCGGGCGGGCACGGCATGGGGGCGCAGCGCACCGGCGCCTCGGGAGACGACATCCTGCTGCGGGTGCCGGTCGGCACCGAGATCCTGGAAGAGGACCAGGAAACCGTGGTCGCCGACCTGACCGAGCCCGGACAGCGCGTGCTGCTAGCCAGGGGCGGCAATGGCGGCTTTGGCAACCTGCATTTCAAAAGCTCGACCAACCGCGCGCCGCGCCATGCCAATCCCGGCCAGCCGGGGGTGGAGCGCACGCTGTGGCTGCGGCTGAAGCTGATCGCCGATGCCGGGCTGGTGGGGCTGCCCAATGCCGGGAAATCGACCTTTCTTGCCGCCGTCTCGAACGCGCGGCCCAAGATCGCCGACTACCCCTTCACCACGCTGCACCCGAACCTGGGCGTGGTCGGCGTGGACGGGCATGAATTCGTCATGGCCGACATTCCCGGCCTGATCGAGGGGGCAAGCGAGGGCAGGGGGCTCGGCGACCAGTTCCTGGGCCATGTCGAGCGTTCGCGCGTGCTTTTGCACCTGGTCGACGGCACCGCCGAGGACGTGGCGCAGGACGCCCGTACCATCCTGACCGAACTCGAAGCCTATTCCCCGGCGCTGGCGGAAAAGCCGCGGGTGACGGCGCTGAACAAGATCGACGCGCTCGACCCCGAGACTCTGGCCGAGCGCAAGGCGGCGCTCGAGGCCGAGATCGGCGGCCCGGTCCTGCTGATGTCCGGCGTCTCGCGCGAGGGCGTGACCGAGGTCCTGCGCGCGCTCTGGTCGCGGATCGCGCCCTCGCGCAGGCCCGCCGAGGATCGGGAAGACAAGCCGTGGCAGCCGTGACGCCGGAACTGGGCCGCGCGCAGCGGCTGGTGGTCAAGATCGGCTCGGCGCTGCTGGTGAACGGCGCGGGGCTGCGCGCCGAATGGCTGCGCGGGCTTTGCGACGACGTGGCCCAGGCACGGGCGCGGGGCACGGATGTGGTGCTGGTCTCCTCGGGCGCTATCGCGCTGGGGCGGCAGGTGCTGGGCCTGCCCGCCGGCCCGCTGCGGGTCGAGCAGTCGCAGGCCGCCGCCGCCGTCGGCCAGATCAAGCTGGCCCGCGCCTATGAGGAGGCGCTGGCTCCGCATGGCGTCAAGACCGCGCAGCTGCTGGTGACGCTGGACGACACCACCGACCGGCGCCGCTATCTCAATAGCCGCGCGACCATGCAGACGCTGCTGGGCCTCGGCGTGGTGCCCATCGTGAACGAGAACGACACCGTGGCCACCGACGAGATCCGCTTCGGCGACAACGACCGGCTGGCGGCGCAGATCGCCGTGACCTGCGGCGCCGACCAGCTCTTGCTGCTGTCGGACGTGGACGGGCTCTATACCGCCAATCCCAAGACCGACCCCTCTGCGCGGCATCTGCCGGTGGTCGAACAGATCACGCCGGAGATCGAGGCCATGGGCGGCGACCCGATCTCGGGCGTCAGCAAGGGCGGCATGAAGACCAAGCTCATGGCCGCGCGCACGGCGGTGGCGGGCGGTTGCGCCATGGCCATCGCCGAGGGCTCGGTGCTGAACCCGCTCTCTGCCGTGGCGGGTGGCGCGCGGGTGACCTGGTTCCTACCCGATACCGACCCGCAGGCGGCGCGCAAGCGCTGGATCGCGGCGATGAAGCCCAAGGGCGAGATCGCCGTCGATGCCGGTGCGGCTCGGGCGCTGGGGCAGGGCAAGTCGCTGCTGCCGGCGGGCGTCACCGTCGTATCGGGCCGCTTCGGCCGCGGCGACCCGGTGGTGGTACTGGATGGCAAGGGTGCGCGGCTGGCCGCGGGCCTCGTGCGCTATTCCTCGACCGAGGCGCGCGCCATCGCCGGCCATCGCAGCGACGAGATCGAGGGCATCCTCGGCTATCCCGGCCGCGCCGCGCTGATCCATCGCGACGACATGGTGGTGTGACGGCCGGCGGCGGCGGGCCCGGCGTCGCGGCCGCAGGGGTATTTGTGGAACGAAGAGGCCGGGTGCCGTTCCCTGATTCTGGGCGCAGCACCTGCCTTCTTCGTTCTTCAAATACCCATCTGCAACGCCGATTGCGGAGGCAAAGCCCGCCCCTCACTCGATCGGGCGCGGCTTGGCAAGCGCGTGGCGGCGCTGGAACAGCCCGCGGATCTGCGGCATGCGCACGGCATTCTGGCCCGGCGCCGGCAGGGCCAGAACCGCGTCGCGCAGGAGCGCGATGCCGTCCTCGCTGCGGCCGGGCAGCGACGCGGCCGAGATCGGGGGACCGATGGTCACGCGGAAGGGCTGGCCCGCCTTGTTCAGCACCTCGTTGAACAGCGTCACGTCGCGCAGCGTCGGGTGGATCGCGTCGAGCAGGTAGAACAGCGCCGAGTTCCGGGCGCGGATGCGCAGCGGGATGATCGGCGCGTCGAACTTCTTCGCGATCATTGCCGCGCTGGCCATCCAGGGGCGTTCGTGCAGGCTCAGGCCGCGGCGCTTGGCCAGCCGGCCCGAGGGGAAGATCAGGCCGATCCGCCCGCGTCCCAGCGCCTCGCGCGTGTAATCCATAGTGGCGCGGGTCTTGGCGTGGCTGCGCTTTTCGACGCGCCATTCCACCGGGGCGATCAGGCTGTCGAATTGCGGCAGGATGCGCAGGATGTCGTGATTGGCATAGACGAACAGATCGTCCCGGACCGCCGAGATCACCGCGTTCAGCACGATGCCGTCGGCAATCCCGGTCGGGTGGTTCGATACGATCAGTGCCGGGCCGGTGGCGGGGATATGCTCGAGCCCCTCGACGCAGAGATCGCGCAGGATCAGCGCGGCGATGCGGCGCATGACCTCGTCCGTGGGCAGGTCGCGGTATTCCGCCGCCAGGTCCAGGGTGCGCGGATAGCGCAAGAGGCGCATCAGCAGTTGCCGCGCCAGCGCGTGGTGCCGTCGGCCCGAAAAAAGCCAGGGCGCCCGCTCGGCAATCAGCGGATCGAGACGGCGTTTCATGTCCTCGCGGGCATCCATGCGGCCAGTATTGCCGCGCCCGCGGGACGCCCGCAAGAGCGGTTCGGCCATGGTCAGGCGCCACCGGCAAGGATGCGCGTAACCATCTCGGATGTGTTGCGCGACAGGTCGGGCATTGCCGCCAGACGGTTCAGCGCCGCGCGGGCATGGGCCTGCCTGCCGGCGTCGTAGCGCGTCCAGGTCTCGAAGGCCGAGCACATGCGCGCCGTGGTCTGCGGGTTCACCGGGTCGAGCCGCATCAGCCAGTCCACGGTGAAACCGTAGCCCGAGCCGTCGGCGGCGTGAAAGGCGGCGTGGTTCGCGGTCAGCCCGCCGATCAGGGCGCGGAAGCGGTTGGGGTTCTTCCAGTCGAAATCCGGCCGCGCGGCCAGATCGCGGGCGCGGGCCACGGCGCGGTCCGGCGCGGCGCGCAGCGGCTGGACCATGAACCATTTGTCCATGACCAGCCGGTTGCCGGCAAATTGCTGTGCGAAGCTCGCCAATGCCTTTTCGTCCTTGCCCGCGGCGATCAGGCATTCCAGCGCGCCCTGCCGCTCGGTCATGTTCGAGGCGGCGGCGAACAGCGCCTCGGCCCGCGCGGCCCCATCGATGCGCGACAGCAGGCCCAGGCAAGCCAGGCGCAGGCTGCGCCGCGCCGCGCCCTCGGCATCGGGCCGGTAGGGGCCGGGGGTCTGCATCGCTTCGTAGAGCCGCGCCAGCGCCGGCTCATGCGCCCGGGCGATGTCGCGGGCCAGCGCCTCGCGCCCGGCATGGATGGCGTCGGGGTCGGGGATCTGGCCGCGGGCGGCGATGGTCGTCGCGATCTCCTCCTCGCCGGGCAGCGACAGGCAGAGGGCGGCGAAGGCCGGGTCGGCCTCGGCATCGTCGAGCAGCCCGCCGATGGCGCGGCTGAACTCGGCGCCGCCTTCGCCCGCTGTGGCCCGCGCGATCAGCGCGTCCAGCGCCAGGTCGTGGCCGGCCTGCCAGCGGGCGTAAGGGTCGGTGTCATGCGCCAGCAGCAGCGCCTGTTCGTCCGCCGCGATCTCGCGCGCGACCGTGACCGGTGCCGAGAAGCCGCGCAGGAGCGAGACCACCGGCCGCGCGCCCAGGCCGTCGAAATGGAAGCTCTGCTCGGCCTCGGTCATCTCGAGCACCGTGGTCGGCAGCACCTCGTCGCCATTGGGGCCGATCAGGCCGAGCGCGATGGGAACGACCCGCGGCGGCTTTTCCGGCTGGCCGGGGGTGGGCGCGGTCTCCTGCCGGAAATTCAGGGTCAGCCGGCCGTTCTGCCAGTCCTCGGAAAGCGTCAGCCGGGGCGTGCCGGCATCGGTATACCAGCGTTTGAACTGGGTCAGGTCGCGGCCGGTGGCGTCCTCGAAGACCTTGATCCAGTCCTCGATGGTGCAGGCCTGGCCGTCATGGCGGTCGAAATAGAGGTCGAGCGCCCGGCGATAGCCCTGATCGCCCACCAGCCGCTTGAGCATGCCGATGACCTCGGCGCCCTTTTCATAGACGGTGGCGGTGTAGAAATTGTTGATCTCCTGGTAATGGTCCGGGCGCGGCGGATGGGCCAAGGGGCCTGCATCCTCGCGGAATTGCCGGGCGCGCAGGGTCTGCACGTCATGGATGCGCTTGACCGCCGCCGAGCGCATGTCGCTGGTGAACTGCTGGTCGCGGAACACCGTCAGCCCTTCCTTCAGGCAAAGCTGGAACCAGTCGCGGCAGGTGATGCGGTTGCCGGTCCAGTTGTGGAAATATTCATGGCCGATCACGCCCTCGATGCGCTCGTAATCGCCGTCGGTCGCGGTCTCGGCGCTGGCCAGCACCAGCTTGGAGTTGAAGATGTTCAGCCCCTTGTTCTCCATCGCGCCCATGTTGAAATCATCCACGGCGACGATGTTGAACACGTCGAGATCGTATTCGCGCCCGTAAGCCTCTTCGTCCCATTTCATCGAGCGGATCAGCGATTCCATCGCATAGCCGGCGCGGTCCTGGTCGCCGGGGCGCACCCAGACGTTCAGCGCCACCTCGCGGCCCGACAGGGTGGTAAAGCTGTCCGGGACCGCCACCAGCGCGCCCGCGACCAGCGCGAAGAGATAGGCGGGCTTCGGCCAGGGATCGTGCCAGACCGCCTGGCCCGGCGCCTGCGACACCGGGTTGCCGTTCGACAAGAGCACCGGCTGGTCCGAGCGGATGGTGACGCGAAAGGGCGCCATCACGTCCGGGCGGTCGGGATACCAGGTGATGTGGCGGAAACCCTCGGCCTCGCATTGCGTGCAGAACATGCCGCCGGACAGGTAAAGCCCCTCCAGCGCGGTATTGGCTTCGGGGTCGATCTCGACCTCGGCCGAGAAGGTGAAGGCGTCGGGCAGGTCGGCGGCGGGGATCACCAGCCGCTCGCCCGCGACTTGCGCGGGGTCGAGCGGGCGGCCGTCGATGGCCAGCGACAGCGTCTTCAGCCCGGCCCCGTCCAGCACCAGGTCGCCCGCGCCCTTGCGGCGGAAGTCGATCTGCGAGCGCACCCGCGTCGCGCGGGGGGCGAGGTCGAAGTCCAGACGGGTCTCGGTGATCTCGAAAGGATAGGGGCGCCAGTCGGCGAGATATTGCGTGACGGTCATGCGGCACCTTCCGGGCAGGTGAAAAAAAAACGGCGGCACGGGGGAACTTGTGCGAAACCCAAGTGTTAGACGCAGGACAGCCGCGTCGCAAGCCGGGGTCCGTCCCGGCCGACCAGCCGCATGCGCCAACCAGAAGAGCGAGGAACAAGAATGGCCCATTACGATCCGAACGATCCGAAGCGGACGGAAGGCACCGACCCACAGCGCCCGGCCGCGGCGCCCGAAACCTATGTCGAGCCGGTCGAGCGGCGTGCCTCTCCGCTGCCGCTGATCATCGGCATCCTGCTGGCCCTGGCCATCGCCTATTTCGTGCTGCAGTATTTCATGGGCAGCGACGAAGGCGCGACCACCGGCGAAGACGCGGCCGTGACCACCACCGAGCCCGCCGATACCACCGCCGACATGCCGGCCGGAACCACGACTGAGACCCCGGCCGAGGCTGCCTCGGATGCGGCTGACGATGCGGCCGCCGCTGCGCAAGACGCCGCCGATGCCGCCGGAGAGGCCGCGAGCGATGCCGCCACCGCCGTCGAAAGCGGCGCCGAAGCCGCGGGCGAGGCGATGGGCGAGGCGGCCGAGGACGCCGCCGCCGCTGCCGGCGAAGCCGCGCAGGACGCTGCGGAAGCCGCGGGCGAGGCTGCAACCGCTGCGCAGGAAGCCGCCGACAATGCCGCCGAGGCCATGGGCGAGGCGATGCAGGACGCCGGCGAGGCGCTGGACGATGCCGTGACCGTGGAAGAGCCGCCGGCCGACGATACCACCGCCGCGCCGCCGGCGAGCAACTGATCGTCCCAAGCGGGTGCGTGCCGCCGTCCGGTCTCTCGGGCGGCGGTTTTCAATTTTTACGCAAGATAGAATTGCGGAATAGTTGAAGGTCGGGCCGGTTGAAACCCGTTGCCGTTTGGCATACCACGGCACACCAAGCCAGCCGGACAATTGAAGCAAGGGGAAGTGCGATGGGTCGCGTGGAAAAGGCAGGATTGCGGGTGGATGAGACGCTTGCCGCCTTCATCAACGAGCGTGCGCTGCCCGGCAGCGGTGTCGAGCCGCGCCGGTTCTGGGAAGGGCTTTCGACGCTGCTGCACGAGTTCGGCCCGCGCAACCGGGCGCTGCTGGAGCGGCGCGAGGAGCTGCAATCGGCCATCGACGCCTGGCATATCGCCCATCGCGCCGAGCCGAAGGATGCCGGAGCCTATCGCGATTTCCTGGCCGAGATCGGCTATCTGGTCCCCGAGGGCGAGGATTTCCAGATCGAGACGCCCGAGACCGACCCGGAATTTTCCAGCGTGGCCGGGCCGCAGCTGGTGGTGCCGATCACCAACGCGCGCTATGCGCTGAACGCCGCCAATGCGCGCTGGGGCAGCCTTTACGACGCGCTTTACGGCACCGACGCCTTGGGCGACCTGCCGCAGGGCAAGGGCTATGACACCGCGCGCGGCGCCCGCGTGATCGCCTGGGGCCGCGACTTCCTCGACACGGCCGCGCCGCTCGCCGAGGGCTCCTGGGCCGCGGTCGAGGCTTTGTCGGTCAAGGACGGCGCGCTGGTCCCGGCGCTGCGTGAAGGGGCCAAGTTCGCCGGCCATCGCGGCGACGGCGCCAATCCGACCGACATCTTCCTGAAGAACCACGGCCTGCTGATCCGCATCGTCATCGATTCCTCGAAGCCGGTGGGCGCGCAGGACAAGGCGGGCATCTCGGACATTGTGATCGAATCGGCGCTGTCGGCGATCATGGATTGCGAGGATTCCGTCGCCTGCGTCGATGGCGAGGACAAGGCGCTGGCCTATGCCAACTGGCTGGGCCTGATGGACGGCACCCTGGCCGAGGAGGTCGAAAAGGGCGGCAAGACCTTTACCCGCCGCCTGAACCCGGACGTGAGTTTCACCGCGCCCGACGGCTCGGAAGTCACTGCCAAGGGCCGCGCGCTGATGCTGGTCAGGAATGTCGGCCACCTGATGACCACCCCCGCCGTGCTGGACCGCGAGGGCAACGAGGTCTACGAGGGGCTGCTCGACGCCATGGTCACGGCGCTTTGCGCCAAGCGCGACCTGGACCGCGAGGGGCCGAAGAACTCGGTCACGCAGTCGATCTATGTGGTAAAGCCCAAGATGCACGGCCCCGAGGAGGTCGCCTTCGCCTGCGAGATCTTCGATTTCGTCGAAGAGGTGCTGGGCCTGCCGCGCCATACCGTCAAGCTGGGCATCATGGACGAGGAACGCCGCACCTCGGCCAATCTCAAGGAATGCATCCGCGCCGCGAAGCACCGGGTGGCCTTCATCAATACCGGCTTCCTGGACCGCACCGGGGACGAGATCCATACCTCGATGGAGGCGGGCGCCATGCTGGCCAAGGGCGAGATGAAGACCCAGCCCTGGATCTCGGCCTACGAGGATCGCAACGTCGACATCGGCCTGGCCTGCGGCCTTTCGGGCAAGGCGCAGATCGGCAAGGGCATGTGGGCGATCCCTGACAAGATGGCCGAGATGCTGGAGCAGAAGATCGCCCATCCCATGGCCGGCGCCAACACCGCCTGGGTGCCCAGCCCGACCGCCGCGACGCTGCATGCGACGCATTACCACAAGGTCGATGTCTTTGCCCGCCAGGCCCAGATCGCCGCGCTGCGCCGGCCCCTGCGGCTCGACGACCTGCTGACCATCCCGCTGGCCGGTGGCCGCAACTACAGCGAGGCCGAGATCGCCCGCGAGCTGGAAAACAACTGCCAGGGCATCCTGGGCTATGTCGTGCGCTGGATCGACCAGGGCGTCGGCTGCTCGAAGGTGCCGGACATCAACGATGTCGGGCTGATGGAGGACCGGGCCACGCTGCGCATCTCGGCCCAGTCTCTGGCGAACTGGCTGCATCACGGCATCGTCACCGACCGGCAGGTCATGGATACTTTCCGCAAGATGGCCGCGGTGGTGGACCGCCAGAACGCGGGCGACCCGGCCTATCTGCCGATGGCGCCGGGCTATGACGGGGTGGCCTTCCAGGCGGCCTGCGACCTGGTCTTCCTGGGCCGCATGCAGCCTTCGGGCTATACCGAGCCGGTGCTGCATGCCCGCCGCCTGCAGGCCAAGGCCGAGCAGGCGCAGAAGGCCGCGTGATCGCGCGGCTGGCCGGCCTGCCGCCGGTCTGGCTGGCGCTGTTCGCATCGGCCGGGGCGGTGCTGGGTCGGCTGGTGCCCTTGGACCTGCCGGCCGCGCTGCGCGGGCTGGGCCTGTTGCTGGTCGCGGCGGGGCTGGCGCTGATGCTCTGGGCGGCGCTGACCATGTGGCGGGCGCGCACCACCGTCATGCCCGGCCGCCGGCCCGAGGCGCTGGTGACGGCCGGCCCCTTCCGCTTTTCGCGCAATCCGATCTATCTGGCCGACGTTATTTTGCTGGCCGGGCTGATGCTGGCGCTGGCCGCGCCGGCCGGGCTGGTCACGGTGCCGGCCTTTGCCCTGTTGCTGCAGCGCCGCTTCATCCTGCGCGAGGAGGCCGTGATCGCCGCCGCTTTCGGTTCCGCCTATGACCGCTATAGGATGCAGGTCAGGCGCTGGATTTAGGGAGGGCATCGTGGAACGCTCGCGCATCAACCGCATCATGGCCGAGGCCGCCGAACTGATCGGCAAGGCAGGCTTTCACCTGCCACCCTTTGCGCATTGGAGCCCCGAGGAATTTCGCGCCCGCGCCACGCCGGCGATTCGCGAAGGCCGGCTGGGCTGGGACATCACCGATTACGGCCAGGGCGATTTCGACCGGCTGGGCCTGTTCCTGTTCACGCTGCGCAACGGCCGGCTGGCCGAGCTGCAGGCGGGCAGGGGCATGGTCTATGCCGAAAAACTGCTGATCTCGCAGGAAAACCAGATCAGCCCGATGCATACCCATGTCATCAAGACCGAGGACATCATCAACCGCTGGGGCGCGACGCTGGCGATCCGGCTTTGCGGTTCGGACACCCAGGGCCGCATGGACCGCAATGCGCCCTGCCGGGTCGATTGCGACGGCATCGCGCGCGAGGTGGCGCCGGGCGGCGTGCTGCGGCTGGCACCGGGCGAATCCGTGACGCTGCGTCCGGGCGACTGGCACGAATTCTGGGCCGAGGGCGGACCGGTGCTGATCGGAGAGGTCTCGACCGTGAACGACGACCTGACCGACAATATCTTTGCCGCGCCCATCGGCCGTTTTGCCAATGTCCGCGAGGACGAGCCACCGCAGCACCTGCTGGTAAGCGACTACTGAGTTCGGCAACGGCGTTTTTGACGCTGGGTCACATTCCTGGAATGTGCGGCGCCTCACTCCCTTGTGAAAGATTGTTGCGCTCTGCTATGGGGGACGCTGAAAGTCGCTAACATGGGAGATCGCCTCGTGAAGATCGGCGCATTGAAGGAGAGTTACGAGGGGGAGGCGCGGGTATCTGTGACGCCGTCCTCTGCGGCCCATCTGCAGAAGCTGGGCCATGAGATCCATGTGGAGACAGGCGCGGGGGTTCGGGCGGGGTTTTCCGACGCCGCCTATGAGGCCGCGGGGGTCACCGTCGCGCCCAGTGCCGCGGCGCTGATCGGTGCGGTGGACGTGGTGGTCAAGGTCCGCCCGCCCACCGAGGGCGAACTCAGGCAGATGCGGCGCGGCCAGACGCTGATCTCGCATTTCTGGCCGGCGCAGAACCCGGACCTGCTGGAGCTGGCGCGCGAACAGGGCGTCACCGCCATCGCCATGGACATGGTGCCGCGCATCTCGCGCGCGCAGAAGATGGATGCGCTGAGCTCGATGGCCAATATCGCCGGCTATCGGGCGGTGATCGAGGCGGCGAACAATTTCGGCCGCTTCTTCACCGGCCAGGTGACGGCGGCGGGCAAGGTGCCGCCGGCCAAGGTGCTGGTGGTGGGTGCCGGCGTCGCCGGGCTTGCGGCCATCGGCGCCGCGGTCAGCCTGGGCGCGCAGGTCTACGCCTTCGACGTGCGCCCCGAGGTGGCCGAGCAGATCGAATCCATGGGCGCGGAATTCGTCTATCTGGACTTCCAGGACCAGGTGCAGGACGGCGCCGCCACCGGCGGCTATGCCGCCCCTTCCAGCCCCGAGTTCCGCGAAAAGCAGCTCGAGAAATTCCGTGAGCTTGCGCCCGAAATGGACATCGTCATCACCACGGCGCTGATCCCCGGCCGCGACGCGCCGAAGCTGTGGACCGCCGACATGGTCGAGGCGATGAAGACCGGCAGCGTCATCGTCGACCTGGCGGCCGAGCGCGGCGGCAATTGCGACCTGACCGTCCCGGACGAGCGCATCGTCACCGAAAACGGCGTGGTGGTGATCGGCTATACCGATTTCCCGTCGAGGATGGGCGCGCAAGCATCTGAACTCTATGGAAACAACATCCGCCACATGCTCTCGGACCTGACGCCGGGCAAGGACGGCGTCATCGTGCAGAACATGGAGGACGACGTGATCCGCGGCGCCACCGTCGCCTTCGACGGCGACGTGACCTGGCCGCCGCCGCCGCCCAAGGTCGCGGCCATCGCCGCCGCGAAGCCCAAGGAAAAGCCGAAGGAGCTGACCCCCGAGGAACGGCGCGAGAAGGAAATCGCCGAGTTCCGCGCCCAGACCCGCAGCCAGGTGACGCTGCTTGGTGCGGGCGCGGTGCTGATGCTGCTGGTGGGCCTGTTTGCCCCCGCGAGCTTCCTGTCGCATTTCATCGTCTTCGTGCTGGCGGTCTTCGTCGGCTTCCAGGTGATCTGGAACGTCAGCCATTCGCTGCACACGCCCCTGATGGCGATCACCAACGCCATCTCCTCGATCATCATCGTCGGCGCGCTTCTGCAGATCGGCTCGGGCGGCTGGCTGGTGGTGCTGCTCGCGGCGCTGTCGGTGCTGATGGCGGGCGTCAACATCTTCGGCGGCTTCCTGGTCACGCGCCGGATGCTCGCCATGTTCCAGAAGTCGTAAGGGGAGAGGGCGCATGGAATACGGATTCACCACCGCCGCCTATGTGGTCGCGGCCGTGCTGTTCATCCTGTCCCTGGGCGGGCTTTCGGGCCAGGAAAGCGCCAAGCGCGCGGTCTGGTACGGCATCGCGGCCATGGCGCTGGCCATCGTGGCGACGCTGATCGGGCCGGGTTACGGCAATTGGGGGCTGACGCTCATCATGCTGGCCATCGGCGGCGCCGTGGGCTGGGTCGTGGCCAAGCGGGTGCAGATGACCGAGATGCCGCAGCTGGTCGCGGCCATGCACAGCCTGGTCGGCCTTGCCGCGGTGCTGATCGGCTTCAACGCCCAGTTCGAGCTGGCGCGGGTGATCCGCGTCCGCGCCGCCGATGCCGCCGCGCATTTCGAGGGCTTCGCCGCGGTGCTGGCGCACAAGACCCCGGCCGAGATCGCCATGCTGAAGGTCGAGGTCTTCCTGGGCATCTTCATCGGCGCGGTGACCTTCACCGGCTCGGTGGTGGCCTTCGGCAAGCTTGCGGGCAAGATCGACGGCAAGCCCCGCAAGCTGCCGGGCGGGCATATGCTGAACGCGGGTGCTTTGGCGCTGTCGGTGCTGCTGGGCATCCTCTATTGCGCCGGGATCGGGCCGGCGGTGCTGTGGCTGCTGCTGATCACGCTGCTGGCCTTCTTCATCGGCTATCACCTGATCATGGGCATCGGCGGCGCCGACATGCCGGTGGTGGTGTCGATGCTGAACAGCTATTCCGGCTGGGCGGCGGCGGCGATCGGCTTCACGCTGGGCAACGACCTGTTGATCGTGGTGGGGGCGCTGGTCGGCTCCTCGGGTGCGATCCTGAGCTACATCATGTGCAAGGCAATGAACCGCAACTTCGTCAGCGTGATCCTGGGCGGCTTCGGCGGCGAGGCGGGCCCGGCGATGGAGATCGAGGGCGAGCAGGTGGCCATCGACGCCGACGGTGTGGCCGCGGCGCTGAACGATGCCGACGAGATCATCATCGTGCCGGGCTATGGCATGGCGGTGGCGCAGGCGCAGCAATCGGTGTCGGAGCTGACCCGCAAGCTGCGCGCCAAGGGCAAGAACGTGCGCTTCGCCATCCATCCGGTGGCGGGCCGTCTGCCGGGGCATATGAACGTGCTCTTGGCCGAGGCCAAGGTGCCCTACGACATCGTGCTGGAGATGGACGAGATCAACGAGGATTTCCCCTCGACCGACGTCGCGATCGTGATCGGCTCGAACGACATCGTGAACCCGGCGGCGCAGGAGGATCCGAACTCGCCCATCGCCGGCATGCCGGTTCTGGAGGTCTGGAAGGCCAAGCAGGTGTTCGTGTCGAAACGCGGCCAGGGCACCGGCTATTCCGGCATCGAGAACCCGCTGTTCTACAAGGAAAACACGCGCATGTTCTATGGCGACGCAAAGAAGAGCATCGACCAGCTCCTGCCGATGGTCGAATAGGCGGCCGCGAAAGGCGGGCCCGCCGGCCCGCCCCTTGCGACAGAACGGGAAAGAGCCGCAAGATGCGGCTCTTTTCTTTTTCGGCATGGGTATAAGGCCCGAGGTGGCGGCGATGCGCCATCCATGCTGCTGCCAAGGCCGTGTGGCCGAATGCCGGCGCCCCTGTCCCAAGGGCCAAGCTGGGCAGCCGGCACCCGCGAAAGCGCGGCTGTCCGCCCGTCCCGATCCGGAAATCAATCGTTCAGAAAGAGGGAGAGCCCGTATTGATACCGGCTCTCATCCGGGCATGGCACAGCACCGCCGGAGCGGTCATTCTGCCGCGTGGCCGGTGACGGGGTTCGGGACGCCGGCGGATTTCATGCGAAAGCCGCGCTCAAGCTGGTCGAAGGGCGCCACCGGATATTCGCCCGAGAAGCAGGCGTCGCAATATTGCGGGCAGGCATTGTTGCGGCCCTTGGCCTCGCCCACGGCGCGATAGAGACCGTCCAGCGACACGAAGGCCAGGCTGTCGACGCCGATCCATTCGCGCATCTCCTCCTCGGACATCTGCGCCGCCAACAGCTTTTCGCGGTCGGGCGTGTCCACGCCGTAGAAGCAGGGCCAGGCGGTGGGCGGGCTTGCGATCCGGAAATGCACCTCGGCCGCGCCTGCATCCAGGATCATGTCCTTGATCTTGCGGCTGGTCGTGCCGCGCACCACGGAATCGTCCACCAGCACCACGCGCTTGCCCTTGACCAGCGCCCGGTTGACGTTGAGCTTCAGCCGCACGCCCATGTTGCGGATCTGCTCGGTCGGCTCGATGAAGGTCCGGCCCATGTACTGGTTGCGGATGATGCCCATGCCGAAGGGGATGCCGCTTTCATGGGCATAGCCGATGGCGGCGGGAGTGCCGCTGTCGGGCACCGGGCAGACCAGGTCGGCCTCGACCGGGGCTTCGCGCGCCAGTTCCACGCCGATCTGGCGCCGGGTCTCGTAGACCGAGCGGCCGCCGATGATCGAATCGGGGCGCGAGAAATAGACATGCTCGAAGATGCAGAACCGGCCCTTGGACGGGCCGAAGGGCCGCGAGCTTTCGACCTCGCCCTTGGAGATCACCACCATCTCGCCCGGCTCGATCTCGCGCAGGAACTCGGCGCCGATGATGTCGAGCGCGCAGGTTTCCGAGGCCAGCACGAAGCCGTCCTCGCCGATGCGGCCCAGCACCAGCGGCCGCACGCCCAAGGGGTCGCGCACGCCGATCAGCTTGGTGCGGGTCATGGCGATCACCGCGAAGGCGCCCTCGACCCGGCGCAGCGCATCCTTCATCCGCTCGGGGATATTGCGCTGTATCGAACGCGCCATCAGGTGGATGATGCATTCGGTATCCGAGGAGGACTGGAAGATCGAGCCGCGCTCGATCAGCTCGCGCCGCAGGGCCATGGCATTGGTGATATTGCCGTTATGCGCCACGGCGCAGCCGCCCATGGCGAATTCGCCGAAGAAGGGCTGCACGTCGCGGATCGCCGTCGCCGCCTTGGTGCCGGCGGTGGAATAGCGCACATGGCCGATGGCGAGCGAGCCGGGCAGGGTCTCCATCAGGCTTTGCTTGGTGAAATTGTCGCGCACATAGCCGAAGCGGTGGGCGCTGTTGAAGCCCTGCTCGGCATCGTGGCTGACGATGCCGCCGGCCTCCTGACCGCGATGCTGCAAGGCATGCAGCCCCAATGCGACGAAATTGGCGGCATCCGTCACTCCGATCACGCCGAACACGCCGCATTCTTCATGCAGGCGGTCGGAATCGAAGGGATGGGCAAGGAATGGCTGCATCATCACCGACTCTTGGGGCTATTCCGGGGCAGGGGTATATGGGACGCTTGACGCCAATCTAGGGTGTCAGGCGGGCGAAGTCACGCCCCACGGCCATCGCGGGGCGCATTTTATGTCACAAATTGGCCATATCGGCTCAATTCGCCGGCGCGGCGGGAGCCGGAGTGGGCGTCTGGGCATCGACCGGCTGGCCCGTGGGCGCGCAGCTGCGCACCAGCTGCTCATAGCGGCTGACCACCCAGCCCGGCGCGTCCTGCGGGATCTGCTGGTCCATCTGGCCACGCATGCGCTCGAACACCTGGGCCGAGCGGGAATTGTCCACCACCGCCACGGGCTGGCTGGCCATCACCCGGTCATAGACGATGAAGGCGATGGCGACGAGCAGGATGCCGCGCGCCACCCCGAACAGGAAGCCCATGCCCTGGTCCACGCCGCCGAGCGCCGAGCGCTGCACCACCGAGGAGAACAGCGGCGTGATGATGGAAAACAGCACCAGCGCCAGCGCAAAGACCGCGGCGAAGCCGGCGATGGTGGCCAGTTCGCAGCTGTCGGCCAGGAACTTGTTCAGCCCCGGCACCTGCGCCACCATCGGCCGCACCGTCGGCGCGAAGATGAAGGCCAGCACGGCCGCGCCGATCCAGCCCAGGATCGCCAGCGATTCGCGCACGAATCCCCGCGCATAGGCCAGGATCGCCGAGAGGATGATCACGGCTGCGACGATGCCGTCGATGATGGTGAATCCGTCCATTTTCACGCCCTTTCGCGGGATTGTCCGCGTCTTTGGGACGAGTTCATCCGGCGCCGAATGTCTCGCCCACGAAACTTGTCAGATCCGGGGTGCGGTCGATCCGCATCCCGGCCACGCCCTCGACCTTGGTGGCCGAAGGCAGGATCGCTCGTGAAAAACCAAGTTTCTGCGCCTCTTTCAACCTGTTTTCCGCCTGCGCGACCGGGCGCAGCGCGCCCGACAGGCTGATTTCCCCGAAAAGCACCGCCTCGGCCGGCAGCGCCACGTCCTCGCGCGCGCTGAGCAACGCCGCAGCGATGGCAAGATCCGCGGCAGGCTCGGCGACGCGCATCCCCCGGCAACGTTGAGAAAAACGTCGAGCCCGGCAAAGGGGACGGCGCAGCGCGCCTCCAGCACGGCGAGAATGGTCGAGACCCGGCCGCTATCCAGTCCGACCACGGTTCGGCGGGGACTTGCCAATGTCGAGGGCGCGACCAGCGCCTGCACCTCGGTCAGCACCGGGCGCGTGCCCTCGATCCCGGCGAAGACCGCCGAGCCGGCGCTGGCCTCGCCGCGTTCGGACAGAAACAGCGCCGAGGGGTTGGCGACCTCGGAAAGCCCGCCGCCGGTCATCTCGAAGACGCCGATCTCGTCCGCCGGGCCGAAGCGGTTCTTGTGGGCGCGCAGGATGCGGAACTGGTGGCCGCGCTCGCCCTCGAAATAAAGCACGGTGTCGACCATGTGCTCGACCACGCGGGGACCGGCGATCTGGCCCTCCTTGGTGACATGGCCGACGAGGATGACCGAGGTGCCGCGCCGCTTGGCGAAGGTGACGAGCTCATGCGCGCTGGCGCGGACCTGGCCGACCGAGCCCGGCGCCGCCTCGATCCGGTCGGACCAGAGCGTCTGGATCGAATCGATCACCGCGACATCGGGCCGCTCGGCATCGAGCGTGGTCAGGATGTCGCGCAAGGCGGTCTCGGCGCCCAGGCGGACGGGCGCGTCGCCGAGACCCAGGCGCTGCGCGCGCAGCCGGACCTGGGCGCTGGCTTCCTCGCCCGAGATGTAGACGGCCTGCTGGCCGGCGCGGGCGAAGGCGGCGGCGGCCTGCAAGAGCAGCGTGGACTTGCCGATGCCCGGATCGCCGCCGACCAGGATCGCCGAGCCGGGAACCAGCCCGCCGCCCAGCACCCGGTCCAGTTCGGCGATACCCGAGGTGGCGCGCGGCGGCGGCGCCTCTTGCGTGGCGAGGCCGGAAAGCGGGATCGGCTTGCCCTTGAGCGTGCCGAGGCCGCGGCCCGGGCCCTGGGAAAGCGGCGCTTCCTCGATGATGGTGTTCCAGGCACCGCAGGCGTCGCAGCGGCCGGCCCATTTGCGATGGTTGGCGCCGCAGGCGGTGCAGGTGAAGGCGGTGATCGGTTTGGCCATGGCCGTTATCTGGCAGATTGCGCGGGCGCGCGCCAGCCGGGAAGGGCGCTGCCGGCGGCGCGGTCCCCTGGGTATTTGGGGAACGAAGAAGCCGGGTCGCGCCAGGCGGGCGCGGCCGGATGAGTGTTTGGGAACGGTGAAAGCGGCTCAGGTCACGCCCAGGCCGGCGCGCATCATGATGCGGCGCACCGGGGCGACGGCGTAGAGCCCGCCCAGGGCGGCAGCGCGCAGATCGCGCAGGGGACGCGCCGAGATCATGCTGGCGCGGTTCAGCGCGTCGATGCCGATCAGCCGCGCCAGCGCCTCGGGGCGGCGGCGGCGTTCATAGGCGGCGAGCGAGTCCGCACTGCCGGGATCGCCGGCCGAAAGCGCGATCAGGGCGCCGAGATCGGCAAGGCTCATATTCAGCCCCTGCGCGCCGATGGGCGGCACGACATGCGCCGCCTCGGCGATCAGCGCCGTGCGGGGACCGGTGAAGCGGTCGGCGATCTGGCTGATGATCGGCCATTCCGTCAGCCGCGTGGCCTGGGTCAGATGGCCCAGCACCCCGGCCGAGCGGCGGTTCAGCTCGGCCTCGAAATCCTCGGGCGGCAGGGCGCGCAGCCGGGCGGTTTCCGGGCCGCGCTCCATCCAGACCACGGCCGAGGAGGGCTTGCCGTCGCGATCGGGCAGGGGAACCAGGGTGAAGGGGCCGCCCGAGCGGTGGATCTCTGTCGAGACATTGTCGTGCGGGCGGTCATGGGTGACGGCGAAGGCCAGCGCCTTTTGCCCGTAGCGCAGCGTGCGGATGCCGATGCCGAGCGCCTCGCGGGTGGGCGAGTTGCGGCCGTCGGCGCCGATCACCAGCCTGGCCCGGATGCGGCTGCCATCGGTCAGGGTGGCCAGCGCCTCGCTGTCGCGCGCCACCAGCCCCGCGGTGCCGGTGCCGGGCAGGAAGCGGACGTTTTGCAGGCTGGCGAGCCGTGCTGAGATTTCCCGCTTGAGCAGCCAGTTCGGCAGGTTCCAGCCGAAGGGCTGGTCCGAGATCTCGGAGGCGTCGAAATCGCGGGTGAGCCGCGCCTGCGACAATTTCCCGCCCGCGTCGATGATGCGCATGACCTGGAGCGCGGTGGCATGCGGCGCGAGGCGGTCCCAGAGCCCGGCCGCCTGCAGCACCGCGATCGAGGGGTGCAGGAAGGCGGTGCTGCGCAGGTCCGAACCCTGGGCGCCTTCCTCGGTCACGGGCGGGGCGGGGTCCACGCAGGTCACGGAATGCCCGGCGCTGCCGAAGGCGGCCGCGGCGATCAGCCCGGCGATGCCGCCGCCGGAAACGAGGATCTCGGTATCGTCGATCTGCATGGTCTGGCGCCAGGGCTGGTGAGGGGGGCGGTGCGGGCCGGCCTAGAACCCGGCCGCATAGGCGGCGAGCATGGCGAACATCAGCACGGTCGCCGCAAGGGCGAGCATGCCGAGCGCCGGCAGGCCCCAGAGCAGGAGGCCGACAACCGCCAGCACGACGACCAGCAGCGCGAAGGTGAAAAGGAAGGTGGCGGTGCGCGCCTCGGCCTGCGCCTCGGCGGGGGTGAGTGGTTCGGACATGCGCGTTCCCTGTTTTTCTTGGGTTTCCTGTCGGCGAGGGTCAAATCTTAGCCAAGCTTGGGCTTGCGGCAAGCCCGCGCAGGAAGGCAGCCAGATCCCCGGTGCGGTGATGCACATGCGGGCCATGGTCGTGATCCTGGGCCAGTTCGTCGGGGCCGTGGCGGCCTGGACCGACCAGAATCGTCCGCATTCCAAGCGAATGCGGGATGGCGAGGTTCCGGGGGTCGTCCTCGAACATGGCGGCCTGGGCGGGGTCGAATCCCTCGGCGGCCTGGACTGCGGCATAAGCGCGCGGATCGGGCTTGGGGTGAAAATCCGCCTCCTCGACGCCATGGATGGCGTCGAAGACCATCAGCCCGCGATGTTCCAGCACCCGCGCCGCATAGGCGCTGTCGCCGTTGGTGTGCACGATCTTGCGGCCGGGCAGGGCGGCGATCAGCCCGGCCAGTTCCGGGTCGGGGGTCAGCACCGTGAAGTCGATGTCATGGACCTCGCGCAGATAGGGCAGCGGATCGACGCCATGCTCGGCCATCAGCCCGGCCAGGGTGGTGCCGTGGCTGCGCCAGTAATGGCTGCGCAGCCGGTTGGCCTCGGGTTCGGTCACGCGCAGCTCGCGCATGACGAAGGCGGTCATGCGCCGCTCGATCTGGGCGAAAAGCCTGACCTCGGGCGCATAAAGCGTGTTGTCCAGATCGAAGATCCAGGTGGTGACATGCCGAAAATCCATGGCCCCTGCCTAAACCCGCGGCATGGCGCTTGCAATCGCCGTTCCGAGCGCGGATCGTGCGGGCATGAAAGACGCCTATTCCCTGATCCTCTCTGCCATCGACAATGGCATCTATCGCCCCGGCGACAGGCTGGTCGAATCCGAGCTGGCCGAACGCTTCGGCGTCTCGCGCACCCCGGTCCGCGAGGCGCTGCAGCGGCTGGAGACCCAGTCCATGCTCAAGCGCGACGGGCGCAGCCTGATCGTCGCCACGCTGGACCACAACCAGCTGGCCGAGCTTTACACCGTGCGCGCCGAGCTTGAGGCGCTGGCGGCGCGGCTGGCCGCCCGCCACGCCACGCCCGAAGAGGTGCGCGTGCTGGCCGGCATGGTCGAGGACGACCGCGCCATCCTGGGCGATCCGCAGGCGCTGGCACGGGCGAATCGCCGCTTTCACCACCAGATCCACCTGGCCTCGCATAACCGCTACCTGGTGCAGCAGCTGGACCTGGTGCATCGCAGTATGGCCTTGATGGCGCGCACCAGCCTGGCGGCGCAGGGCCGCGACGTGGTCACGCTGGACGAGCATCAGGCCATCGTCGATGCCATCGCCGCCCATGACGGGGCGGCTGCCGAGCAGGCGCTGCGCCACCATATCTCGATGGCCTTCGAGACCCGGCTGAAGGAAGAGGCGCGGCTGGCAGAGGAGGACGAGGGCTGATGCGCGAGATCCGCGCCGCCGCCGATCTGGAGGAAGGCGCGGCGCATCTGATGCGCGCCTGCCCGGTCTGGGCGCGCGAATTGCCGGCGCTGCTGCCCCTGCCGCTGCGGCGCTGGCCCGAGGGCTTTCCGGCGATCCGCGATGCCGTCGTCTCGCAACAGATCTCGGCCCAGGCCGCGAGTGCCATCGGCGCGCGCATGGCCGCGGCCGGCCTGGCCGATGAGGCGGGGATCGCTGCGGCCGATGACGAGGCGCTGCGCGCCGTGGGCCTGTCGCGGCCGAAGATCCGCTATTTGCGCGGCATCGCCGTGGCGCAGCTCGATTGGGACGGCCTGCGGGTGCTGCCCGACGAGGAGGTGATCGCCCGGCTGACCGCGCTGCCGGGCATCGGGCGCTGGACCGCCGACATCTATCTGAAATTCGCGCTTGGCCGGGCGGATGCCTTTGCCGCGGGCGACCTGGCACTGGCCGAGGCGGCGCGGCTGCTCTACGCCCTGCCGGACCGGCCGCGCCCGGCGGCGCTGGCCGAACTGGCCGAGCCCTGGCGGCCCTGGCGGGCGGTTGCGGCGCGCGCCCTCTGGGCCTATTACCGGGTCGCAAAAGGGCGCGAGGGCGTCCGCTGAAGGGGGACGAGATGCCGCGCGAGTTGAAATCCGAACGCAAGGGCCCGCGCAAGGCCGATTCGGCGGTGGTCTTCCTGCACGGCTATGGCGCCGACGGGGCCGACCTGCTGGGCCTGGCCGACCCGCTGGCGCCGCATCTGCCCGGCACCGCCTTCTATGCCCCGAACGCGCCCGAACGCTGCGTGAACAATCCCATGGGCTATCAATGGTTTCCGATCCCCTGGATGGACGGTTCGTCCGAGGCGCAGGCCCAGGCCTCGGCCGCGCAATCCTTCCAGGACATCAATGCCTTCCTGGACAAGGTTCTGGCGGATGAGGGGCTGGGCGCGGATCGGCTGGCGCTGGTCGGCTTTTCGCAGGGCACGATGATGGCGCTGGCCGTCGCCCCGCAGCGCGACGAGGAGATCGCCGGGGTGGTGGGCTTTTCCGGCCGGCTGCTGGATGCCGAGAACCTGACGCCGGCGCGGGTCAAGCCGCCGGTGCTGCTGATCCATGGCGACCAGGATCCGGTCGTGCCCTTCGAAAGCATGGGCATCGCCGGCGAGGCGCTGCAAAAGGCCGGGTTCACCGTCTATGGCCATGTGATGAAGGGCACGGGGCACGGCATCTCGCCCGACGGGCTGTCGGTCGCGCTGGCCTTCCTGAAAGAGCGGTTTGCCGCCGGGTCATAGGGTTTTCGCCCGGTTTCGCACTTGCGAAACGGTCCGCAGCCCCTACCTTTGAAGTAAGGAGCCAAGGAGGACGCATATGACCCTGATCTGGATGACTGCAATCGCCCTGATTCCGGCCGGCATGGTTTCCCTGCGCCTTCTGGCGCCGCAGCCCGCCGCGGTGCGCGCCCGTCGCTGACCTTCCCGGCCGGCCCCGCGGGCTCACGCCCAGATCGCGGGGTCGGCGATCTCGATCGAGTTCCCGGCAGGATCGCGGAAATACAGCGAGCGGCCGCCCTGGGGCCAGGTGAAATCGGCCTCGATCCCTATTCCCGATGCTTCCAGATGCGCGCGCCAGGCGTCGAATGCGCCGGGCGCGGCGCCCATGCAGAAATGCCCCGGTCCCTTGCTGCCATGCGGCGGCACGGGCAGGCGGGCGCCGGGCTTGGGCGGCACCCGCGTTGCGCTGGCGCGAAACACCAGCAGCACCTGCGCCCCGCAGCGAAAGAAGACATGCCGGCCGGGCACGCGGGCAATTTCCTCCAGGCCGATGATGCCGGTCCAGAAACGGGCGGCCTCGTCCAGATCCTCGGCGTAGAGCGCGGATTCCAGCGTGCCGATCAGCTTGGGCGGGGTTGTGGGCGGCGGTGGCGTCATGCCGCCATCTTGCCAGCAATCGGGCTGCCGGGCCAGACCGGCTTGACCTTGGCCGCGCCGCGCGCCAGCCTGCCCCGGGGCAGGACAGGGACGCGGCATGGCGTGGATCTATCTGGGCGTGGCGGGGCTGCTCGAGGTGGTCTGGGCCTTCGCGATGAAGCAGTCCGAGGGCTTTAGCCGGCCCTGGCCCACCACGATCACCCTGGCCGCCATGGTGGCCAGCGTCTGGTTCCTGTCGCTGTCGATGAAGGTGCTGCCGCTGGGGACCGCCTATGTCATCTGGACCGGCATCGGCGCGGTCGGCACCTTCGTCCTGGGCGTGTTGCTGCTGGGCGAATCGGCCGACGCGCTGCGGCTTGTCGCCGCCGTGCTGATCGTCGCGGGGCTGGTGCTGATGAAGATCGCCTCGCCGCAGTAAAGCCGTCGCGGCGGGCCTTGTCACGCGCCTGTCACGCCGCCCGGCTATTTGTGCGCCAGGCATATATTCAGGGACTTGTCAGCCCGGAGCCGCGATATATAGTCGGTGCCATGTTCTGACCCGTCCCGGACAAGGCGAAGCGAGGGCCGATGCTGGACGACCATGGCGACTTTCGAACCCAATTCGTGCGCGAGCCATCCTTCTTGCGCCACCATCCTGCGCTGGTTCTAAATGCCGATTTCAGGCCGCTCAGCTATTATCCGCTGTCGCTATGGCCCTGGCAGGAAGCGGTGAAGGCGGTGTTCCTGGACCGGGTCCAGATCATCGCCGAATATGACGAGGTGGTGCGAAGCCAGCATCACGCGATACGCATCCCCTCGGTCGTCGTGCTGAAAGATTTCGTCAAACCCCAGAAGCGCGTGGCCTTCACGCGCTTCAATCTTTTTCTGCGGGACGAATTCTGCTGCCAGTATTGCGGCGCCAAGGGCGAGCTGACCTTCGACCATGTCGTGCCGCGCTCGCGCGGGGGCGTGACCAGCTGGGAGAATGTCGTCGCCGCCTGTTCGCCCTGCAACCTGAAGAAGGCCAACAAATCGCTGAAACATTCGGGGCTCAGGCTGCGCCGGCCGCCGCGCCGGCCAACGCCCGAAGAAATGCACGCCGTAGGCCGGCGCTTCCCGCCGAATCACCTGCATGAAAGCTGGATGGATTTCCTGTACTGGGATACGGAACTGCTTTCGGACTAGACGCCGCCGCGTCGGAACGCAGCGGATTTATTGCAGCGCCGGAGAATGCCGGTTAAAGAAGCGGTCAGGTTTGCGTGATGACATCAAGCCTGTGACGCGCCGATTCGCATTCGTCCGGCGCTGCGACCATCGTCCGCGCGCATGGCTGCCCGTAACTTGCGGCCATGCAGGGCGATCAACGAAAAGACAAGAAAGGATCTCGTATGTGGACACGTATTCAGACCGTGGTGGACGGCAACCCCGTTTCGGGTGACTGGACCATTTGCCGCAATGAGGAGCCGGTGGGGCGTATCTGTCACGATCCGAAACAGCCTGGCGTGGCCGCCTGGGCCTGGACGGTCCTGCACGATCCGAGTGCGAACGGGCGGGCATGGACGGAGGAGGCCGCGCTTTCCGCGGTCAAGGAAAACGCCGAGAAGCCAAGCGATGCAGCGGCGTAACGCCGCAGAAATGACGGAAAATGGCGCCAGCGGCGCCCTGTTTCCAGCCCGCCCGCCTGGTGCGGCGGGGTGACTAGCTTCGGTGATCGCGCGTCGTCAGATGCGCGATCGCCGCCGCAAGCAGCGCCAGGAACCCCAGCGCGAACAGCGGAATGCCGATGGCGCTTGCAGCCCAGATCGTCAGCCCGGCGGCCAGGATCACGGCAAGGATCAGGATCAGGAAATGCGGCAGCGGCATGGCATCCTCCGTTGCCTTCAATATGGCCCCGCCGGCGCGCGTCGAAAAGCCCCAGATCCGGCTTTGTGCGTTCCGCTGCCGATTCCGGCTGCGCTTTCGCGGCACGATCTGGAAAATGTTCGCGAAATGTTCTAGTCTGGCGGCATGCGCCTGCCACCCCGCAATCCCGACGAGATCCTGCGCGCCCGCGGCGCCGACTCGCGCCCTGCCGGACGCTTCGAGCCCTATCGAACCGAGCGCGAGGATGACGGCTGGGACATTCCCGAAGAGCAGGCCCTGCTGCGCACCGAGGTCACGCAGGAGCGGGCGCGTTCGATCATCGCCCGCAACAGCTCGCCCGACATCCCCTTCGACCGTTCGATCAACCCCTATCGCGGCTGCGAGCATGGCTGTATCTATTGCTTCGCCCGGCCCAGCCACGCCTATCTGGGCCTGTCGCCGGGCCTGGATTTCGAGACGCGGATCGTCGCCAAGCCCAACGCCCCCGAACTGCTGGAGGCCGAGATCGGCCGGCGCGGCTATGCCGTCGCGCCCATCGCCTTTGGCACCAATACCGATCCCTACCAGCCTGTCGAGGCCAGGCTGGGCATCATGCGCAGCTGCCTGCAGGTGCTGCACGACTGGAACCACCCGCTTAGCCTGGTGACGCGGGGCGCCACGGTGATGCGCGACGCTGATCTGCTCGGGGCGATGGCGGCCAAGGGGCAGGCGATGGTCTGCATTTCCCTGACCACGCTGGACGCGGATCTGGCGCGGCAGATGGAGCCGCGGGCGCCCGCGCCCTCGACCCGGCTGCGAATGATCCGGGTGCTTTCGGATGTCGGCGTGCCGGTGCGGGTCATGGTCGCGCCGATCATCCCGGTGCTGACCGAGCATGAGCTGGAGCGCATCATGCAGGCCGCCCGCGACGCCGGGGCGAGTGCTGCCGGCATGATCCCGATCCGCCTGCCGCTGGAGGTGGCGCCGCTGTTCCGCGACTGGCTGGAGCGGCACCATCCTGGCAAGGCCGCGCATGTCATGGCGCGCATCCAGGCGATGCGCGGCGGACGCGACAACGACCCGCGCTTCGGCAGCCGCATGCGCGGCGAGGGGCCCGAGGCCGACCTGCTGCACCAGCGTTTCCGCCTGGCCCGCAAGCGGCTGGGATTGCAGCGCGAATCCGAAGTGCTGGATTGCAGCCGCTTCGCCCCGCCGCCGCGGGCGGGGGACCAGCTGTCGCTGTTCTGACTACTCGCCCGGCCCCATCACCTGCGCGATGCGGGCCGAGATCCGCTCGGGCGAGGGGCGGGGGCCGCGCGGTGCGGCGACCAGCGCGTCGCGCATGGCGGCCAGATGCGCAGGCGTGGTGCCGCAGCAACCGCCGATGATGCGCACGCCCATGTCGCGCGCCAGCACGGCGAACTCGGCCATGACCTCGGGCGTCGCGTCATAGATCAGCCCGCCGTCCTGATAGCGCGGCACCCCGGCATTCGGTTTGGCGATCAGCGGGCGCTCGTTGCCCGAGGCGGCGAACCCGGCCACGGCCAGCAGCAGCTCGGCCGGGCCGGTGCCGCAATTCGCGCCATAGGCCAGGGGCGGATGCGGCAGCCGGTCGATCAGCGAGGCAAGCTGCGGCGGCGTCACCCCCATCATGCTGCGCCCGCCCGGCTCGAAGCTCATCATGCCGCACCAGGGCATGCCGACCGCCTGTGCGGCCTTGGCGGCGGCGCGCATTTCCTCGGCGGCGCTGATCGTCTCAATCCACAGCACGTCGGCGCCGCCCTCCTTCAGCGCCTGCGCCTGCTGGGTGAACATGGCGGTGGCATCGGCCTCGGTCAGCCGGCCCATCGGCGCCATGATCTCGCCGATCGGGCCGACCGAGCCGGCGACAACCACGGCGCGGCCGACCTCGGCCGCCGCTTCGCGCGCCAGCCGGGCGGCGGCGCGGTTCAGCGCGGCCACGCGGTCTTGCGCCTTGGCCAGCCGCAGCCGGCTGGCATTGGCACCGAAACTGTTGGTCAGGATGATGTCGGCGCCCGCGGCGATCATCTGCCGGTGCAGCACGCGCACCTGGTCGGGATGGGTCTCGCACCACAGGTCCGGCGCCTGGCCCGAAGCCAGCCCCATGTTGTAGAGATTGGTTCCGGTGGCCCCATCGGCCAGCAACCATGGGCGCTCGCCGAGCATCCTCGACAATTGATCAGGCATGGTTTTTCCCGTTTTGCGGCAGGATGGGGAATCATAGCCCATCCTGCCGGGAAGTCATTGCAACATTCGTGGACAGCCCGCGCTCAGCGCGAGCGGATCATGCCCATGATGTCCTTGGTGCGCTCGACGATCGGCTCGGCGATGGCCTGCGCCTGGCCGGCGCCATGGCCCAGGATGCGGTCGATCTCGGCCGGGTCGGCCATGAACTCGGTCATCCGCCGGGTGATCGGCGCCAGGGCCTCGACCGCGACCTCGGCCAGGGCCGGCTTGAAGGCGCCGAAGCCCTGGCCCTCGAACCGGGCCAGCACCTGGTCGCCGCTCTCGCCGGTCAGCGCGGCATAGATATTGACCAGGTTCTTGGCCTCGGGCCGGTCCTTCAGGCCGTCCATCGATCCCGGCAGCGGGTCGGCATCGGTGCGCGCCTTGCGGATCTTTTGCGCGATGGCATCGGCATCGTCGGTCAGGTTGATGCGGCTGGCATCCGAGGGATCGGATTTCGACATCTTCTTGGACCCGTCGCGCAGGGACATGACCCGCGTCGCCGCGCCCTCGATCATCGGCTCGGTGATCGGGAAGAAGTCCACGCCGTAATCGTGGTTGAACTTGGCGGCGATGTCGCGGGTCAGCTCCAGGTGCTGCTTCTGATCCTCGCCCACCGGGACGGCGGTGGCGTGATAGGCCAGGATGTCGGCGGCCATCAGCGACGGGTATGCCAGCAGGCCCAGGCTGGAGTTTTCGCTGTTCTTGCCGGCCTTGTCCTTGAACTGGGTCATCCGGTACATCCAGCCTACCCGCGCCACGGTGTTGAAAAGCCAGGCCAGTTCGGCATGCTGCGAAACCTGGCTCTGGTTGAACAGGATCGAGACCTCAGGATCGACGCCCGAGGCCATGAAGGCCGCCGCGACCTCGCGGGTGTTGTGCCTGAGCTTCTCGGGCTCCTGCCAGACGGTGATCGCATGCAGGTCCACGACGCAATAGATCGTCTCGGCTCCCTTGCCCTGATAGTCCGCAAAGCGTTTCAGCGCGCCCAGATAGTTGCCCAGCGTCAGCCCGCCCGAGGGCTGGATGCCGGAGAAGATGCGCTTGGCGAAGCTCGTGGTCATGGCACTACCTGCTTGGAAAATCCCGGTGGCTGGCTTACCTCTTGCCCCGTCCGGGCGCAACCGCCCGCAGGGTGACGGGTTGCGCAACAGCCCGCTGGAAAGGAGCCATGATGCGACCCGGTTACGATGAATCGCCCCTGAACCCCGTGCCCGCCGTGGTGTGGATGATCGCCCTGCCGATGATCGCCTGCGAGGCGGTGTTCGGCCTTGCGCAGATGGGGTTCATCGGCGGCAGCGGGCAGGGCGCCGGCCTTGCCATGCGCCAGATCGCGGTCGAGCGCACCGCCTATATCCCCGAATTCGTGCTGCGGCTGTGGCAGATGAAGGTGCTCCTGCTGGACCAGAGCTGGCGCATCCTGACCTATTCCTTCGTGCATCTGTCGCTGACCCATGCGCTGTTCGTCATCGTCTTCACGCTGGCGCTGGGAAACCTGATCGCGAACCAGTTCCGGCCTTGGGCGGTCGCGGCGCTGTTCTTCGGCTCGGCCGTCGGGGGCGCGCTGGTCTATACGCTGGCGGCGGGGCTTCTGCCGCAGTTCCGCTTCCAGGCGCTGATCGGCGGCTACCCGGCGGTCTACGGCTTCGTCGGCGCCTTCACCTTCCTGCTCTGGACCCGGCTGGGGCAGGAGAACGCGAACCGGCTGCGCGCCTTCACCCTGATCGGCATGCTGCTGGCCTTCCAGCTGGTCTTCGGCATCCTGTTCCAGGCCGGCAGCCTGACCTGGATCGCCGAGATCGCCGGCTTCTGCTGCGGTTTCCTTTTGTCCTTCGTGCTGGTGCCGGGCGGGATCGGGCGCGTGATGCGCCAGATCCGTCAGCGCTGACGCCGCAGGCCCGCGCGGAGGTCCGAGGGCCGGAACGCGCCCAGCACCAGCGCCGCCACGCCATAGGCCGCCATGCCGCCCAGGACCAGCGCGGCCAGCGCCAGATAGCGGGTGCCGGGCTGCTCCAGCGTATCGCCCAGGGCCAGCATCAGGCCCCAGATCACCGCGCCCATGACCGCGGATGCCGCGCAGATGCGGGGCAGGCGGTGGCGGAAGCGGTCGTCGAGCTCGGCCGCCTCGCCAAAGGCTTTCGTGCCGCGCCAGAGCTGCGCCGCCATGGTCCAGCCGGCGACGGTGGTGCCCCAGGCGGCGGCGGAAAAGCCGATGAAGGGCGCAAGCCCCAGCGCCACCACCGCGTTGACCACCATGGACCAGACAGCGAAGCGGAACGGGGTGCGCGTGTCCTCGCGGGCGAAATACAGCGGCTGCAGCACCTTTTGCAGAACAAAGGCCGGCAGGCCCAGGCCATAGATCGCCAGCGCCAGCGCGGTCGGACCGACATCGGCGGTCAGGAAGGCGCCGCGCCGGAACAGCACCGAGATCAGCGGATAGGCCGCGATCACCAGCGCCACCGCGGCCGGGACGGTCAGGAACAGCGCAAATTCGGCGGCGCGGTTATAGGCATGGCGGCCGCCGCCGGTATCGCCGTTCTTCAGCCGGCGCGAGATGTCGGGCAAGAGCACGATGCCGATGGCGATGCCGACGACGCCCAGCGGCAACTGATACAGCCGGTCGGCATTGGTCAGCCAGGCGATGCCGCGGTCGAAGAACGAGCCGACCTGGCGGCCGACCAGCAGGTTGACCTGCACCACGCCCCCGGCCAGCACCGCGGGTGCCGCCACCGCCAGCAGCCTGCGCATGTCCGGTGACAGCCGCGGCCGGCGCAGCCGCAGCGCAAAGCCCATGCGCTTTGCCGCCCACCAGACCGCGGCAAGCTGGGCGATGCCCGAGACCGGGGTGGACCAGGCCATCGCCAGCCCCATGTCCCAGCCCTGCCAGTCAGCCAGCAGCATGGCCGCGATCAGGATGAGGTTCATCAGCACCGGCGCGGCGGCCGCGGCCATGAAGCGCCCGCCCGCGTTCAGCAGCCCCGACAAGAGCGCCGTCAGCGAGATGAACAGGATATAGGGAAAGCAGATGCGGCCATAGATCACCGCCAGCTCGAAACGCTCGTCGCCCTGAAAGCCCGCCGCCTGCATCAGCACCAGCCAGGGCATCGCCAGATGCGCGACCAGCGACACGGCCAGCACCACCGAGAACAGGCCCGAGAAGGCCTCCTCGGCAAAGCCGCGCGGGTTCTCGCCGCTTTCCAGCCGCTTGGCGAACATCGGCACGAAGGCGGTGTTGAAGGCGCCCTCGGCGAAGAAGCGGCGGAACATGTTGGGCAGGGTGAAGGCGACGATATAGGCCTGCGCCACCGGGCCGGTGCCCAGATAGGCGGCAATCATCACGTCGCGCACGAAGCCCACCACGCGGCTGCCCAGAGTCCACGCCCCCACCGAGAGAAAGCCCCGGATTAGCCTGATCGGTTGCATCTTCTGTCCCTCAGAACGTCCCGCCCGGCGGGCGCTCGGCCCGTTCGGCGCGTTCGGTCCCTTCCTTGATCGCCTGGCGCAGCTTCTTTTCCAGCGACTCGCGGCGGCCCGGCTGGTGCAGCTTCAGCCCGAACATGTCCTTGACATAGAAAGTGTCCACCACCTGCGCGCCGAAGGTGGCGATCACGGCGCTGGCGATCTGGATGTGGTTGTCGGCCAGGGTCCGGGTCAGGTCGTAGAGCAGGCCGGGCCGGTCGCGGGTATCGACCTCGATCACCGTATAGACGTCGGAGGCCTCGTTGTCGAAGGTGACATGGGTCGGGAAGCGGAAGGCGGCCTCGCGCTTCTTGGGCTTGTCGCGGCCGGCCAGGGCCTCGCGCGCGACGATCTCGCCGCCCAGGGTGCGCTGGATCATGGTGCGCAGCCGCGGCAGGCGGTCGGCGGCATAGGGATGGCCGTCCGCGTCCTGCAGCCAGAACACCGCGGTCGCGAAACCGTCCTTGGTGGTATAGGTGCGCGCATCGACGATATTGGCGCCCACCAGCGCCAGCGCCCCGGCCATGCGCGAAAAAATGCCGGGATGGTCGGCCAGCACGAAGGCCGCCCGCGTCGCGTCGCGGTCGGTGTCGGGATGCAGGTCGGTGCGGATCTCGTCCTCGCCCAGATCCTTCAGCATCTCGGCAAAGACATATTGCGTCTCGGTCGGCAGGCCCGGCCAATAGTTGTCGTAATGCCGGCCCAGCTCGGCCTTGATCGCCTTGGGCTCCCAGCCCTTGGCGGTCAGCAGGTGGCGCAGCGACCGCTTGGCCTCGCCGATGCGCTTGTCGCGGTTCAGCTCCTCGAGGCCGTTTTCCAGCGCGCGCTTGGTCTCCTCGTGCAGCTTGCGCAGCAGCATCGCCTTCCAGTTGTTCCAGGTGCCGGGGCCGACGCCGCGGATGTCGCAGACGGTCAGCACCAAGAGCATGTCCAGCCGCTTGGTGGTCTTGACCGCCTTGGCGAAGTCGCGCAGCGTGCGCGGATCGGCGATGTCGCGCTTTTGCGCCACGTCCGACATCAGCAGGTGGTTGCGGATCAGCCATTCGATGGTCTCGATCTCGTCCGCCGGCAGGCCGAAGCGGGTGCAGATGCGCCGCGCCAGCCGGGCGCCCAGGATCGAGTGATCCTCGGCCCGGCCCTTGCCGATGTCATGCAGCAGCACCGCCAGGTAGATCACCCGCCGGTTCACCTTGCCCTTCATGATCTTGCTGACCACGGGCAGATCCTCGGCATCCTCGCCGCGCTCGATGGCAGCCAGCGCCGCGACGCATTGGATCAGGTGCTCGTCCACCGTGTAATGGTGATAGACGTTGAACTGCATCATCGCCACGACCGGGGCAAATTCCGGGATGAAGGCCGCCAGCACGCCCAATTCGTTCATCCGCCGCAGCGAGCGTTCCGGGTTGCCGTGCTTCAAGAGCAGGTCGAGGAAGATCCTGACCGCCTCGGGGTCCGAGCGCATGCGGTCGTCTATGCTGTCCAGGTTGGCCGTGACGGCGCGCATGGCGTCGGGGTGGATCAGGATGCCGGTCCGAAGCGCCTCTTCGAAAAGCCGCAGGATGTTCAGCGGGTCGGACAGGAACTGCCGCTCGTCGCCATAGGTCAGCCGCCCGCGGTCCATGCGGAAGCCGGCGCGGACGCGGCGGCGGCGCTGGAACAGGATGTTCATGATCGGCGCGCGATAGAGGTGGCGGGCCTCCAGCGCGACCAGGAAGACCCGCGTCAGTTCGCCCACGCGGGTGGCGTGCAGGAAATAGTCCTGCATGAAGATCTCGACCGCGCGCCGGCCGCCCAGGTCGCGATAGCCCATGCGGCGGGCGACCTCGACCTGCATGTCGAAGGTCAGCTGGTCCTGCGGCCGTCCGGCGATCAGGTGCAGGTGGCAGCGCACGGCCCAGAGAAAATCCTCGGCCTGCCAGAAGGTCAGATGCTCCTCGCGGGTGAAGAAGCCCAGGTCGACCAGCTCGACGGCGCGGTCGACCCGGTGGATGTATTTCGCGATCCAGTAGAGGGTCTGCAGGTCGCGCAAGCCGCCCTTACCCTCCTTGACGTTCGGTTCCAGCACGTAGCGCTGGCCGCCCTGGCGGCGGTGGCGCTCGGCACGCTCGGCCAGCTTGGCCTCGATGAACTGGGGAACGGTCTTGTCGAACAGCTCGGCCCAGAGCCGGTCGCGCAGGGTTTCGGCGGCGGCGGCATGGCCGCAGATCAGCCGGTGTTCCAGCAGGCTGGTGCGGATGGTGATGTCGCCCGCGCCCAGCCGCAGGCAATCGTCGATCGAGCGCGTGGACTGGCCGATCTTCAGCTTCAGATCCCACAACATGTAGAGCATGGATTCGACGACGCTCTCGGCCCAGCCGCTGACCTTCCACGGCGTCAGGAACAGCAGGTCGACGTCGGATTGCGGCGCCATTTCGGCCCGGCCATAGCCGCCGATGGCCAGCACGGCCAGCCGCTCGGCATCGGTCGGGTTGAGCAGGGGATGCAGGATGGTGGTGGCGACGTGATGGACGGCCGCCACCGTGGCATCGGTCAGGCTGGCGATGGCGCGCACCGTCTCGCGCGCGGCGCGGGGATGGGACATGAAGCCCGCCGCGATATCGCTCATGGCGGCGCTGCGGGCCTGGGCCAGGATGGCCACGGTGCGCGCGCGGATCTCGCGCGGCTCGGCGATGTCGCTCAGCGCCTCGGTCAGCGCCGGCAGGAAGCTTTCGGGGCTGAACATGGAATGCGCCCCAGGCAGGGCCGGGGCGCTTTGCGGCAGGCTGTCGGTGTCCTTGGCGCTCAAGATCAGAACCCGAAGCCGCCGAAGCTGCGCGGCGCGGGATCCAGCACCACCACCTGGCCGCCCCGCACGGTGGCCACGGCCAGCGCGCGCTCGTTGGTGCCGTCGCGCCGCAGGCGGAAGGCGCCCGAGACCCCGGCAAAGCCCGAGTTCTGCGTCAGGCCCGAGGTGGTCAGCGCGTTGGATTTGCCCGCCCGCACCAGCGCGGCGATGGCGGATACCCCGTCATAGGCCAGCGAACCCAGCTCATGCGGCGTCTCGCCATAGGCGGCGCGATAGCGCTGGTCGAACTGCGCCTTCATCGTGGTGTCGGGAATGGCGAACCAGCCGCCCTGCACGCCGCGCAGCTGCAGCCGGGCCGAGGGCTGGTCCCAGCGCGTCAGCCCCATCATCTGCACCGTGGCCGAGGTGACGCCGGCATCGGCCAGCCTGTCGGTCAGATAGGGCAGCACCGCGCCCTGGTTCGCGGTCAGGAACACCGCATCGACATTGCCCGAAAGCGCCGCCTGGGCGACGTTCGGGACGATACCGTCGATGCCGGACTGGGACAGGGGATGCACGGCGGTCCCGGCCAGGGTGGCGCCGTTCCGGCGGATCGCCCGCTCGATGGCGTGGGCGCCGACCTGGCCGGCCGTGTCGTCCTCGGCCACCATCAGGATGCGGCGCTTGCCGTTCCGGACCCCGTATTTCACCAGCCTGTCGGCCACGTTGTCGAAGGTGTTGCCCAGCACGAAGACATTGCCGCCGGCGATGTCGGTATTGTTCGAGAAGGACAGCACGTTCACGCCCTGCGGCGCCATGGCATTGCCGACCGCATTGGCGCTGTCGGCGAAAAGCGGACCCAGGATGATCTTGGCGCCCTCGGCCACGGCGCGGTTGGCCATGGCGACGGCGGTGCCCGGCTCGGAGCCCGCATCGTAGATGCGCAGGTCGATGGTGGCGCCGCGCGCATCGGCCGCCGCCATCTTCGCGGAATTGCTCAGCGAGCGCGCCAGCCAGTCCAGATCCGCGCTTCCCGTGCCGCCCGGCACCAGCAGCGCCACCTGCACCGGCTGCGAAGGATCGATGCTCGGGCCGGTCTGCGGGCCCGAGGCTCCCATCTCGATCGGCTGGCAGGCGGCAAGTGCCAGGGCGGAAAGGACAGCGCCGATGCGCGCGAGCGGGCGGCGCAGGTCGAAGGCGCCGCGGATCGTTTTCAGGACGGTCATGGCGTGATTCCCTGTTGGATCGAGGCTGGGGGTTTGATGGGGGCAGGTTATTGGCATATTCGGGACATGGCAACTTGCCCCGGCAGCACGAAAGGGACCGCGATGGAGGATGGCGCCAGCACAACCGGGACGGGCGCGCGGCCGCTTTCCCTGACCGTCTCGGCCGCCTCGCCCGAACCGGGGCTCTACCTGGTTGCGACCCCGATCGGCACAGCGCGCGACATCACCCTGCGCGCGCTCGACGTCCTGAACACCGCGGATGTCCTGGCGGCCGAGGATACGCGCAACCTGCGGCACCTGATGGATATTCACGGCATCCCGCTGCGCGGCCGGCGCATCATCGCCTATCACGACCACAATGCCGACCGGCAGCGTCCGGCGGTGCTTGCCGCCCTGGGCCAGGGACGGTCGGTGGCCTATGCCTCGGATGCCGGCACGCCGCTGGTCGCCGATCCCGGCTACCGGCTTGCGCGGGATGCCGCCGAGGCGGGCTTTGCGGTCCGGGCGCTGCCCGGCCCCTCGGCGGCCCTGGCGGCGCTGTCGGTCTCGGGCCTGCCCAGCGACCGGTTCCTGTTCGTGGGCTTTCCCCCGGCGGCAAGCGGAGCGCGGCGAAGCTGGGTCGAAAGCTGGCGCAAGGTCGATGCGACGGTGATCGTTTTCGAAAGCCCCAGGCGCGTTAAGCAACTGTTGGAGAATTTCTGCGAAACTGAGGCGAATCGGCATACGGTAATCTGCAGGGAACTGACGAAGAAATTCGAAGAGGTGATGCACGGCACGGCCGCAGAGCTGCTGGAACGGATCCCGGCCGAGGGGTTGCGCGGCGAAATCGTGGTGCTGTTCGGGCGCCCCGAGCCGGTCGTCGCCGACGAGGACAGTTTGCGCGCGGCCCTGGCGGGCCTGCTGGGCACGCTTCCGGTAAAGGAAGCAGCTGCGGAAGTGGCGTCCAGGTTCGGGCGTCCCCGGCGCGAAATCTATGCGCTGGCGCTTGAGATGAAGAAGGAGCGGGAATGAGGTTGGAACGGATTTCCGGCGGAACGCCGGTTTCTGCCCTGGGCATGAAGGCCCGGCAAGGTGCCGTCGCCTATTCCTCCGGCCGTTTCGCCGAGGAATCGGTGTCGCGAGAATATCGCCAGCGCGGTTATGAGGTCATGGCCGAACGCTGGCGCGGGCGCGGCGGCGAAATCGACCTGATCCTGCGCAAGGATGACGAATATGCCTTTGTGGAGGTCAAGAAGTCGCGTTTTCACGCCGGGGCGGCGGAACGGATCGGGACGCGGCAGATCGCGCGGATCTGCAATGCCGCGCTGGAATATTGTGGGCGCCTGCCTTCGGGACTGCTGACCGCGATGCGTTTCGATGCCGCCCTTGTCGATCAGTTCGGGCGCGTCGAGATCATCGAGAACGCCTTCGGCTCGAACTGAGCAACGCCTTTGCATCGTTGGTAAGCGGTACAAAGACCGGTGAAGACTGCCGTCCTCAAGCCGGTGGCGCTTGTCTCCGCACCCGAGCTGCGCCCCGGTGAACCGCGCCGGGTTTTCCGGAGGCTCCAACTCCTGAGTAGGATGGAGCATCATGAGCAAGACGACGACCAAGTTTTCCCCTGAAGTGCGCGAACGTGCGGTGCGGCTGGTTCTCGACAACGAGGCTCAGCATCCGTCGCGCTGGCAGGCGATCATGTCGATCGCGGCGAAGATCGGCTGCACCCCGCAGACGTTGAATGACTGGGTCAAGAAGACCGAGGTCGACAGCGGCAGGCGCGCGGGCATACCGACCGAGATGGCCGAGAAGATAAAGGCGCTGGAGCGGGAGAACCGGGAACTGCGCCAGGCGAACGAGATCCTGCGCAAGGCATCAGCGTATTTTGCGATGGCGGAGCTCGACCGCCGGTCGAAGTGATGGTGTCGTTCATTGACGCGCATCGGGATGCACACGGGGTCGAGCCGATCTGCAGCGTGCTGCCGATTGCCCCGTCCACCTATTACGATCATCTGGCGAAGCGGGCCGATCCCACGCGGCAGTCCGACCGGGCGCGCCGGGACGAGGCCTTGCGGCCAGAGATCCTGCGCGTGTTCGAGGAGAACTGGCGCGTCTACGGCGTGCGCAAGGTCTGGCGGCAGCTGGGCCGAGAAGGCTTCGATATTGCCCGATGCACGGTGGCAAGGCTGATGAAGGGCATGGGCGTTCAGGGGATTATTCGCGGCAAGCCGCACCGGACCACGATCCCGGACAAGAAGGCGCCATGCCCGCTGGACAAGGTCAACCGCCAGTTTCGCGTGCCTGCGCCGAACATGCTCTGGGGTCGTCCATTGTGGCGCCATTGGTCCGAGCCCAATGGACGACGACTTCACCTATGTCGCCACCTGGAAAGGCTTCGCTTACGTCGCGTTCGTCATCGATGCCTATGCCCGCAAGATTGTGGGCTGGCGCGTCAGCACTTCCGCCCATGCAGGGTTCGTGCTCGATGCCTTGGAGCAGGCCGTGCATGATCGGCGCCCGTCCAAGGGCATGGGGCTGGTCCACCATAGCGACCGCGGTTCGCAGTACCTGAGCATTCGCTACAGTGAGCGGCTGGCGGAAGCTGGCATCGAACCATCGGTGGGCAGCGTCGGCGACAGCTATGACAACGCCTTGGCCGAGACGATCAATGGCCTCTTCAAGGCTGAGGTTATCCACCGTCGCGGCCCGTGGCGCAGCTTCGAGGCTGTCGAATATGCCACGCTGGAATGGGTCGACTGGTTCAACAACCGCCGTCTGCTCGAACTGATCGGGAACATCCCGCCTTCGGAAGCAGAGGCCAACTTCTACGCCGCTCTGGAAACTGAAGACATGGCCGCGTAACTAACCCAAATCAGCCTCCGGAAAACCCGGCGCGGTTCATCCCGAGCGTGCGGAACAGATCTACCGGGCCAAAGCCTCCGGAGTGCTCAAAGCTGAAGTTCGAGCTATACACGAAAAACTCTTCGAAAAAGTTGAAGATGAGAATGAGAAGGCAATCGCACTTCTGATGGTGGTCGTGGGGTTATGGCTGACGGATCGTGTCTGGAGTTCCACGGCAGAATCCGATTCCCTTCGGCAGTCGCTGGGTCAGACCTACCGGCGGGAGTGTCAGGAAATGCTGTACGAGTTCTTGGTGGAGCAGGCTGGATAGGCTTCCCGTGCCTGAACCATGATGCAGTCTTTGCCCGAGGCTCCGACCGTCTCGGGCGACCTTGCATTTTATCTCGCCAGCAGCCCGACCCTGGGGCATCTCTTGGGGCATAACCCTCTCCGTCGCCCAACCGCCATGACGAAGCAGGTCGCGAGCCAATCTAAGCTATTCCGTCGAAAAGGTCCGGAAAGATCCCGTTCGTGAGAATAGAAAATATCATCTTCTTATTGACTTAGATGAATTGGCTGGGGCGGTAGGATTCGAACCTACGGTACACGGTACCAAAAACCGTTGCCTTACCACTTGGCCACGCCCCAACTTGTGGAGGCGTATCTAGCCAAGCCGACGGGGGGGTGCAAGAGGCAAAAAGGAAAAATCTTGTGGCTTTCGCGCCGGAGTTCTATGGGCCCGCCATGGAACAGGTTGATACAGTCATTCTTGGCGCCGGGGCGGCCGGGCTTTTCTGCGCCGGCTCGATCCTGGGGCAGGCGGACGAGCGGACGCAGCGGATCGTCGTGCTGGATCATGCCCGCGCACCGGGCGAGAAGATCCGCATCTCGGGCGGTGGACGGTGCAATTTCACCAATCTCGCGACCGGGCTCGATCGCTTCGTTTCGGGCAACCCGCGCTTTGCGGCATCGGCCCTGGCCGGCTTCACGCCGGCGGATTTTCTTGCCCTGGTCGAGCAGGCGGGCATCGCCTGGCACGAAAAGACGCTGGGGCAACTGTTTTGCGATGGCAGCGCGCGACAGATCATCGATATGCTGCTGCACCGGATGCGCGGTGCCGAATTGCGGCTTGGGATTGCCGTGGCGGGGGTAGAGCCGGCAGGTGGCGGCTTCGTCGTCGCCACCGCGCGGGGGCCGCTGGCGGCGCGGCGTGTGGTCGTGGCAACGGGCGGCAAATCGATTCCCAAGATGGGGGCGACGGGGATCGGATATGACATCGCCGCCCGTTTCGGGCTTGCGCTGGCCGAGCCAAGGGCCGGGCTGGTGCCGCTGACCTTCGCCCAGCAGGATCTGGACCTTTGCCGGCCGCTGGCCGGATTGTCGGTCGCGGCCGAGGTCAGCCATGGCGCGGGACGGCGGCGCACCCGCTTTCGCGACGGGCTGCTTTTTACCCATCGCGGGCTGTCGGGACCGGCGATCCTGCAAATTTCGAGCTTCTGGCGGCCGGGGGAGGAGATCGCCGTGGATCTGGCGCCGGATACGGATGTCGCGGCGGGCCTGCGAGAGATCCGCGGCCAGGGCGGGCGGCTGGGCGTGGGATCGGCCTTGTCGCGCTGGCTGCCCGCCCGGCTGGCCGAGGCGATCGCCGCCGAGGCGGGGCTGGCGGGCGCGCGGCTGGCCGACCAGGGCAATGCCGCGCTCGAGCGGCTGGGGGCGCGGGTGAATCGCTGGACCCTGCGCCCGGTCGGCAGCGAAGGCTGGCGCACGGCCGAGGTCACGGTGGGCGGCGTCGATACGCGTGCGCTCGATTCGCGGAGCATGCAGGTGAAATCCGTCCCCGGCCTTTACTTCATCGGCGAGGTGGTCGATGTCACCGGCTGGCTCGGCGGCTATAATTTCCAATGGGCCTGGGCCTCGGCCCATGCCGCGGCCCAGGCCATTGCGGCCGGCTGATCAGTCCATCACCGGATCGGATTTGGCCAGCGCGTCGAAGCGCATGAGCGAGGCGATCAGCGCCGGCATCCGCTCCAGCTGGATCATGTTCGGCCCGTCGGAGGGCGCGTTGTCGGGATCCTGATGCGTCTCGATGAAGACGCCGGCCACGCCCAGCGCCACCGCCGCCCGTGCCATGACCGGCGCGAATTCGCGCTGCCCGCCGGACGAGCCGCCCTGACCGCCCGGCTGCTGCACGGAATGGGTCGCATCCATGATCACCGGCCAGCCGGTCCGCGCCATGATCGGCAGGCTGCGCATGTCGGCGACCAGGGTGTTGTAGCCGAAGCTGACGCCGCGCTCGGTCAGCAGGATGCGCTTGTTCCCGGTCGAGGCGACCTTTTCGGCGACATTGGGCATGTCCCAGGGGGCCAGGAACTGACCCTTCTTGATGTTCACCGCCGCCGGTGTCTCGCCCGCCGCCAGCAGCAGGTCGGTCTGGCGCGACAGGAAGGCCGGGATCTGGATCACGTCCACCACCGAGCCGGCCAGCCGGGCCTGTTCGATGTCATGCACGTCGGTCAGCACCGGGCAGCCGATGCGCTTGCGCACCTCCTCGAGCATGCGCAGCCCCCCGTCGATGCCGATGCCGCGCCGGCCCCTGAGCGAGGTGCGGTTGGCCTTGTCGTAGCTGGCCTTGAAGACGAAGCCCGCCCCCGCCTTGGCGCAGGCCTCGGCCACGGTCTCGGCGATCATCAGCGCGTGATCGAGGGTTTCAAGCTGGCAAGGCCCGGCGATCAGCGCCAGGGGCCGATCGTTTCCGAAGGTGACATTGCCGATCTGGACATGATTCATGAGGATACCTGTTCGCGCAGGATCGAAGCGGTGAGCGAGAGCATCAGGTAGATGCCCGAAAACACCAGGAAGGCCACGATCGTGTTCTGGAAAGCCTTTGGATAGGTCGCCTCGTCCGGGGGCACCGGGGCGACGGAAAGCGAAAGATAGCGGACCTGCTTGTTGGCCTCGATCCGCGCAGTTTCCATCTGCGCGGCGGCATTGGCCAGCAGTTCCTGCCGGGTGGCAAGGTCGGATTCGGCGATGCGGATCTCGCCCGAGATGGTCGCCAGCGAGCCGCGGGCGGTATTGCCTTCGGTCAGTTGGCTGCGGGTCTGGTCCAGCATCTCCTCCAGCCGGCCGATGTCGCCCCTGACGCCCGCGACGCGGCTGGCATTGGGGCGCTGGTTGGAGAGCAGCTGACCCAGTTCCAGCTTCTTTTCGGCCAGCTGGCGCTCGAGATCGGCGATGCGGTTCATGATCACGCTGCCTTCGGCCGCAGGGTCCAGCACGCCCAGCCTTTGCTGCAGTTCCTGGACGCGGCGCTGCGCCAGCAGCACCTTGTTCTCGGCATCCTGATAGCTTTCGACCGAGCCCTTCATCTGGTCCTCGCGCAGCCGCGCGGTCATCTGGTCCACCTGTCCCTCGGCATATTTGATCAGCGCCATCGAAAATTCCTGGCTGAGCTCGGGATCGGGGGCGATCACCTCCATGTTGATCACGCCCTCGGTCGGATCGTAGCCGATCTTCACCAGGTTGCGATAGAGCCTGTAGGCCTGTTCGTTGGTCGCATCCGGCAACAGGCGCAGGATCGGGTCCATGGCCGGATCCTGGAAGGCCCGCTTGAAGCCCAGATCCCTGTCGAGCCGCAGCATCGCATCGCGCGAGGTCAGATAGCTTTGCACCGACACCGAATCGGTATTGGTGGCCATCTGCGTGCCGCCGAAAATCCCGCCGATCCCGCTCGAGCTTGATTGCTCGGCCTGCTGGATCTGGAATTGCGAGACGGTGGCGTAAAGCGGCGTGGCGACGAAGAAATAATACCAGCCCGCGATCAGCGTCGGCAGTCCGACAAAGGCCGCCAGGCGCGCAAACAGCATCAGAAGCTTGCGGCGCCTGCGCCGGGCGATGTCCTGCTGGATGCGGATGATCTCGGCCGCGCGCCGGTCCTCGGTCAGTTCCTCGCGCGAGGGCAGGTTGGGCGTGCCGGGGGGCAGGGGCGTGATCTCGGTCCCGCGCCGGCGGGGGCCGGAGCCATCCCCGCGCATCGGCACCGGCATGGTGGTGCCGGCCGCCGAGGCCGCCGCCTGGGCGCGCGCCCCTTCCTCGGACAGAATCTTGCTGACCGAGGCGCGGTGGAACGGGTCGATGCCGCGGTCGCGCAGCAGGACGACCGCCTCGTGATCCGACGCCGCCTCGATCTCATGCATGGCGGCGATGCGGCGCGCCATGCGCAGCTGGCGATCGGTCAGGTTCTCGGCTCGCACGGCGGCGATGCGCTCGGCCAACGGGGGCTGATCCGGCGCCGCCCCGTCCCTGGGCATATCGGCCGGCTGCGGCGCCGCGCCGGGAAAGCGCATGTCGCCGAAGCCGTCATCACCGGTGGCGAAAAGCTGCCCCATGTCCTGCGCAGCGGGCGGGGCTTCGGTGCGTTTCCTGATTTCGACCCTTGCCTTGCCCTTTTCTTCGGCCGCTGCGGGTTCCTGGCCGACGGCCAGCACCGATTCCTCGCGGCGGGTGCGATAGGCGCGCGCCTTAGGCGGTGTAGTCATAATATTGCTTCGCCTCTTCGAGGGTTTCAAAATGGTAGAGCTTGCCGTCGCGCAGGACAGCCGCGGAATTGCAGAACTTTTCAATGGTTTGCGCCTGGTGCGACACCACGACCACTGTCGCCGACCGAAGGCGTTCGTAAAGCACGGTCCCGGCCTTGCGGTTGAACTCCGGGTCGGTGGTGCTGGGCATGCCCTCGTCGATCAGGTAGATGTCGAATTCCAGCGCCAGCATCAGCGAAAAGGTGAAGCGCGCGCGCATGCCGGCACTGTAGGTGCCGACCGGCATGTCGAAATATTCGTCGATGTCGGTCAGCCAGCGGCAGAAGGCCTCGACGTAATCCGGGTCGAGCCCGTAGATGCGGGCAATGAAGCGCGCATTCTCATTGGCGCTGAGCGACGAGGTGATGCCGCCCATGAAGCCCAGCGGAAAGGACACCCGGCATTCGCTGCGGATCGTGCCCTCGTCGGGCTTTTCCAGCCCGCACATCATGTTGATGATCGTGGTCTTGCCGGTACCGTTGGGGGCCAGGATGCCCATCGACCGCCCCAGCTCGATCCGGAACGAGGCGCGGTCCAGGATCACCTTGCGTTGCATGCCGGTCCAGAACGACTTGGAAACATTGTCGAATTCGATCATCTGGCCGTCCTGATCCGCGCGCGGGCGCGGCATGGTAATGGTTACGACATACACAGTCCCGCCGCGCGCCGAATACCCCCGGCCGCGGCAGGCCGGACAATATGCCGGGCGGGTCGCGCTGTCCACCATGGCGATCAATGCTTTATATATCGTGAATGCCGACCCTTTTTTGCCATGGCCGGGGTACCTATCTGCCGGGCATGCCCGCCTTGCCCAGCCTCCTTCGCGAGATTTCCGCCTGCCGCCTCTGTGCGCCGCGCTTTGCGGTGACGGCGACCGCGCATAGCCCGCGCCCCGTCGCCTGGTTCCGCCCCGGCGCGCGCATCCTGGTCGTCGGCCAGGCGCCGGGCATGCGCGTGCATCTGGTCGGGCGGCCCTTTGCCGACCGCTCGGGCGACCGGCTGCGCGACTGGATGGGCCTGTCCGAAACCGAGTTCTATGACCGCTCGCGGATCGCCATCGTGCCGATGGCCTTCTGCTTTCCCGGCTATGACGCCAAGGGCGCCGACCTGCCGCCGCCGCCGATCTGCGCCCGGACCTGGCGCGCGCGCGTCATGGCCGAGCTGCGGCCGCAGCTGACGCTGCTGGTCGGCGGCCATGCGCAGCGTTGGCACCTGGGGGCCGCAGCGCGCGGCGGGGTGACGGCGACCGTCGCCGGCTGGCGCGATCATGCGCCGCACATCTTCCCCTTGCCTCATCCGTCCTGGCGCAATACCGCCTGGCTGCGGCGCAATCCCTGGTTCCAGGCCGAGTTGCTGCCGGAACTGCGCGCCGCCGTTGCCGCCCTGATGAGAGAAGCCGATGACCCCGCTGGATGAGCTTTGCCAGGTTCCCTTTCACGAGGCCGATGCGCCTGCCCGGTCGCGCATCCTGTCGCGCCTGGCCGATACCGAGCTTTTCGTGGCGCTGCTGGCCGAGCCGGCCGACGACCGCGCCGAATTGCGGCTGTTCGACTTGCCCGAGGGGCGCTTTGCCCTGGCTTGCGACCGCGAGGAGCGGCTGGCCGGTTTCGTCGGCGGCCCGGTTGCCTATCTCGCGCTGCCGGGCCGGGTGCTGGCCGCGGCCCTGGCCGAGGAGGGGCGGGGCCTGCTGGTCAATCCCGGCCATGCCTCGCAGCTGATGCTGGATGCGGGCGTGCTGGGCTGGCTGGTCGGGGCGCTTCAGGCGCGGCCCGGCATGGCGCCGGACGAGGCCGCGCGACGGCTGGGCGCGCCTTCGCCCGAGGCGGTGGCGCTGCTGGCCGAGCCCCTGGCGCAGCGGCTGGGCGATATGGCCGGGCTGGTCGGGCGGCTGGCGCTGGTCGCCGCCGAATGGCAGGACGGGCGGCAAGGCCATGCGTTGATCCTGGCCGGCGTCGATCCGGCGTATCAGGCCGCGGTGGCCAAGGCTTTGGCCGAGTTGCTGGCCTTCCTGCCCGAGCTGCCCGGCGGCGTGGATATCGGCTTTGCCGAGCCCGACCTGCCCACCGGGGCGCTGGTCATGGAACCCCCGCCGCCTGCGCCCGCGCCCGAACCGGTGCGGCGCGATCCCTCGGCACCGCCGCGGCTGCGCTGAAAAGGCAAACGAAAACCCGCCCAAAGGGGCGGGTCTTTGCGTGATCACCGAAAATTGATCGGCCGCGAGTCAGGCGCCCCAGTGGCGGATCGGGCCGCAATCCATATGGACGAAGTTCGAGCGCGAATATTTGCCGACCCCGCCAGCATTGCAGGCGGCCGCGGCCTTGTACATCTGCGAGACCGAGCGCGATTTCAGGCGCAGGTCCGCAGCCTTGCCCACCATGTGCAGCGAGTTCTTGGCCACGCCCGAGGACCGCGAGCGCAGCATGGCGTTGGTCTGGGGCGAGCGATAGCCCGACAGCATCATATAGGGTTCATTGGTTTGCAGCAGCCTGTGCGAGGCCGCGGCGATGTCGATCGTGCGCGGGTCGATTCCGATCGCCTGGCCGGTTCGCCAGTCGCGCATGAAGATGTTGATTTCATTCAGGGCATCCCGGATATACTTGCCTTCGACCCAGTAAACCGTGTCGATGCTTTCGCCCGTGCGCCCCGAATACATGCGAATGCGGCGGATGTCGCCGGCACCTCGCAGCAGACCGAAGGCATTGGCCATAACCGGCGCTGCTGCCACCGTGGTCGCCGCGAAGACGCCAAGGATGCCCCGACGCGAGAGAGATTCGAACGTCATGTCAGATCGCCTGTCCTGCTTTCGTTGTTCTTGCCGCCCGTTGAAACGGCGCGCTCCGGTTTAGCCGGAACCGGTTAAGACTATGTCACCAGCGCGCGAGCGGAGGGAAGCTTTTCGTTCCGCAGGCGGCGAAGTTCTGCCATTCTCGGCAAGAATCCGCCGAAATCCGTGTGATTCGGAACCAAAGCGAATGTTTCTGCGCCGCCGTGTTCACGCTGCATCAGTGATGCAACAAAAAACCTGCGTCGCTGGACCGGAATCCGCCCGGATGCGAAGATTTGCCACAGGTGTTGAAGGGAATGTCAGGTGCGCTCTTTCGGGCTGATTCGTGTGATGGTTGTTGCGGCCGTTCTGGCCATGCCGCGTGCCGCCGCCGGCCAGGCGCTGGATGCCGCGCCCATGGCCGCGCTTCCGGCGCCGAGGCTGAGCTTTTCCGAAACGGAAATGCAACTGGCTGAGCGGGTCGCCGACCATCCAGGCCTGGCCGATTTCTATGGCACCAACGGGCTGAAGCCGATCTTCGCGGGTGCCGAGGGGGCCCCGCGCCGGGCCGCGCTGATCGAGGCGCTGGGGCAGGCAGCCTCGCACGGGCTGCCTGCCGCGCGCTATCGCCAGGCCGCGTTGCGCCGGCTGGACGATGCGGGCGCCGATACGGTCGAGGGCGAGATCCGCTTTGCCCGCGCCTTTGCCGACTGGAGCCGCGACGTGACGGGCGGGATCCTCGATCCGCGCAGGGTCGAGCCCGGCATCAAGCGCGAGGTGCAGCGCCCGCGCACCGGCGACCTGCTGCGCGCCTTTGCCGCCGCCGACGATCCGGCGGCGATGCTGGCCACCCTGCCGCCCCAGGATCCGCGCTACGAGGCGCTGCGTCAGGCGCTGGCGCGGCAGTCGCAGCTGGTGGCCCCCGCCGATGCGCCGCCGGTGCCCGAGGGGCTGTGGCGCGAGGGGACCAGCGATCCCGCCGTCGCGGCGCTGCGCGTGCGCCTGGCCTCGGTCGGTTTCGCCGCGGCGCCCCAGGGCAGCCCGCTGACCTATGACGGGGCGCTGGCGCAGGCGGTCGCCGCCTATCAGCGGGCGGCGGGGCTGCCGGCGGATGGCGTGGCCGGGCCGCGCACGGTGGCGCGGCTGAACCGCGGCACCGGCCCCGAGTCCGAGGCGATCCTGGTCGCGCTGGAGCGCATGCGCTGGATGGCCGGCCATGACCTGAACGCCCGCCACGTCTGGGTGAACCTGCCCGAGTTCAACGCCCGCATCTACGAGAACGGCCGCGAGATCTTCGAGACCCGCGTGGTGATCGGCAAGGCCAACCGGGAATTCGAGACGCCCGAGTTCAGCGAGACAATGAAATACATGGTGGTCAACCCGCGCTGGAACGTGCCGCGCTCGATCACCGTCAAGGAATACCTGCCGCGGCTGCAGGCCAACCGCCATGCGGTCGGCCATCTCGACGTGGTGGATGGGGCGGGCAATGTCATCCCGCGCGACCGCATCGATTTCCGCAAGTATACGGCCAAGACCTTTCCCTACCGGATGCGGCAGAAACCCAGCGACGACAATGCGCTGGGGCAGGTCAAGTTCATGTTCCCCAATCCCTGGAACATCTATCTGCACGACACCCCGACCAAGCATCTGTTCAACCAGTCGAGCCGCGCCTATTCGCATGGCTGCATCCGCGTCGGCCGGCCCGTCGACCTAGCGCATGAGCTGCTGACGGGCCAGGTCGAAAACCCCGAGGCGGTGTTTGCCAAGGCGCTGAAATCCGGGCGCGAGACCTATCTGAACCTGCGCCCGCCGGTGCCGGTGCATCTGGTCTATTTCACCGCCTTCCCCGACGAGACCGGGCAGATCCGCCGCTTTCCCGACATCTATGGCCGCGATGCGCTGGTGCATGCGGCGCTGGTCAAGGCCGGGCTGGATTCCGCGGCCGCGGATGAATAGATGAACCCCAACCAAAGGGGAGCCGCATGACACTGACCATCGCCGAACTGGCCCGCGCACTTGATGCCCGTCTCTGGGGCGAGGGCAGCCTGATCGTCAACGGCGCGGCCGAGGCCGGCCAGGCGCGCGAGGACCAGATCGCCCTGGCGACCACGCCCGCCTATGCCGAGAAGCTGGCGCCGGGCGGCATGGCGCTCTTGGCCGAGGGGGCCGATCCCGAGGCGCTGGGGCTGCGCGCCGCCATCCTGGTCGGCCGCCCGCGACTGGCCATGGCCGGGCTGACCCGTGCCTTCGATCCCGGCCCCGGCATCGCGCCCGGCATCCATGCCAGCGCGGTAATCGACCCGACGGCCGAACTGCCCCAGGATGCCGCCATCGGCCCCTTCGTGGTCATCGGGGCGCGGGTGCGGATCGGGGCGGGGGCGCGCATCGCCTCGCATGTCTCGATCGGCGCGGATACGGTGATCGGCCGCGATGCGCTGATCCATGCCGGGGTGCGGATCGCCCATGGCGTGACCATCGGCGACCGGGTGATCCTGAACCCCGGCGTCTCGCTGGGCGCGGACGGGTTTTCCTTTGTCACGCCCGAGAAATCCGGCGTCGAGGAGATCCGGCAATCCCTGGGCGAGCGGTCCGAGATCCGCCAGCAGCACTGGACCCGCATCCATTCGCTGGGCGGGCTGGAGATCGGCGACGATGTCGAGATCGGCGCCAATTCCACCGTGGACCGCGGCACCATCCGCGCGACCCGCATCGGCCGCGGCACCAAGATCGACAACCTGGTGCAGGTCGGCCACAATTGCGTGGTGGGCGAGGATTGCCTGCTTTGCGGCCTGGTGGGCATCGCCGGCTCGGCCCGGATCGGCAATCGCGTGGTGCTGGGCGGGCAGGTCGGCGTCTCGGACAACATCTTCGTCGGCGACGACGTGATCGCGGGCGGCGCCACCAAGATATTCACCAACGCGCCGGCCGGCCGGGTGCTGCTGGGCAGCCCGGCGGTCAAGATGGAGACCCATGTCGAGGCGCAGAAGAACATCCGCCGCCTGCCACGGCTTTACGCGCAGGTGGCCGAGCTTCGCGAAACTGTTAAGAAACTGCTCGACAAGGGCGGCGTGGAATAGCATTCCCGCATGTAATCGCCCCTGACCGGGACAGAACGGAGGCCGAGATGACAGAAATCCGCGACCGCATCATCCAGATCATCGCAGAACAGGCGATGCTGGATCCTTCCGAACTGCAGCTCGAGATGTCGCCGCAAGAGATCGGCATCGACAGCCTGGGCCTGGTCGAATCCATCTTTGCCATCGAGGAAGCCTTCGACATCTCGGTGCCCTTCAACGCCAACGAGCCCGAGAAATCCGACTTCGACATCTCGAGCCTCGGCGCCATCATCGGCGCCGTGGAAAAGCTGGTTGCTGACAAGGCATGAACGCCAAGAGGGCCAAGGGCGACAAGACGCCCAAATCCGAACGCAAGCCCGGCAAGGTCAAGGGCAAGGTCAAGAACGCGACCAAGCTCGCCCGCACCATGCTGGGCCGCGTCATCATGGGGCGCCATGCCAACGGCATGCGCCGCGTCGCCATCACCGGCATGGGCACCATCAACGCGCTTGGCCGCGACGTGCCCTCGACGCTGGAGGCGATGCGCGAGGGGCGCTGCGGCATCGGCCCGCTGGAGTTCCGCGATGTCGAGCGGCTGGCGATCCGTATCGGCGGCCAGGTTCGCGACTGGGAGGCCGAGACCTATTTCAATCGCCAGCAGATCGTCCTCTATGACAAGTTCACCCAGTTCACCCTGCTGGCCGCGCGCGAGGCGGTGACGCAGTCCGGCCTGGTCTTCGAGGGCGAGCTGGGCCTGCGCGCGGGCGTGGTGCTGGGCACCGCCGCCGGCGGCATGACCACCTGGGACGAGAATTACCGCACCGTCTATGAAGAGGGGAAGAACCGCGTCCATCCCTTCGTCGTGCCCAAGCTGATGAACAACGCCGCCTGTTCGCATCTGAGCATGGAATACGGGCTGCTGGGCCCCAGCTTCACCGTGGCCACCGCCTGCGCCAGCTCCAACCACGCCATGGGCCTGGCCTTCAACATGGTGCGCTCGGGCGCCGCGACCGTCATGCTGACCGGCGGGTCCGAGGCGATGCTGTGCTTTGGCGGCGTCAAGGCCTGGGAGGGCTTGCGCGTCATGTCCAAGGATGCCTGCCGGCCGTTCTCGGCCACCCGCAATGGCATGGTGCAGGGCGAGGGGGCGGGGGTCTTCGTCTTCGAGGATTGGGAGCACGCGGTGGCGCGCGGCGCCGACATCCTGGCCGAGGTGGTGGGCTTTTCCATGTCGGCCGATGCGCAGGACATCGTCATGCCCTCGGCCATCGGCGCCGAGCGTACCATCACCGGCGCCATGCTGGACGCGCATATGCGCCCCGACGAGGTCGGCTATATCAACGCCCATGGTACCGGCACGGCCGCGAACGACAAGACGGAATGCGCGGCGGTGGCCCATGCCTTCGGCCATCATGCCGACCGGCTGATGATTTCCTCGACCAAGTCCATGCACGGCCACCTGATCGGCGGCACCGGCGCGGTCGAACTGCTGGCCTGCATCATGGCGCTGCGCGACGGCGTGATCGCGCCCACCATCGGCTACGAGGAGCCGGACCCGGAATGCGCGCTGGACGTGGTGCCGAACGAGGCGCGCGAGGCCAGGGTCGAGGCGGTTCTGTCCAACGCCTTCGCCTTCGGCGGGCTGAATGCGGTGATCGCGCTGCGCAAGGCGTGACGTCATTATGGCGTTGGGAAGCAGCAGCTTGCCATGGAAGGCTCCGGGCCTTCCTGGCTGAGTTTCAGACCTTTGCCGCGGCTTGGATGTATTACCGCGCCACCTCGCGCGGGCGCAGCATCAGCCACAAGAGCGCGCCACCGGCCAGCACCAGGAAGGGCAGCATGGCGAGGTTCACCGCGCTCCAGCCCGCCTGGGCCGAGCCGCCCATGCAGTTCATCAGCCCGCCCGAGGACAGCGAGGCCAGGAACACCCCGCCGAAGACCACGGCATCGTTCAAGCCCTGCACCCGCTCGCGCTCCTCGGGCCGATAGGCGCGGGTCAGCATGGCGGTGGCGCCGATATAGCCGAAGTTCCAGCCCAGTCCGAGCAGGATCATGGCGATGAAGAAATGCGCGAGATCGACGCCCGACAGCGCCACCGCCCCGGCACCGGCCAGGATCGCCAGACCGGCCATGACGATGCGGGTGGCACCGAAGCGGGCGATCAGGTGGCCGGTGAAGAACGAGGGCGCGAACATCGCCAGCACATGGCCAGAGACGATGTTGGCCGCATCCGCGGTGGCAAAGCCGCAGCCCACCACCGCCAGCGGCGCCGAGGTCATCACCAGGTTCATCAGCGCATAGGAGACCATGCCGCAGATCATCGCCACGGCGATCTGCGGCACGCGCAGAATCTCGCCCAGCGGCCGGCCCTGGGCATGGCCCCGGGCGGGGGCAGGCGGGCGCGGAATGTCGAGAAAGGCGAAAAGCACCGGCCCCAGCAGGTTCAGCCCGATGATCGCGGCATAGGTGGCCAGGAAGGGGATGGCGGTCACTTCCGCCGTCCAGCGCACCAGCAGCGGGCCGGTGAAGGCGGCGGCAAGCCCGCCCGCCAGCACCCAGGAGATGGCGCGCGACTGGAACTCGGGCGGGGCGCAATCGGTGGCGGCAAAGCGGAAGAAGCCCTGCGCCGCCATGTAGACCCCGGTAAAGAGCGCGCTGGCGGTGAACAGCCAGAAGCTGCCGCTGGCCAGGGCATAGGCGGCGATACCCGCCCCCAGCGCCGCCGAGCCGCAGGACAAGAGGAACCCCGCCCGCCGGCCGTGCCGGCGCATGAAGCCCGAGAGCGGCCGGGCGGAGAGCGCCGAGCCCAGGATCATCATCGACAGGGGCAGGGTGGCGATGCAGGGATTGGGGCTCAGCATCTGGCCGGCCAGCCCGCCGACGATGAAGATCATCGACATCTGCGCCCCGAGCAATGCCTGCGCCAGGAGCAGCACGACGACGTTGCGCCAGGCCCGGCGCATCGGGTCGGTCTCGGTCAGCGCCATGGCCATGCTGCGCCTCAGCGCAGGGCGCGCGCGTCGCGGGCGCGGGATTCGATCGCCGCCCAGTCGCCGGCGGCCAGCTCGGCATCGGGTGCGATCCAGCTGCCGCCGACGCAGACCACATTCGGCAGGGCCAGGTAGCCGGGGGCGTTCTGCAAGGTCACGCCGCCGGTCGGGCAGAAACTGACCTGCGGCAGCGGCCCGGCCAGGGATTTCAGCGATTTCGCCCCGCCCGCCGCCTCGGCCGGGAAGAATTTCAGCATGGAATAGCCCAGTTCCATCGCCCGCATCACCTCGGAGGCGGTGACGGCGCCGGGCAGGAGCGGCAGGCCGATATCCTCGCAGGCACGCGCCAGCCGCTCGGTCAGGCCGGGCGAGACGGCGAAGCTGGCGCCGGCATCCCTGGCCCGTTTCGCATCGTCCGGGGTCAGCACCGTGCCGGCGCCGACATGGCCGCCCGGCACTCTGGCCATCGCCCGGATGACGTCGAGCGCGGCGGGGGTGCGCAGCGTCACCTCGAGCACCGGCAGGCCGCCGGCCACCAGTGCCGTGGCCAGCCCCTCGGCGCGGCCGGCGTCGCCGACGACCAGGACAGGGATCACCGGGGCGAGTTCGCAAAGCGCGCGGGTCTTCTGGGACTGCTGTTCGGGGGTCATGGCGGGTCTCGTTCTTGCGGAAATCTCGCGGCAGGTTGCGCTTTTCCGCGCCGCTGCGCAAGGGTTCATGTTAGCGTTAACTTGACGCGGGCAGGCCGGCGAAAGGAAAAGGGGGCTGTCTGCCCCCTCTTGCGGCCGGTGGCCGCAATTCACCCCCGAGGATATTTGGGCAAGAAAGAAGCCGTCAGCCGCCGAGGCTGCTGCGCCCGCCCGAACGCGCGGTGGCCGAGGCGCCGAAGCCGCCGCGCTGGCTGACCTGGGCCGCCGACATCGGCGGCTTGCCGATGGTCGAGGGCGCGCGCTGGAAGGTCGCGGCCGGCACCTTGCCGGCGCCGCGGTTGCTGGCGAAGCTCTGGTCGCCCTTGGGCGTCGAATAGCGCCCGTCGGCCGTGTTCACCATCGGCTGCGAGAAGATGCCGCCGCCGCGCGACAGCATCGAGCCCATCATGTAGCCAACCAGCAGCGGCATGAAGGAAAAGCCGCCGCCCGAGCCCTGCGCCTGCTGGGCCGGGTCGCCGCCGCAATTGCCCAGGCCATGTTCCTGTTCGCACAGCTCCCTGGATTCGTAGCGCGGCGCGGTTTCCAGGAATTCCTGCTGGGCGGCGGCAAAGTTCTTGCGGCAGTCCTCTTCGGTGAACCACAGGGTTTCCTGCTTGCTGGCGGCGATGCAGCTTTCCAGGTCGGGAAAGCTTTGCGCATCCATGCGGTCGTCCTCGCAGCCGGCCAGCGCCAGGGTCGCGGTTCCGGCCAGCACCAGCGCGACATGGCGCGAGCGTTTGCGGGGGAGGCGTTCGGTCATGGTCAGCCCTCGATGAAATGCGGCTTGAAGCGCGACAGGTTGTGGGTGATGGGCGAGCGGTCCTCGCGCAGGCCGAGGCCGCAGCAGCTTTCGCCCACGATCCAGGCGCCGAGGACCGGGCGGAAGCCGCCGAAATCCGGCAGCCGGGCCAGGCCCTGCACGATCATCGGGTGATGCGAATAGCTGTCGTCGCCGGTGCGCGCCACCTCGCGGCCCGCCTCGCGGATCACCACCCCCGCGCCTTCGCGCGAGAAGATCGGCTTCAAGACATGGCCCTGGGCCAGCGTGTCGCGCGCCGCCTCGAAGGCCGGGGCCAGATCGGGGGCGGGACTGCCGCCCGCCATCGCTTCCTGCACGTCGGCCAGGAAGAAGGCGGGCAGCAGGTTCGGATGGCCGGGGAACATCTGCCACAGGAGCGGCAGGATGCCCTTGTTCGACAGCACCGCCTTCCAGGGCGGCTCGATGAAGCGGGTGCCCGAGGATTGCAGATGCGCGGCGAAATCGTCGCGCAGCATGTCCTCCCAGGGGTAGAGCTTGAAGAGCGTGCCGATGACGCGCGACTGGTCGTCGGCGAATTGCCCCTCCTCGGTCAGGCCGATCTGCGAAAGCGCGGTGAAATGCGCGCCCAGGCCAGCCTCGCGCGCGGCCCAGGCCAGGGTCTCGACGGTGGCGTAATCCTCGGGATTGTCGGGATCGGCGGTGAAATGCACCTCTTCGCCATCGGTGCAGATCTGGGTCCAGCGCGCCACGATCGCCTCGTGGATGCTGTTGAACTGGTCGGCATCCGCGTCGAGCACCCCGGCCGCCCGCTGCTGTTCGAACCAGAGCCATTGGAAGCTGGCGGATTCGTAGAGCGAGGTCGGCGTATCGGCATTGTATTCCAGCAGCTTCGCCGGGCCATGGCCGTCATAGGCCAGGTCCATGCGCCCGTAAAGCTCGGGCTCGCCCCGCGCCCAACTGGCCGCGACCAGATCCCAATGCGCGCGCGGGATGTCGAGCCGGGCCAGCCAGGCCTCGTCGCGGGTGGCGCGGTCCACCGCCTCGCGGCACATCGCATGCAGTTCCGTCGCCGGGGCCTCGATGTCCTCCTCGACCTGGCGCAGGGTGAAGCGATAGGCGCTGGTTTCGTCCCAATAGGGCTCGCCGCCCATGTCGGCGAAGCTGAAGCCCAGCTTCTCCGCCTCGTCGCGCCAGCCGGGTCGCTCGGGAAGGGTGCGTTTTTCCATGGTCTCTCCTTCCGCCCGAGATAGGACGGGGCGGCGGCCCGGCGCAAGCCTTGGGCGGCGATTTTCCTGGCCGGGGGCCCGGATGCATCGGCGTTGCCCCGCGCCGGGCGATGCGCCCGGCCATGTGCCCCGGCATGCGGGGCTTGCGGCAGGGACGGCTTCGCGCCAAGCTGCTACCATTCCAGCCCCGCGAGCGACGGGGCGCGACAACAGGGATGATCCGTCATGCAGAACCGTTTCCCGCTTCGCGCGCTCATGCTGGCCTCGGCCGTGACGCTGGCGCCTGCCTCAGCGACCTGGGCCGAGACCCCCGCCGATACGCTGGTGATCGCCCATCAGATCGACGACATCATCAGCCTGGACCCCGGCCAGAGCTTCGAGTTCTCGGGCCAGGACGTGGTCAGGAACCTCTATGACCGGCTGGTCGATATCGACCCGCTGGACCTGGCGGCGGGGATCAAGCCCAGCCTGGCCGAAAGCTGGGAAGTCAGCGAGGACGGCAAGACCATCACGCTGACCATGCGCGAGGGGGTGACGTTCCATTCCGGCAACCCGGTCCGGGCCGAGGACGCCGCCTGGTCGCTGCAACGCGCCGTCAAGCTGAACAAGTCGCCCGCCTTCATCCTCAACCAGTTCGGCTTCACCGCCGAGAACGTGGACGAGCGCGTGACCTTCGACGGCAACAGGCTGGTGCTGCAACTCGACCAGCCCTATGCGCAAAGCTACGTGCTGAACTGCCTGGCCTCGGAGGTCGGCTCGGTCGTGGACAAGGAAACCGTGATGGCCCATGCCGAGGGCGAGGATTTCGGCAATGCCTGGCTGTCCACCAACGATGCGGGCTCGGGGCCCTTCACCCTGGCCGCCTGGCGCCCGAACGAGGCGGTGCAGCTGACCGCCAATCCCGATTACTGGCAGGGCGCCCCGGCAATGGCGCGGGTGATCGTGCGCCATGTCCAGGAAAGCAGCGCCCAGCGGCTGCTGCTGGAGCAGGGCGACGTGGACGTGGCCCGCAACCTGACGCCGACCGATGTCGAGGGCATTGCCGGCAACGACAGGCTGAAGGTGATGGACGAGTTGCGCGGCCGCATCCTCTACATGGGGCTGAGCCAGAAGGATCCCCTGCTGTCCCGCCCCGAGATGGTCGAGGCGATGAAATACCTCATCGACTATGCGGGCATGGAATCGAGCTTCCTCAAGGGCCAGTGGAAGGTGCATCAGAATTTCCTGCCCGAGGGCTATCTGGGTGCCTCGGACGAGAACCCCTGGACCTATGACATCGAGAAGGCCCGCCAGATCCTGAGCGATGCCGGCATCACCTCGGGCACGGTCAAGACCGTCGTGCGCGACATTCGCGAATATGTCGACGCCGCCCAGACCTTGCAAGCCGCCATGGCGCAGGTCGGGCTGACGCTGGAGATCCAGCAGATGACCGGGGCGCAGGTGCTGGATGCCTATCGCGCGCGCCAGGTGCCGATCTTCATCGGCGAATGGGGGCCGGATTACGCCGATCCGCATACCAATGCCTCGACCTTCGCCCATAACCCGAACAATGCCGACGATGCCGGCCTGTCGCAGCTGGCATGGCGCAACAGCTGGGCGGTGCCCGACGAGATGAACCGCGCCGTCGAGGCCGCCACGCTGGAGGGCGACACCGACAAGCGCGTGCAGATGTACCTGGACATCCAGAAGCAATATCGCGAGATCGCGCCGATCATCCCGATGTTCCAGAAAATCGAGCAGGTGGCGATGCAGCAGAACGTCCAGAACTGGACCTCGGGCGGCTCGGTCAGCTCGGTTCTCTATCGCCAGGTGACGAAGGAATAAGGCGTGGCCCAGCCCGATCTGGTTGGTCAGCCGGGGCAGGGCGCCCCAACCCCGGCCGGCGGCAGAGCGCCACGCCGCACCATGCGGCTGGGCCGGCGGCTTGCCGGGCTGGGCTTGTCGCTGGTGCTGACGCTGCTCGGCCTTTTGCTCGTCACCTTCGTCATTGGCCGCGTCATGCCGATCGACCCGGTGCTGAAGGTGGTGGGCGAGCGCGCGACACAGGCGCAATATGACGCGGCCTTCCAGGCCATGGGACTGGACAAGCCGATCTGGCAGCAGTTCCTGCGCTACATGGCCGAGGTGCTGCAGGGCGATTTCGGCCGCTCGATCTCGACCGGGCATCCGGTGGCGCAGGACCTGCGGCGGGTGTTCCCGGCGACGGTCGAGCTGGCGACGCTGGGCACGCTGATCGGCGTCTGCGTGGGCGTGCCCTTGGGCGTGGTCGCCGCGGCGCGCCGGGGCGGCTGGATCGACCAGATCGCCCGCGTGGTGGCGCTGGTGGGCTATTCCATGCCGATCTTCTGGCTGGGGCTGATGGGGCTCTTGCTGTTCTACGGCATTCTCGGCTGGGTCGGCGGGCCGGGTCGGCAGGGCATCATATACGACGGCATGGTGCCGACGGTCACCGGGCTGATCCTGGTCGACAGCCTGGTCGCCGGCAACTGGGCCGCCTTCCGCGACGCCTTCAGCCATATCGTGCTGCCGGCCAGCCTGCTGGGCTATTTCAGCCTCGCCTATATCAGCCGCATGACCCGCAGCTTCATGCTGGAGCAGCTTTCGGCGGAATATGTCGTCACCGCCCGCGTCAAGGGCCTGTCCGAGCGCCGGGTGATCTGGGGCCATGCCTTCCGCAACATTCTGGTGCCGCTGATCACGGTGATCGCGCTCAGCTTCGGCTCGCTTCTGGAAGGGTCGGTGCTGACCGAGATCGTGTTCTCCTGGCCCGGCATCGGCCAATACATCACCAAGGCGCTGCTGGCAGGCGACATGAACGCGGTGCTGGGCGGCACGGTGGTCGTCGGCGCCTGCTTCGTGGCGCTGAACCTGCTGTCCGACATCCTCTACCGCCTGCTGGACCCGAGGGCGACATGACCGAGACGACACGCGCATGGCTTCTGTCCGATGCGCCGCAGACCCGGCGGCAGGCGCGGCTGGGGGCGATCTACCAGGGCTGGCTGACCTTTCGCGCCAACCGGCTGGCCATGGTCGGGCTGGCGATCCTGCTGGGGCTGCTGTTCGTCGCCGCCTTCGCGCCCTGGCTCTCGCCGCAGAACCCGTTCGCGCAGAATCTGGCCGAGCGGCTGAAGCCGCCTTCCGCGCAGCACTGGCTGGGCACGGACGCGCTGGGGCGGGACATCCTGTCGCGGCTGATCCACGGCTCGCGCGTGACGCTGTTCATCGTCGGCACGGTGGCGCTGATCGCGCCGGTGATCGGGCTTTTCGTCGGCACGGTGGCGGGTTTCGCCGGCGGCTGGGTCGATCAGGTGCTGATGCGCATCACCGACATCTTCCTGGCCTTTCCCAAGCTGATCCTGGCGCTGGCCTTCGTCGCCGCCCTCGGGCCCGGCATCGGCAATGCGGTGCTGGCGCTGGCCATCACCTCATGGCCGCCCTATGCGCGGCTGGCGCGGGCCGAGACGCTGACCATTCGCAATGCCGATTACATCGCCGCCGCCCGGCTGCAGGGCGCGGGACCGCTGCGGCTGCTGATCGGCCATATCTGGCCGCTCTGCGTCAGCTCGCTGATCGTGCGGGTGGCGCTGGACATGGCGGGGATCATCCTCTCCGCCGCCGGGCTGGGCTTTCTCGGCCTGGGCGCGCAGCCGCCGATGCCGGAATGGGGCGCGATGATCTCGGACGGGCGCGGCTATATCCTCGACTTCTGGTGGGTCGCGGCCATGCCCGGCATGGCGATCTTCGTCGTGTCGTTGGCCTTCAACCTGCTCGGCGACGGCTTGCGCGACGTGCTGGACCCCAAGGGGGGCCGGGAATGAGCCCGCTGCTTTCCGTCCGGGATCTGCGCGTCAGCTTCCCGACCCGCTCGGGCACCTTCCAGGCGGTGCGCGGCGTCAGCTTCGACCTTGGCCGCGAAAGGCTGGGCGTGGTCGGCGAAAGCGGCTCGGGCAAGACGATGACCGGCCGCGCCATCCTCGGCCTCGTGCGCCCGCCGGGGCGGGTCGAGGCCGAGCGCATGGCGCTTGGCGGGGAATCGATCCTGGACCTGCCGGAATCGCGGCTGCGCCGGCTGCGCGGCGCGCGCATCAGCATGGTGATGCAGGATCCCCGCTTCAGCCTGAACCCGGTGATGACCGTCGGCCGCCAGATCGTCGAGGGTTATCGGCTCCATACCGGCACCAGCCGCGCCCAGGCCCGCGACAAGGCGCTGGAGATGCTGGCCGCGGTGCAGATCCGCGACCCCGAGCGGGTGTTTCATGCCTATCCGCACGAGGTCTCGGGCGGCATGGGCCAGCGCATCATGATCGCGATGATGCTGGCCCCCGACCCCGAGATCCTGATCGCGGACGAGCCCACATCGGCGCTGGACGTCTCGGTCAGGAACGAGGTGCTGCGCATCCTCGACCGGCTGGTCCGGGAACGCGGCATGGGGCTGATCTTCATCAGCCACGACCTGAACCTGGTCGCGCAATTCTGCGACCGCGTCCTCATCATGTATGCCGGCCGCGTGGTCGAGGAACTGCCCGCCCGCGACCTGCATGCCGCGCGCCATCCCTATACGCAGGGCCTCCTGAACAGCCTGCCGCGCCTCGACCGGCCGGTCGAGCGGCTGGCGGTCCTGCAAAGGCAAGAGGGCTGGCGCGACGCCCCGCCGGCGGGAACCCCGTGATGCCGCTTCTTCGTTCCCCAAATACCCATCCGTCCCGGTGCCGCCCATGCTGACGGTCGAGGATCTGAACGTCTGGTTCGGCCATGCGCCCGAGCGCGTCGATGCGGTCGGATCCGCCAGCTTCGCCGTCGGGCCGGGCGAAAGCTTCGGCCTCGTCGGCGAAAGCGGCTCGGGCAAGTCCACCATCCTGCGCGCCGTCGCCGGGCTCATCGACAGCTGGTCGGGCCGCATCGCGGTCGCGGGCAGGCCGGTCGCCGGCAGCCGCCGCTCGCGCGGGTTCCACAAGACGGTGCAGATGGTGTTCCAGGATCCCTATGCCAGCCTGCATCCGCGCCATTCCGTCGACCGGGTGCTGTCGGAAACCCTGCACCTGCAGGGCATGGACCGGATCGACGCCCGCATTACCCGGCTTCTGGATCAGGTCGGGCTGGGGCAGGGCTTCCGCTTCCGCTATCCGCACCAGCTGTCCGGCGGCCAGCGCCAGCGCGTCGCCATCGCCCGCGCGCTTGCGGCCGAGCCCAGGCTGCTCTTGCTCGACGAACCGACCTCGGCGCTCGATGTCAGCGTGCAGGCCGAGATCCTGAACCTGCTCGCCGACATCCGGGCCGAGCGCGGGCTGAGCTATGTCCTGGTCAGCCACGACCTCGCGGTGGTGGCGCATATGTGCGACCAGCTGGCGGTGATGCGCGCCGGCCGCATCGTCGAGGAAATGGACGCCGCCAGCCTGCGCGCCGGCAGGGCGCAGGGCGATTACGCCCGCGCGCTGATCGCCGCCAGCGCCGGCTATGTCCGCGAAGCCTAGACCGCCACGCCGAAGATCGTGCCGATGCCGGCAGTGGCCGCCAGCGCCAGGGTGCCGCCCGCCATCACCCGCAACACCGCCCGGCCGGGCGGCGCGCCGCCGGCCCAGGCCCCCAGCGCCCCCAGCAGTCCCAGCGCGACCAGCACCGCGACCAGCACGCTGGCGACGACCTGGCCGCCGGGCGCCAGGATCGCTGCCAGCAGCGGCACCGCAGCCGCGATGCTGAAGGTGGCGGCCGAAGCCAGCGCCGCCTGCAAGGGATTGGCGTTCGAGGCCTCGCTGAGCCCCAGCTCGTCGCGCACATGCGCGGCCAGCGCGTCATGCTCGGTCACCTCGCGCGCCGCCTGCAGGGCGGTGCCGGGGCTCATGCCGCGCGATTCGTAGATGGCGGCCAGTTCGTGCAACTCGGCCTCGGGCATCTCGCGCAGGGCGGTGCGCTCGCGGGCGATGTCGGCGCGCTCGGTATCCGATTGCGAACTGACCGAGACATATTCGCCCATGGCCATGGACATCGCCCCGGCGACCAGCCCCGCCAGCCCGGCGATCAGGATCGCCTCGCGCCCCGGATCGGCGGCGGCGACCCCGGCGATCAGCGCGCCGGTCGAGACGATGCCGTCATTGGCCCCCAGCACCGAGGCCCGCAGCCAGCCCATGCGGTTCACATAATGCGGATCGTCGGGATGGGCGCTGGGTTGCTTGCTCATGGCTGGCCTCGGCTGCTGCGTCGCGGGCAGCTTAGCCGGCCGTGCCGGATTTGCCAGCCTTGCGTCCCGCGCCCGGCGCCGTCACGCTGCGCCCAGGCGAATCCCGCAGAACGGAGGTGACATGCGCGACGACCCGATCCTGCCGCCGGCGCGAAACCTGATCGGCGGCGCCTGGCTGCCGGCCGCCTCGGGGTGCGAGATGGCGATGATCTCGCCCATCGACGGCCGGCCTTTTGCCGCCATCGCCGATTCCGGTCCCAAGGATGTCGACGCGGCGATCCGCGCCGCCCGTGCCGCCTTCGAGGGCGACTGGGGCCGGCTGACCGCCGCCGAGCGCGGCCGGCTGATGCTGCGTCTGGCCCTGCGCATCGAGGCCGAGGCCGAGGCGCTTGCCCAGCTGGAAACCCGCGACAACGGCAAGCCCGTCGCCCAGTCGCGCGCCGACATGGCGGCGCTGGCGCGCTATTTCGAATATTATGGCGGCGCGGCCGACAAGCTGCATGGCGAGGTGATCCCGTTCCTGAACGGCTATGACGTGACGGCGCTGCGCGAGCCGCATGGCGTCACCGGCCATATCATTCCCTGGAACTATCCGGTGCAGATCTTCGGCCGCTCGGTCGGCGCGGCGCTGGCCATGGGCAATGCCACCGTGACCAAGCCGGCCGAGGATGCCTGCCTGACCATCCTGCGCATCGGCGAACTGGCGGCCGAGACCGGCTTTCCGCCCGGTGCCATCAACATCGTCACCGGGCGCGGCGAGGTCGCCGGGCGGGCGCTGTCCGAACATCCCGGCGTCGATTTCATCAGCTTCACCGGCTCGCCCCAGGTCGGCCAGGCCATCCAGATCGCCGCGGCGCGCAATCACATCCCCTGCACGCTGGAACTGGGCGGAAAGTCGCCGCAGATCGTCTTCGAGGATGCCGATCTCGAGGCCGCCGCGCCGGTGATCGTGGGCGCCATCGTGCAGAACGGCGGCCAGACCTGCTCGGCCGGATCGCGGGTGCTGATCCAGCGCGGCATCTGGGACCGGCTGACGGCAATGCTGGCCGAGCGTTTCCGCGCGGTCGAGGCCGGCCCGGCCGAGGGCGCGCTGCTGGGCCCGCTGATCTCGGCCCGGCAGAAGGCACGGGTCGAACGCTATGTCGCCGAGGCCGCAGCCCCGTTGATCGCGCGGGGCGGCGTGGCCGCGGATGCGTCCGCAGCCGGCTTCTATGTCGCGCCGGCGCTGTTCGGCCCGGTCGACCCCCAAAGCCCGCTGGCCCAGGAAGAGATCTTCGGCCCGGTGCTGGCCGCCATCCCCTTCGACACCGAGGCCGAGGCGGTGGCCATCGCCAACGGCACCGAATACGGGCTGGTCGCCGGCATCTGGACGCGCGACGGCGACCGGCAGGCGCGCCTGGCCCGCGCCATGCGCTGCGGGCAGGTCTTCATCAACGGCTATGGCGCCGGGGGCGGGATCGAGCTGCCCTTCGGCGGGGTTCGCAAATCCGGCCATGGGCGCGAAAAGGGCTTCGCCGCGCTTTACGAATTCTCGCGGCTGAAAACCGTGGTTCATCGTTTCGCATAACAGGGAGAGAGAGCATGCGGCTGCAAGGCAAGACGGCATTGGTGACGGGCGGCGCCTCGGGCTTCGGGCGCGGCATCGCCGAAACCTTCGCGCGCGAGGGCGCGCGGGTGGCGGTGCTGGACATCGACGGCGAAGGTGCGGCGGCGGTGGCCGCGGGCATCGACGGGCTCGCCATCCCCTGCGACGTGAGCCAGGGCGACCAGGTCCGGGCCGCGGTGGAGAAGGCGTGCGAAAGCTTCGGCAGCCTCGACATCGTGGTGAACAATGCCGGCTGGACCACGCCGAACGGTCCGCTGCTCGACACCGACGAGGCGGCGTTCCGCAAGATCTACGACATCAACGTGCTGTCGATCTTTCACATGACCCATGCCGTGCTGCCACATTGGCGGACGCGCGGGCAGGGCGTGATGATCAATGTCAGCTCGACCGCCGGCATAAGGCCGCGGCCGGGGCTGAGCTGGTACAATTCCTCGAAAGGCGCGGTGAACACCCTGACCCGCAGCCTGGCGGCGGAACTGGCGCCCGAGGGCATCCGCGTGAACGCCATCGCCCCGGTGATGGGCGAGACCGGGATGCTGGAGCGGTTCATGGGCTGCGAGGACACGCCCGAGAACCGCGCCCGCTTCCTTGCCACCATCCCGCTGGGCCGGCTGTCGCAGCCGCGCGACATCGCCAATGCGGCGCTTTACCTCGCCTCGGACGAGGCCGATTTCATCACCGGCGTCATCCTCGAGGTCGATGGCGGGCGGACGGTCTAATTCACCGACACATATCTCCGCAACCATATGCGGATGGAGGCGAGTTGTACGGATGCGAGGAAATTGCCGTCTCGCTTGTCGTATCGCGTTGCGATGAACCGGAAATGTTTGAGTTTGCCGAAGAACCGTTCGATCTGATTGCGGGCGCGGCAGAGAACCGGATCGAAGGGAGGAAAGCGTTTTCGGGTCGGTATGGGACGGATATTGGCCCGGGCACCCTGGCCGGCGAGCAGGATCCGGCCCGCGCCGATGGGCCCGACCATATCGTCCCCCGAGCGTCCGTCATGCGCCTGGCCTTCGGTCAGGTTCAGGCGGATCGGGCGGCCGCGGGCATCGACCACAGCGTGGATCTTCGCGGTCAGCCCACCGCGCGCGCGCCCCATGCAACGGGATCGCCCCCCTTTTTCGGGCGGTTCGCCCCATGCTGGTGAAGCCGGATCGAGGACGGGTCGATCATCTGAACTTTCCCGTCATAAGCCTCTGACACGGCTTGCAGAATGCGCGCCCAATGGCCCGCCTTGCGCCAGCGGCTGAAGCGGTTCACGCAAGCCGTAAAGGGGCCGTAGCGCGCTGGAATGTCCGCCCAGGGCGCCCCCGTCCGCAGCCGCCAGAAGATGCCGTTCAACACCCGCCGGTCATCCACCCGCTTCACGCCGCGCACCTTCGTTGGCAACAAAGGCCGGATCACCTCCCGCTCGAGATCCGTCAGATCGAAGCCTGCCATCCCACCTCCTCATGCATGTGCAGAAGTGAAGCACAACTCAGCCCGCACCGGAATCCCGTCTCCGGAATCCCGTCTATGGGTATGTGACCTAGGGCGCCCCTGACCGGTCCGCGCCCTGCGCCCGCCGCGTGGCAATGCTGCGCCACAGAAAGGCCAGCGTGAACAGCGCCGTCAGCACCAGCACGATGGTCGGTGCCGGGGCGCTGTTCAGCCAGAAGCTGGCCCAGACCCCGCTGACCGCCCCGAAGGCCGCGACCCCGACCGAGGTGGCCAGCATGGCGGGCAGCCGCCGCGTCATCAGGAAGGCCACGGCCCCCGGCGCGATCAGCAGCGCCACCGCCAGGATGATGCCGACCGCGCTGAGCATGGCGACCACCGTGGCCGAGATCATCGCCAGAAGCCCGTAGTTCAGCACATGCAGCGCCAGCCCCGAGACCCGCGCCTGCACCGGGTCGAAGGCCAGAAGCGCGAAGTCGCGCCATTTCAGCACCAGCACCAGCCCGACCACGGCCGAGATGCCGCCGGCCAGCCGCAGGTCCTCGGGACCGACGCCCAGCATGTTGCCGAACAGGATATGGTCCAGGTGCAGGTCGGTCCGGATCGCGGTGTAAAGCACCACCCCCAGACCGAACATGCCCGACATGACGACGCCCAGCACGGTGTCGGCCTTGACGCGGCTGTTGTCCTGGATCCAGCCGGTCAGGGCCGCGCAGCCCAGGCCGGCCAGGAAGGCGCCAAGGATCAGCGGCAGGCCCGCGACATAGGCCAGCACCACTCCGGGCAGCACGGCATGGCTGACCGCATCGCCCATCAGCGACCAGCCCTTGAGCACCAGAAAGCAGGACAAAAGCCCCGCCGGCAGCGCGATCATCAGCCCGATCAGCGCCGCATCGCGCATGAAGGGAAAACTCAGCGGCATCACCAACCAGTCCATCACGCGGCCTCCTTCAGCGCCTCGCGGGCGCGGCGGCGGGCGGCAAGCAGGCCGTGCTTGGGCGCCAGCAGGAAAGCGGCCAGGAAGATCAGCGTCTGCAGGCAGACGATCACCCCCCCGGTCGCGCCGTCGAGGAAGAACGAGACATAGGCGCCAATGGCCGAGGTGAGCGAGCCAATCGCCACCGAGATCAGGATCAGCCGCGGAAAGCGGTCGGTCAGCAGATAGGCGGTGGCCCCCGGCGTCACCACCAGCGCCACGACCAGGAAGGCGCCGACGGTCTGCATCGCCGCGACGGTCGAGGCCGAGAGCAGGGTGAAGAACAGCACCTTCAGCGCCTGCGGGTTCAGCCCGATGGTGCGGGCATGGCTTTCGTCGAAGAACACCACCATCAGGTCGCGCCATTTCGCCGCCAGCACCAGCGCCGAGATGCCGCCGATCAGCGCCAGCTGCAGCGTGTCGCCGGGGGTGATCGCCAGGATGTTGCCCATGGTGATGGTCTGCACGCTGACCGCCATCGGATTGAGCGAGACCATGAACAGCCCCAGCCCGAAGAAGCCGGTGAAGATCAGCCCGATGATCGCGTCCTCGCGCAGGCCCGTGCGCTTGTTCAGAAACAGCATGGTCAGCGCGGCAAGCCCCCCCGACAGGAAGGCCCCCAGCGCGAAGGGCAGGCCCAGCATATAGGCCCCGGCAACGCCCGGCACGATGGAATGCGACAGCGCGTCGCCGATCAGCGACCAGCCCTTGAGCATCAGATAGGCCGACAGGAAGGCGCAGACGCCGCCGACCAGCGCCGAGACCCAGATCGCGTCGGTCATGTAGCCGTATTCGAAGGGGACAAGCAGCGTGCGGATCATTTCGGCGCCGCCTCTTCTTCGCGGGCGCTGCGCTGCTTGTCGTCGTAAAAGACCAGCGGGCGCTCGTCGTCCGACAGCACGGTCAGCGCGCGCGGGTCGTCGTCCGCATGCAGGTGCCGCGCACCCAGCACGAAATGGCGCAGCACGCCGCCGAAGGCCAGGCGCAGGTTGTCGGGCGTAAAGACCTCGGCCGTCGGGCCATGGGCCAGCACGGTGTTCTTCACCAGCACCACCCGGTCGCAATATTCCGGCACCGAGCCCAGGTCGTGGGTCGAGACCAGCATGACCCGCCCCTCGTCCCGCATCTGCTGCAACAGCTCGATGATGGCGGATTCGGTCTTGACGTCCACGCCGGTAAAGGGCTCGTCGAGCAGGATCACCCAGGCGCCCTGCGCCAGGGCGCGGGCCAGGAAGACGCGCTTCTTCTGGCCGCCCGACAGCTCGCCGATCTGGCGGTGGCGGAAGTCCTGCATGTTCACCCGCGCCAGCGCCTCGTCCACGGCGCGGCGATCCTCGGGCCGGGCGCGGCGCAGAAAGCCCATATGGCCGTAGCGGCCCATCATCACCACGTCCTCGACCAGCACCGGAAAGGACCAATCCACCTCCTCGGCCTGCGGCACATAGGCGATCAGGTTCTGGCGCAGCGCCTGCGGCACGGTCAGGCCCAGCACCCGCACCTTGCCGGCCGCGGCCGGAACGAAGCCCATCAGCGCCTTGAACAGCGTGGATTTTCCCGAGCCGTTCACCCCCACCAGCGCCGTGACCGAGGCTTGCGGCACCGTGAAGCTGGCATCCCGCAGGGCGGTGAAGCCGTTGCGATAGGCCACCGTCAGGCCGGATACCTCGATGCCGGCGGCCTCATGCATTGCTCAGCGCCTCGACGATGGTTTCCGAGGTCACGCGCAGCAGGTCCAGATAGGTCGGCACCGGCCCGCCGGCCTCGGACAGGCTGTCGACGTAAAGCACGCCGCCATAGCGCGCTCCGGTTTCGGCCGCGATCTGCCGGGCCGGCCGGTCCGAGACGGTGCTTTCCGAAAACACCACCGGGATATTGTGCTGCTTGATCGCATCGACCACGCGCCGCACCTGCTGGGGCGTGCCCTGCGCATCGGCGTTGATCGGCCACAGGAACAGCTCGCGCAGGCCGAAATCCCGCGCCAGATAGGAAAACGCCCCTTCCGACGTGACCAGCCAGCGCCGTTCCTCGGGCAGGGCGCGGGCGGCGTCGCGCAGCGGGCCGATGGTCCGCGCGATCTCGCCCTTGTAGCGGCCGGCATTGGCGCGATAGCTGCCAGTGCCCGCGGGATCGGCCTTGGACAGCGCGGCGGCGATGTTGTCGACATAGACCAGCGCCGTGTCCAGCGCCATCCAGGCATGCGGGTTGGGCTTGCCGTCGTAATGCCCGCCCGAGATCGGCATCGGCTCGATCCCATCGGTCAGCGTAGCCGAGGGCAGGTCGCCCAGGTTGCGCAGGAACTGCTCGAACCACAGCTCCAGATTCAGCCCGTTGCGCAGGATCAGGCAGGCGTCGCGGGCGCCGATCAGGTCGCTGGGGGTGGGTTCGTAATTGTGGATCTCGGCCCCCGGCTTGGTGATCGAGACCACTTCGGCCCGGTCGCCCGCCACGTTGCGGGCCATGTCGGCGATGATGGTGAAGGTGGTCGCCACCTTGAACCTGCCGCCCTGCGCCAGCGCCGAGGCGGGAAGGATGGCGGGGGCGGCCAGTCCGGCAAGGGCCGTGGTCAGGAATGTTCTGCGCTTCATGATCCGATTCTTCTGCTTCGGGCCTCGTTTCTGCCGCCGTTATCTGCGAATGATTCTCAACTGTCAAGCCAGTTGCAATTTTTTCGCAACTGGGCCAGAAAACCGCATGGAGATCGAAACCCGTGCCGAAGCCTTCGAGGCCGCGCTGCGCCGTGCCGGCGTGCGCATCACCCGCCAGCGGGCCGCGCTGCTGCGCGTGCTTGCAGCGGCCGAGGACCATCCCGATGCCACCCAGCTGCACCAGCGTGCCATGGCGGCCGGGGCGGGGGTGTCGCTGGCGACGGTCTATCGCACGCTTTCCGCGCTGGAAGCGCAGGGCATGATCCAGAAGCTGGAATTCGAGGGCGAGCCGGCGCGGTTCGAGCCGGCCGACGGCCACCACCACGACCACATGATCGATGTCGAGACCGGCGAGGTGATGGAGTTCGTCAACGAGCGCATCGAGCGCCTGCAGGCCGAGATCGCCGCCGAGATGGGCTACGAGATCGTCCGGCACCGGCTGGAGCTTTACGTCCGGCGCCGGCGATGAGCCTGACGGTCTTTGACAAGATCATCTCGGACCGTGGCTCGCGCTATGCGGTGTCGGGCGGGCCGGCGCGGACCCGCGCCGAGGCCGAGGCGCTGCTGGCCGAGTTGAAGCGCAGCAAGCGTTTCGCCAAGGCCACGCATAACAGCTGGGCCGCGGCGCTGTCCGGCGAGGCGATGCGCGACGACGACGGCGAAAGCGGCGCCGGCCAGATCATCCTGCAGATGCTGGAACGCGCCGGGCTGACCGACCATGTGGTGATCGTGACGCGCTGGTATGGCGGCAAGCATCTGGGCGGTGACCGCTTTCGCCATGTCGTCGATGCCGTGCGGCACTATCTGGCGCAGGTGGGGCGCTAATCCTCGCCCTTCACGGCATGGGCGCGCAGCAGTTCCAGCGGCACGATCTCCAGCGTGCGGGCATGGGTGGCCTCCAGCACCACCTCGGGCGCGGCGAATTCCTGCGCCGCCTGCAGGAAGCGCGCGGCGCAGAGGCACCAGCGATCCCCCGGCTGCAGCCCCGGAAAGCGGAACTCGGGCCGCGGCGTGCTGAGATCGTTGCCCAGGTATTTCGACAAGGCCAGGAACTCGGCCGTCACGATGACGCAGACGGTATGGCGCCCGCGATCCTCGGGGCCGGTATTGCAGCAGCCGTCGCGGAAGAAGCCGGTCAGCGGCGCGGTCGAGCAGGTTTCCAGCTTGCCGCCAAGCACGTTGAGCGCGGGGTCCATGTCAGGTCTCCTTCGGCTGCCAGTCGATCCAGCGGGCATGGAAATCCGCCCGGCCGAGGCTCCATCGCCGCATCCCGCCGCCGGCCCAGAGCCGCAGGGCCAGCGCCGCACCTTCGCCGCCGTCGGCCTCCATCGACAGATGCGCCAAGGGCCGTTCGGGGCTGGCCTTGGCCCCGGCGTCCTGCAGCGCGGCCTCGATGCGCCCTCGCGTGGCGGCAGGGAAATATTGCGCCGCAACGGTGTGATAGACAAGCCTGCCATGAGGACAGGATTCGGCCAGCCGGGCCGGCAGCCAGTCGGCCGCGTCGCCGCGATCCACCCGCGGCGGATACCGCTCGGCCAGCGCCAGCGCCGCCTGCATCCGCTCCAGCCGCGCGCGCTGGTCCGGCCAGATATAGGACAGCAGCCGCAGCCCGTCCCGCGCCGGATCGAGCGGGTTCAGGTCCACCCCCCGCGCCGCGCCGGTCGCCAGCAGGGCATGGGCCGGGATCGTGCCGCGCCATTCCGGGCTCAACCAGACCTCGGGTTGGCGCTCTCCCAGAAAGGGCGGATCATGTTCCGTATTTGCAACAAGACTGTAGCGCGGAAAGTTCAGGTTGAGTCCAGCACTTGCGCCCAGTTCCAGCAGATCGAGGCGGCACCGGCCGAGCAAGCCGGCCAGGAACCGGCCCGCCGCGATCAGCACCGCAGCGCGGGCGACCTCGTTGGTCTGCGGCGCATGCTCGATCCATTCCAGGATGCGGGATTGATTATCCTGAATTGCCTGGGAAATGCTTCGGTGGAGCACTGCGTCATTGGCCTCGGCATAGGCCTGCGCCAGTTTCGGGTCGTCCCCGTTCAGCACCAGCGCGTGCAGCGCGCCGCAAAGCCGCAACGGCACCGAGTCGGCGCGGTAGCTGGGATCGCCGGGCCATGTCCGCACCCGCCGCGCCAGCGCATCGTCCCCGGCCTCAAGGATCGGCGCCAGTTGTTCGCAGATCCGCGCCGTCAGCGGCGAGCCAAGCGCGCGGCAGGCCTTGGCCTGCATCGCGAAGGCATCGCGCCAGGCCGTCACCGGAACCGCTCGGTCAGGGCCCTGAGCCGGTCCGACAGGCTGGGCGGCTCGGCCGCGGGATCGTTGGCGGGTTTCGCCGCGGGCCTGGCCGGCGACGCCTTGCCGGGAAGCTCCGGCCGCGTGCCGCTGTTGCGCGGCGGCGCCACCCGCGCCGCGACCGCGTTCATGAAACGCGCATCGTCGCCCGCGGCCAGCGCCGCCGCGCCGTCCGAGATGCCGCGCAGCAGGTCGTCCAGCCCGGCCTCTTCGGCCTTGGCGAAATCCGACAGCACATAGCCCGACACGCGGTTCTTGTCGCCGGGATGGCCGATGCCGATGCGCAGCCGGCGATAACCCTCGCCGATATGCTGGTGCAGCGAGCGCAGCCCGTTATGCCCGGCATGGCCGCCGCCGGTCTTCAGCCGCAGCTTGCCCGGCGCCAGGTCCAGCTCGTCATGCAGCACGGTCACGTCCTCGGGGCCGAGCTTCAGGTAGCGCATCGCCTCGCCGACCGACTGGCCGGACAGGTTCATGAAGGTCGCGGGCTTGAGCAGGGCGACGCGCTCCTCGCCCAGCCGGCCCTCGGCGATCTCGCCCTGGAACCGCGCGCGCCAGGGGGGGAAGCCGTGGTCGGCGGCGATGCGATCGACCGCCATGAAGCCCACATTGTGCCGGTTCGCGGCGTATTTCGCGCCCGGATTGCCCAGGCCGACGATCAGTTTCATGCGTTTCTCCGTCGCTCGGGCGCCAGATTACCGGCCCGGCCGGGCAGGGGCAAATTTTATCGCTCTCTTGTCCTCGCGGCCCGGCGTTACTAAGACTCTGTCAACCTTTCGCGTCTAAGAGCGGTCCGGCGCGACCGCAGCCTTGGGACGAATCGCGAAACGGGCAGGCCAGGCAGGGACAAAAGCAAGGACAGACATGCACGATCCGGCAGAATTCTACATGAACACGCTCGTCCCCATGGTCGTCGAACAGACCAGCCGGGGCGAACGTGCCTATGACATCTTCTCGCGCCTGCTGAAGGAAAGGATCATCTTCCTGTCCGGCCCGGTGCATGACGGCATGGCGACGCTGATCTCGGCGCAGCTCTTGTTCCTCGAGGCGGAAAACCCGACCAAGGACATCAGCATGTATATCAACAGCCCCGGCGGGCTGGTGACGGCGGGCCTGTCGATCTATGACACGATGCAATACATCAAGCCGCGCGTCTCGACGCTGGTGGTGGGGCAGGCGGCCTCGATGGGCTCGCTGCTGCTCTGCGCCGGCCAGCCGGGGTATCGCTTCTCGCTTCCGAACAGCCGCATCATGGTCCACCAGCCCTCGGGCGGCTTCCAGGGCCAGGCGACCGATATCCTGATCCATGCGCGCGAGACCGAAAAGCTCAAGCGGCGCCTGAACGAGATCTATGTCAAGCATACCGGCCGCACCCTGCAGGAGGTCGAGGAGGCGCTGGAACGCGACCGCTTCATGTCGCCCGAGGAAGCGAAGGAATGGGGCCTGATCGACGAGATCCTGACGGCGCGCGGCAAGGCCGAGCCGGGCCAGTGATCACGGCTGCGGGAAGCAGCCGGAGGCCGGCGTTTTGGGGCCGGGGCGGACGTTTTGGGGATTGTGACGGGCCGGGGGGGCTCGTAACATGATGGGCAACGCATGGCGTGGCCTGGCCACGTCCGAAACAGGCGGTCGTCCGGCGCTTTTGCCGGGCTTCCGGTGTTATACGAGGATGAACTGATGGCCAATCCGACCGGCGGCGACAGCAAGAACACGCTCTATTGCAGCTTCTGCGGCAAGAGCCAGCATGAGGTGCGCAAGCTGATTGCCGGTCCCACCGTGTTCATCTGCGATGAATGCGTCGAACTCTGCATGGACATCATCCGCGAGGAGACCAAGTCCTCGGCGCTGAAATCCGGCGACGGCGTGCCCACCCCGCGCGAGATCTGCAACGTGCTGGACGATTACGTGATCGGCCAGGAACATGCCAAGCGCGTGCTGTCGGTGGCCGTCCACAACCACTACAAGCGGCTGAACCACAGCTCCAAGACCGATATCGAGCTGGCCAAGTCGAACATCCTGCTGATCGGCCCGACCGGCTGCGGCAAGACGCTGCTGGCGCAGACCCTGGCGCGCATCCTGGACGTGCCCTTCACCATGGCCGACGCCACCACGCTGACCGAGGCCGGCTATGTCGGCGAGGATGTGGAAAACATCATCCTGAAGCTGCTGCAGGCCAGCGAATACAATGTCGAGCGGGCGCAGCGCGGCATCGTCTATATCGACGAGGTCGACAAGATCACCCGCAAGTCCGACAACCCCTCGATCACCCGCGACGTCTCGGGCGAGGGCGTGCAGCAGGCGCTTCTGAAGATCATGGAGGGCACGGTCGCCTCGGTGCCGCCGCAGGGCGGGCGCAAGCATCCGCAGCAGGAATTCCTGCAGGTGGACACGACCAATATCCTGTTCATCTGCGGCGGCGCCTTTGCCGGGCTGGACCGGATCATCGCGCAGCGCAACAAGGGCACGGCGATGGGCTTCGGCGCCAATGTCAAGGAAGACGACGACAAGGGCGTGGGCGAGCTGTTCAAGCAGCTCGAGCCCGAGGATCTGCTGAAATTCGGCCTGATCCCGGAATTCGTCGGCCGCCTGCCGGTCATCGCCACGCTGGGCGACCTGGACGAGGCGGCGCTGATCACCATCCTGACCCAGCCCAAGAACGCGCTGGTCAAGCAGTATCAGCGGCTCTTCGACCTGGAGGGCGTGAAGCTGACCTTCACCGAGGATGCGCTGACCGCCATCGCCCGCCGCGCCATCAAGCGCAAGACCGGCGCGCGCGGCTTGCGTTCGATCATGGAGGACATCCTGCTGGACACCATGTTCGACCTGCCCGGCATGAACAGCGTCGAGGAAGTGGTGGTCAACGAGGAGGCGGTGGATAATCCCGCGGCCAAGCCCCTGCTGATCCACACCGATTCGAAAAAGGAAACCGCGACGGCGGGCTAGGCCCGCATCGCCTGCAGGCTCGGCCGGCCGCACCGGCGCCGGTCGGTTCCGCGCCGCGACGGCGCGCGCGGCATGGTGCAGGCGGGCCTTGGGTGCCGCCTTTTTCGCCGGTTCCATCCGCGCGCGTCCAGCCACGCGGAACACGTCCCGGGCCAACGGGCCGCGACCGGCTTGCCGGCGCGCGGTTCCCGGCCGTGCTGGGATCGGCTTGCCCGGCTCGGGCTTCACCGGGCTCCCGGCCCGGCGCCGGTCCGCGACTGCCGCGCCGATCCTCCTTCACGATCTGCCGCGGACGCATCGCGGCAGATCCATTGCGGCCCGCAGCCTCGGCTGCCATCTCAAGACAAGGAACGGCCACACGCCATGCAGATGCATCTCTTCGGGATCTGCAGTTCATCGCCGGGCGGATTCATCCTCGACCCGCGCCACCAGATGCCCGGACCGGCCATCCGGTTTGGCACCGGCAGAAAGCGGCGGGCGGATCCTTCGCAGATGGCTCGGGGCGCTCGCGTCCCTGCCCATGCCAAGCGCCTCGATGGGCGGTCGGACGGCGCCACCGGCTGCGTCGATTTGCCCTGTCGGGGGCGTCGGGGACCAAGCCTCTCTGGACCTTCGCCGCAACTTGCGCCATATCTCCACCACACCCGATTGATGAGGTTCGCACCCATGTCGTTTCTGCTGCGCTTTCTGACCTGGTGGAACAGCCAGACCTTGAACACCCAGGTCTGGACCAAGCTTTACGGCGAAAAGGTCGGCGAGGACGATCAGGGCAATGTCTATTACCAGTCCGGCGGCGGCAAGCGGCGCTGGGTGATCTATAACGGCGAATCCGAGGCAAGCCGCATCTCGCCCGAATGGCACGGCTGGCTGCATCACACCTACAAGGAGCCGCCGACCGCGGCCCCTCTGCCGCACAAGCCCTGGGAAAAGCCGCATGAGCCAAACCTGACCGGCACGCCTGCCGCCTATCACCCGGCGGGCTCGCTCTATCGCGCGCAGCCGGTCGAGCGGCGCGACTACGACGCCTGGCAGCCCGAGTAGGCGCATGAACACCGCCGCCGAACGGGCCGAGCTCTGGGTTGGTGCGGCGGTTCTGGCCGTGGCGGCCGGGTTCCTGGCCTGGTCCACCGCCGGCGGCAGGCTGGGCGCGCAGCTGGCCGGCGGCTATGAGCTGCGCGCGGCCTTTCCGAACGTCGACGGCATCGAGGTCGGCACCGATGTCCGCGTCGCCGGCGTCCGGGTGGGGCGGGTGTCGGCGGTCCAGCTGAACCCGCAGACCTATTTCGCCGAGGCGCGTCTGCGCCTGCCCGACAGCATCCGCCTGCCCAGCGACAGCGCGGCGCTGATCCAGTCGGACGGGCTGCTGGGCGGCGCCTATATCGAATTGCAGCCGGGCGGCGCGCCCGACAACCTGGCACCCGGCGACGAGATCGAGGATGTGCAGGGCGCGGTCAGCCTGATCTCGCTGATGATGAAATTCGTGGATGCGCAAAGCACGGACGACAGCCCATGACCGACCTTCTGACCCGCGCCTGCCTGTGCCTGCTGCTGGCCGCCAGCCCCGTCCTCGCCCAGGAGGAGGAGCCGGCCGAGGACCAGCAGCTGATGATCGACCCGGCCTTCAGCGACGATCCCGATGCGGTGGTCCCCGTCGAGCCCTCGGCGGCCGAGCGCCAGCGCGCCGCCGAAGCCGCGCGCGGCCCCGAGACGGCGCGCGGCACCGGCGCGCAGCTGCGCGGGCTCGACAAGATCACCGGCCGGACCCAGGATTTCACCCTGGCCGTGGGCGAGTCGGTCGCCTTCGGCCGGCTTCAGCTCAGCCTGGCGGAATGCCGCTATCCGGCAGCGGACCCGACCTCGGATGCCTATGCCGAGCTAACGATCACCGACAGCCAGGCCAATGCGCGGCTGTTTGCGGGCTGGATGATCGCCTCGTCCCCGGCGCTTTCGGCGCTGGACGATCCGCGCTATGACGTCTGGGTGATTTCCTGCAACAGGGCCTGAGCGCCGGGCAGGGCACAGCCGGCAAAATCGGCGCGAACCCCGAGCGCGGCGGCAAGCCGGCGGCGGTATTCCGCGCGGGGAATGGCCTGGCCGCCCATCGAGGCGAGATGCGGGTTCGGATATTGGGTGTCCCACAGCACGAAGCCGCAGCGCGCCAGGTGCGATGACATCCAGATCAGCGCCGCCTTGGAGGCATTGCTGCGGCGCGAGAACATGCTTTCGGCAAAGAACGCCCCGCCCAGCGTCAGACCGAACATGCCGCCGATCAGCTCGTTGCCGGCCCGGACCTCCAGCGAATGCGCGTGGCCCATGCGGAACAGATCGCGGTAAAGCGCCATGAGCGGCGCGTTGATCCAGGTTTCCGCGCGATCGGCGCAGCCCTGGACCACACCGGTGAAATCGCGGTCCAGGGTCGCATGCCAGCCGCAATGGCGCAGCACGCGCCGCATCGAGCGCGAGACATGCACCCCGCCCACCGGCAGGATGCCGCGCAGCCCCGGCTCGAACCAGTAAAGCTGGGGGTCCGAGGCGGACTGCGCCATCGGAAACACCCCCTGGGCATAGGCGGCCAGCATCCGTTCGGCTGTCAGGCCCCCACCGCTCATGCAGGGGCCGCCGGTCGCGCCGCTTGCCGCATGGTTCAGGCGCTGACGGCCATCTCGGCCAGCCAGCGTTCCAGCCAGTGGATCGAGTAATCGCCGCGCTGGATGTCGGGATTTTCGATCAGCGCCCGGAACAGCGGCACGGTGGTGTCGATCCCGTCCACGATCAGCTCGCCCAGGGCGCGGTTCAGCCGCGCCAGCGCCTCGGGGCGGTCGCGGCCATGCACGATCAGCTTGCCGATCAGGCTGTCGTAATAGGGCGGGATGCGGTAGCCGTCATAGATCGCCGAATCCATCCGTACGCCCAGCCCCCCCGGCGCGTGATATTGCGAGATGGTGCCGGGCGAGGGGGTGAAGTTCGGCAGCTTTTCGGCATTGATCCGCACCTCGATGGCATGGCCGCGGATCTGCAGGTCTTCCTGGCGGAACTCCATCTCCTCGCCGGCGGCGACTAGGATCTGCTGGCGCACCAGATCGACGCCGAAGATCGCCTCGGTCACCGGATGCTCGACCTGCAGGCGGGTGTTCATCTCGATGAAATAGAACTCGCCCTCCTCGAACAGAAACTCGATGGTGCCGGCGCCGCGATAGCCGATCTTGGCCATGGCATTGGCGCAGATGCCGCCGATGCGGGCGCGCTGCTCGGCGGTGATGACCGGGCCGGGCGCTTCCTCGAACACCTTCTGGTGGCGGCGTTGCAGCGAACAGTCGCGCTCGCCCAGGTGAACGGCGCGGCCGCGGCCGTCGCCAAAGACCTGCACCTCGATATGGCGCGGCCGTTGCAGGTATTTCTCGATATAGACCTCGTCATTGCCGAAGGCCGCCTTGGCCTCGGCACGGGCGGTGCGGAAGGCGGTCTCCAGCGCGGCCTCGTCCTGGGCGACCTTCATGCCGCGCCCGCCACCGCCGGCGGTGGCCTTGATGATGACCGGATAGCCGATCTGCGCCGCCACCCGCTTGGCCGCGGCCACGTCCGCCACGCCGCCGTCCGAACCGGGCACCACCGGGATGCCCAGCGACTTCGCCGTCTCCTTGGCGGTGATCTTGTCGCCCATGATGCGGATATGCTCGGCCGAGGGGCCGATGAAGGTGATGCCGTGATCCTCGACCATCTGCACGAAGGCGGCGTTTTCCGACAGGAAGCCATAGCCGGGATGCACCGCCTGCGCGCCGGTGATCTCGCAGGCCGAGATGATGGCAGGCTGCGACAGGTAGCTGTCGGTCGAGGGCGGCGGGCCGATGCAGACGGATTCGTCGGCCATGCGCACATGCATCGCATCGGCATCGGCGGTGGAATGCACGGCGACCGAGGCGACGCCCATTTCGCGGCAGGCGCGGATCACGCGCAGCGCGATCTCGCCGCGGTTGGCGATCAGGATCTTGTCGAACATCCGCGCCTCACTCGACGACCATCAGGGGGGCGCCGAACTCGACCGGGCTGCCGTCGTCGACAAGGATGCGCTTGACCGTGCCCGAGCGGGGCGAGGGGATATGGTTCATCGTCTTCATCGCCTCGACGATCATCAGCGTCTCGCCTTCCTTGACCTGCTGGCCGATGGCGACGAAGGGCGTCGCGCCGGGCTCGGGCGCCAGATAGGCGGTGCCGACCATGGGCGAGGTCACGACGCCGGGCAGGCTGGCCGGATCCTCGCTGGCGGGGGCTGCAGCCGGGGCCGGGGCGGGCGCGGCGGCAGGGGCCATCGCCGCGGGGGCGGCAAAGGCGGCCGGCGCGGCCTGTTTCTGGTGCTTGGACAGGCTGACGGTCAGCCGGTCGTTTTCGTCATATTCGCGCTTGACGGTCAGTTCGGTCAATTCGTTGCGATCGAGCAGTTCGGCCAGGGCCTGAATGAAGGCGACATCGCCCTCGTGGTGGCGCTTGTCTTGACCAGCGTTTTTGGATTCGTCGCTCATGCCGTCCTCTGGATGTCGTTGTCGGGGCCCGCGTTCTGACTGCGCGGCGGATTTGGGCGTCCTTATAGACCGTCGGACAACCCGAGGGAAAGGGATTCGCCGCCTAGCCCCTGCGTTTCCAGCGCCGATGCACCCAGAACCACTGCTCCATATGGTCGCGGACCAGCCGCTCCAGATCGTCGTTCAGCGCCTGCATCATGGTCGGGGCGTCGCTGTGGGGGATGGGCGCGCCGACCTCGACGCGAAAGCTCAGCCCGTCGGGCTGGCGCACCCCGGCGATGGGCAGGATCAGCGCGTCATAGCGCAGCGCCAGTTCCGCCGGGGTCAGCACCGTCCTGGTCGGCAGGCCGAAGAAGCGCAGTTCGGCGCCGTGGTCGTCGAACTGGTCGAAGCCCAGGGACAGCCAGCCGCCGCCCTTGAGAAAGCGCAGCATGGCCGCAAGCCCGGCGCGGCCGCGCGGGAACATCGGTTCGGCGATGGCGCGCATGGCGGGGATGTAATGGCGGTTGAACGCCTCGTTGTTCATCGGCCGGTAGAGCGCGCCGACCGGCCAGCCGCGCCCCGCGAGCGCGGCGCGCATCGCGTCGTAATTGCCGAAATGCGCCACGGCCAGGATCACCGGCCGACCCGCCTGCGCCGCCTGTTCCAGCGCCGGCAGGCCCGGGCCGGTCAGCGGGTCCGCGGCATGGATGCGGTCGGTGAACTCGGCCCCGGAATAGATCTCGGCCAGTGAGCGGCCGGCATTCTCGGGCACCGCGCGGGTCAGGCGGCGGATCTCGGCCGCGGGCAGGTCCGGGCGCGCCATGGCCAGATTGGTGCGGATGCGCTGGCGCCAGCCGGCCAGGGGTCCGAGCAGATGGGCGAAGAACCAGCCCATCGCCGGCACCCGCCGCCGATAGGGCAGGATACGCGCCAGCCCCATGACAGCCAGGAAGGCGCCATTGGCGATGCGGTCGCGCAGCGGGGCGGGTTCCTGGGTCTCGGTGTCGGTCTCGGTCATTGCGGCCCCGTTCCGGCGGCCCGGTTCATCGCGCGAGCCTCGCGCATCCAGACATATAGGCCCGCAGCCACGATGATCAACGCGCCGATGAGGGTCCAGCGGTCCGGCAGGGTGCCCCAGATGAGCCAACCCCAGAGCCCGGCCCAGACCAGCCCGGTATAGCCGAAGGGGGCGATGGCCGCCGCCTCGGCCAGCGAGAATGCACGGATCAGCAGCGCCTGCGCCGCTGTGCCGAGCCCGCCGAGCAGCAGGAAGGCCCAGAGATCGCCGACCGGCCGCCAGACGAAGGGCACGGCAAGCGAGGAGAGGACCGTGCCGACCAGCGCCGACCACAGGATCGAGGTCGCGGTGGAATCGCTTCTCGCCACGCGGGTCAGGATGGCGCCGGCGGCATAGGTAAAGGCCGCGGCGAGCGCCAGCAGAGCGGCGGGATGGAAGACGCCGGCGCCGGGGCGGATGATGAGCATGGCGCCGCAGAAGGCGGCGAGGATGCCGAGGATGCGGCGGATGCCGATGGATTCGCCCAAAAAGACGGCCGCGCCCAGCGTGATCAGCACCGGGTTGAGGTCCATGATCGCGGTCGCCTCGGCCAGGCCGATGAATTGCAGCGCGCTGAAGAACAGCAGGCCCGAGCCGAATTGCGTCACGCCGCGGAAGAACTGCACCACCGGGCGCCGGGTGGCGAGGGCATGGCGCAGCCGCGGCGCGAAGATGACCGCGACGATGGCCAGGTTGGTGACGAAGCGCACCCAGACCACCTGCACCGGGTGGTAGAGCGTCGAGAGATGCTTGCCGGTGGCATCCATCAGCGTGAACAGGAAGATCGCCAGCAGCAAGAGCAGGATGCCGTGCAATTGCGTGGCGCGGCCCGGATCGCCGGCGGGGGCGAGGATCGGCGGCAGGGCGCCGGGGCTGGGTTCGGGCGGTGTCATGGCATGTCCCTCTTGTTTCCGCTTATGCCCGTGGGCGGCGGCGGGGTCCATGGGGGCGAAGCGGGTGCCTGCCTGCACCGTCGCATGAGTTTTTGGGGAAGGGTGAAAGGCAGCCGCGGCGGCTTTCCCGGAGCGCCGGGGCATGGGTATTTGGGGAACGAAGAAGCCGGCGGGATGGGAGGGGGCCGCGCCGGAGCGGGCGCGGCCCGGAAGTGCTTAGCCGAGCAGGCGGCGGGCCTCGGCGACGGTCGCCTCGGCGGTGATGCCGAACTCCTTGTAAAGCGTGGGTGCCGGGGCCGAGGCGCCGAAGCCGGTCATGCCGATGAAGCCGGAGGCTTCTTCGCGGCCGCGCTCGCCCAGCAGCAGCCAGTCCCAGGGCTGGCGCACGGCGGCCTCGATGGCGACGCGCACCGTGCCGGCGGGCAGGATCTGCCGGCGGTATTCGGCCTCCTGGTCGCGGAAGAGTTCCATCGACGGCACCGAGACGACGCGGGTCGGCACGCCTTCGGCCTCGAGCGTCTCGCGGGCGGTCACCGCGATCTCGACCTCGGAGCCCGAGGCCATCAGGATCACCCTGGGCGCGGCCGAGGCCTCGCGCAGAACATAGGCGCCCCTGGCCGAGAGGTTCTCGGCGCCCGCATCCTCGCGCAGCAGCGGCAGGTTCTGGCGCGACAGCGCCATGACCGTCGGCGTCGATTCGCTCGACAGCGCGATTTCCCACGCCTCGGCGGTCTCGATCAGGTCGCAGGGGCGCAGGGTCAGCGTGTTGGGCGTGGCGCGGCAGATCGCCAGATGCTCGACCGGCTGGTGGGTCGGGCCGTCCTCGCCCAGGCCGATGCTGTCATGGGTCATGACATAGGTCACCGGCAGGCCCATCAGCGCCGAAAGCCGCATGGCGCCGCGCGCGTAATCGGTGAAGCACATGAAGGTGCCGCCATAGGGGCGCAGGCCGCCATGCAGCCAGATGCCGTTCATCGCCGCCGCCATGCCATGTTCGCGGATGCCGTAGTGGATGTAACGGCCCTGGCGGTTTTCCGGCGTGAAGACGCCCAGATCCTTGGTCTTGGTGTTGTTCGAGCCGGTCAGGTCGGCCGAGCCGCCCAGCGTCTCGGGCAGTTCGGGGTTCACCACCTCCAGCACCATCTCGCTGGCCTTGCGGGTCGCGACCTTGGGCTTGCTGGCCAGCGCCTGTTCCTTGAGCGCCGCGATGGTGGGCGCCAGCCGGTCGCTGACGCCGCCCGAGATGCGGCGGGCGAACTCGTCGCGGTTCTCGGCCGCATCGACGCGGGCCGCCCAGGCCTCGCGCTCGGCCCGGCCGCGGGCGCCGATGGCGCGCCAGTCGGCCAGGATGTCCTCGGGCACGGTGAAGGCGGGCGCCTCCCAGCCGAGCGCCTCGCGCGCGGCGGCGATCTCGGCCGCGCCGAGCGCCGAGCCATGCACGCCCGAACTGTCCTGCTTGTTGGGCGCGCCGAAGCCGATGATGGTCCTGCAGGCGACCAGCACCGGGCGGTCGTCCTTGCCGCTGGCGGCATCGGCCAGCGCGCGCTCGATATCGGCGGGGTCGTGGCCGTCGCAGGAAAGCGTGCGCCAGCCCGAGGCTTCGAAGCGTTTCAGTTGGTCCGTCGAATCCGACAGCGACACCCGGCCGTCGATGGTGATGTCGTTATTGTCCCAAAGGACGATCAGGTTCTTCAGCTTCTGGTGGCCGGCCAGGCCGACGGCCTCTTGGCTGATGCCCTCCATCAGGCAGCCGTCGCCGGCGATGACCCAGGTCTTGTGGCTGCACAGCGCCTCGCCGAACTGGGCGCGCATCGCCTCTTCGGCGATGGCGAAGCCGACGGCGGTGGCGATGCCCTGGCCCAGCGGGCCGGTCGTCGTCTCGACGCCCTCGGCATGGCCGAATTCCGGATGGCCGGCGGTGATCGAGCCCCATTGCCGGAAATTGCGGATCTGGTCGATCGACATCTGCTCGTAGCCGGTCAGGTAGAGCAGCGAATAGATCAGCATCGAGCCGTGGCCCGCCGACAGAACGAAGCGGTCGCGGTCGAACCAGTTCGGCGCGGCCGCGTCGAATTTCAGGTGGTTGCGGAACAGGACCGTGGCGACGTCGGCCATGCCCATCGGCATGCCGGGATGGCCCGAGTTCGCGGCTTCGACGGCGTCCATGGAAAGGGCGCGGATCGCGGTGGCGAGGCGCCAGTGAGCGGGATCGGCCTTGCGGCGGGCGGCGATGTCCATATCGGGGTTTCCGTGCTGTTGTATGGCGGCACGTCCTGATAGGCAGGAGGGCGGGCGGTTGCAAGCCGCAAGGGGAGGGGGAGGGCGGTTTCGCATGACAAGGCACCATGCCATCATCGGTTTCCGGCAGGATCGGATCGGCGCGCGGCTGATCTGCCTGCTCAATGTGATGCGGATCGCACGCAAGTTCGGCGTGGCGGGGCGCTATCTGTGGCTGTCGCAGCCCGACGGGCCCTATCCCGAACTGGTCGATCCGCGCGATTTCCTGGACCCCGCCTTCGTCGCTGCGCATATCGACATCGTCGCGCGCGCGCCCGAGCGGTCGGAACTACGCAACCTGCCCGCCGCGGCGCCGGGCATGAACGGTGCCGGTTTCGCCCGCACACTGGCCGAGGGGCGGCGCTATGAATGCGACAGCATGTCCGAGATCATCCGCTTCATGGACGAATCCGAGGCCGAGGCGGCGGCCGGCCTGCGCGCCGCGGCCGAGGAACTGGTGCTGTCGCCGCGGCTGGCGCGGGCGCTGGCAGGGGCGCGACGCATCCTGGCCCGCGCCGGCGGCGGCCGGCCGCTGGCCATCCATGTCCGGCGCGGCGACATCCTGGACGGCGATCCCTGGTCCTATTCCTCCTGGGCGTCGAAATATGTGCCCGACGAGTTCTTTCGCGCCTTCGTCGCCGCGGTGGATGGGCCGGTGATCGCCTTTTCCGACACGCCCGCGGCGGTCGAGCATCTGCGCCAGGGCGATCCCCGCATCCTGCCGGCCCATGAGCTTCTGGACCCCGGCGCGCTGACCCCGGCCGAGCGCGACCTGCTGGAACTGCTGCTGATGGCCGGCTGCGAACAGGTGGGCGCGCCCAGCTACAGCGCCTTTTCGCGCGCCGCGGCGATGGTGGGGCAATGCCGGGTGGTGGCCCTGCCGGAGGCGCTGCCCGAGGATCTGGGCAACGCCGCCCATGCGGCGCTGCTGGAACGCGTGCTGTCGCGGCCGGAGAGTTTCTTTGCCCCCGGCGATCTGGCGCAAAGCGTGAGCTATGCCGCCGGTCATGCCAGGCGCTGCGGGCGGGCAGAAGACCTGGTCGAGGCGCTGGCCGGAAACCGGGCCTTGCTGGAGCGTTTTCCCTTTCTCTACCGCGAGCTTGCGATTGCTGCCTGGTCGGCCGGCCTTCGGCAGAAGGCGCGGCGCCTGGCCCGGCAGGGGCTGGAGGCGCCACTGATGCGCAATCGCGACAAGCCGCAATGCCGGCAGGTGCTGCTGGTGACGGGCGGGCAGGGCGGCAATGCGGACGGCGCCGGGCCCGGACCGGACGCGGCCTTGGTGGGCATGATCTTTGCCGGGCGCTCGGCCGAGGGACCGATCATGCCGGCGGTGGCGCATCGGCTGATGCATAACGGCGGGGCGGCGCGCCGGGCGCTTGGCTTTGCCCCCGAATTGCTGGCGACCTATGCCCAGCCCGACCCGGAACGCGGCAAGGGCCGGATCCTGCCGCTGTGGCTGCTGCGGATCGACTGGTCGGAGTTCATCCGCGATCCGGGGCCACAGCGCGAATTGCTGGTCTGGCCCGACCTGTGGCGCAAGCTGGGCCCCTGTGCCGAGGCGCTGGCGCCAATCGAGGCGGCGCTGGCCAGGGGCGAACGGCCGGAACCGGCCGACGGGGATGCGGCCTGGCTGGGGTTCTGCGCCTCGGTCCTGCGGCTGCATGGCCGGCTGAACCGGGCCTTCGCCTTGCTGCACTGGCTGGATGCGGCGCGGCCGGGACAGATGCTGACCCGCAAGCGGCTGGCCGATGCCTGTTTCGCCGCCGGCAATCGCAAGGCCGGCTGGCGCTGGCTGGATGCGGCGCTGGCGCTGGCGCCGGACCAGCCGCTGCTGCATCTTTCGGCCGCCCTGCGCGCCGCCGATGCGCAGGATGCCGCGCGGGCCGAGGCGCATCTGCGCGCCGCCCAGGCGGCCTGGCCGGAACTGGGCCTGCCCGAGACCCTGCGCCGCGCCCTGCACCGGCAGAGACAGGCGGCCGCGGCCGGGAATGCCGCGTCCTGCGCGGAGCGGGCCGGGTGATCACGTTATCGTCATAAAGGATTTGCCAAAACCCGGACGCCAGCGCAGTCTTGCGAAAACGCAAGCATGATCGGCAAGACAGGGGGCCCCTCATGGCAAGAACCGCGACATCCGCAGCCGATCCGGTCGACGAGATCCTGCCGCCGCTGCGGATGGCGACCCTGGGCCTGCAGCATGTCCTGGTCATGTATGCCGGCGCCGTGGCGGTGCCGCTGATCGTCGGCCGGGCGCTGAGGCTCTCGCCCGAGGACGTGGCCTTCCTGATCTCGGCCGACCTGTTCTGCTGCGGCATCGCCACCATCATCCAGTCGCTGGGCATGACGCGCTGGTTCGGCATCCAGCTGCCGGTGATGATGGGCGTAACCTTCGCCTCGGTCGGGCCGATGGTGGCCATGGCGAACGCCTATCCGGGGCCCGAGGGGGCGCGGATGATCTTCGGCGCCATCATCGGCGCGGGCATCGTGGCCATGCTCATCGCGCCTTTCGTCGGGCGGATGCTGAAGTTCTTTCCGCCGCTCGTCACCGGCACCATCATCCTGGTGATCGGCGTCACGCTGATGCGGGTGGGGATCAACTGGATCTTCGGCAACCCGGTCGGGCCGACGGCGCCCAAGGTGGTGGACCCGGTGGCGGTCGGCTGGCTGAACCAGCTGCGCGACCTGGCCGGGACCGGCGCCGTGCCGGCGCTGCCCGAGGGCTTTGCCCCCGCGCCCAGCGTGCAGAACCCGCTTTACGCCCAGCCGATCAATATCGCCATCTCGGGCGTGGTGCTGGCGGCGATCCTGCTGATTGCCCGCTTCGGCCGTGGCTTCGTCGCCAATATCGCGGTGCTTCTGGGCATGCTGATCGGCGCGGGCCTGACCATCCTGCTGGGCCAGATGACCTTCGAGAAAGTGGCCGAGGCGCATTGGTTCGGCATCGTCGCGCCCTTCCATTTCGGCATGCCGATCTTTGACCCGGTGCTGATCGTGACCATGGTGCTGGTGATGATCGTGGTGATGATCGAATCAACCGGCATGTTCCTGGCGCTGGGAGAGATGACCGGGCGCGAGGTCACGCCGCAGCGCCTGACCGCGGGCCTGCGCACCGATGGGCTGGGCACGCTGATCGGCGGCATCTTCAACACCTTCCCCTATACCTCCTTCAGCCAGAACGTCGGGCTTGTCGGCGTCACCGGGATCAAGAGCCGCTTCATCTGCGTCGCCGGAGGGCTGATCCTGATCCTGTTCGGGCTGGTGCCCAAGATGGGCGCGGCGGTGGAATCGCTGCCGACCCCGGTGCTGGGCGGCGCGGGGCTCGTCATGTTCGGCATGGTGGCGGCGACGGGTATCCGCATCCTGTCTACGGTGGATTTCGCCGGCAACCGCAACAACCTGTTCGTGGTGGCGGTAGCGCTCGGCTTCGGGATGATCCCGCTGATCGCCCCGGACTTCAAGCAATGGATGCCGCATGCCATCCACCCGCTGGTCGAATCGGGCATCCTGCTGGCGACCATCGCGGCGGTGGCGCTGAACGCCTTCTTCAACGGCACCGGCGGCAGCATCGAGGCGGCCAAGCGCGCCGCCGGCATGGCCGATCACTGATCGGCGGCGGGCTTGTCCGGCGGCGGCACCCCCAGCGGGCGGATACGCAGCCGGGTGATGCGGTTTTCCCGCCGCGCCAGCACCTCGAAACGGTAGCCGTGGAAGGAAAACACCTGGCCCGCCGCGGGGATCGACTGGGCCATGTGGATCACCAGCCCGGCCACCGTGTTGGCCTCGTCGTCGGGCAGGGACCAGTCCAGCGCCCGGTTCAGGTCGCGGATGGTCATCGCGCCGTCGACCAGGTAATCGCCCTGCGGGCCGGGCAGCAGCGATTGCACGGCATCCATGTCGTGTTCGTCGGTGATCTCGCCGACGATCTCCTCCAGGATGTCCTCGAGCGTGATCAGGCCGCGCAGGCTGCCATATTCGTCCACCACCAGCGCGAAATGCGTCCGCCGCCTGAGGAACTCGCGCAGCTGCTCGTCCAGCGGCGTGGTCTCGGGCACGAAATAGGGCGGCATGGCGGTGCTGAGCACGTCGAAATCGCGCAGCGCCTCGGGGCCGCTTTCCTGAAGCGCCCGGCGCACGCCGCGCAAGAGATCCTTGGCATGGATGACGCCGATAACGTTCTCGCGCTCGCCGCGATAGACGGGCAGGCGGGTATGGGGGCTTTTCAGCACCAGATCCAGCACCTCTTCGGCAGTCTGGCCGGCGTCGATCATCGCGATGCCCGAGCGGTGCAGCATCACTTCCTCGACCGAACGCTCGCCCAGGTCCAGCGCGCCCAGCAGCCGGTCGCGTTCCTCTTTCTGCACGGCACCGCTCGACTCGGCCACGGCCAGCGCATCGGCGATCTCGTCCTGCACGGAAAACACCGGGCCGGCGCTGCCGGCGCGGATGCCGAAAGGCGCCAGCAGGCCGCGCGCCGTCAGCCGCGCCGCCCAGACCACCGGCGCAAGGATACGGGCCAGCAGGGCCAGGGGGCGGGCGAGGCGGCCGGCCGTCTCCTCGGGGGCAAGGCGGGCCAGGCTGCGGGGCAGAACCTCGGCCAGCACCAGCATTGCCAGCGCCAGGACCAGCACCGCCAGCGCCGCCCCGCTCCAGCCCGACAAGCCCAGGCCAAGCGCCGCGGCAAGGCTGGCGGCCAGGATCTTGACCAGAGTGTTTCCGACAAGGATGGCGCCGTTCAGGTTTTCGCTGTCCTCCTTGGCCGCCAGCGCCTCGGCCGCCCGCCGGTCGCCCTTGTCGGCGCGGGCGCGCAGCTTGCTGCGGCTTGCCGCGGTCAGCGCCGTCTCGGCCCCGGCGAAGAGGGCCGAAAGCGCCAGAAGCAGCAGGATCGCCGCGCCGATCAGCCAGAAGGCCGGGTCATGGCCGGGGGTCGGGTCGGGAACAGCCGGCGGGATCATGGCTCTTTGTCGTCGCGATGGGCTTGGGCCAGCGGATGATGGTTCAGCACCAGATCGCGCATCCGCGTGTCAAGGACATGGGTATAGATCTCGGTCGTGCCCAGGTCGGCATGGCCCAGAAGCGTCTGGATCGCCCGCAGGTCGGCGCCGCCTTCCAGCAGATGCGTGGCAAAGGCGTGGCGGATCACATGCGGCGAGACGCGGGCCGGGTCGATGCCCGCCGCCAGCGCCAGCTGGCCCAGCAGGGCGTTCATCGCCTGGCGCGTCATGTGCCCCTCGCGCGAGGCGGCGGGAAACAGCCAGCGCGCGCCCTTGCCTGCGACCAGCCGGCCCAGCGGGCTTTCGGCGGGGGCATTGTCGCGGCGCCTGAGCCAGGCGGCCAGCGCCCGGCGGGCCGGATCGCTCAGCGGCACCATGCGCTCCTTGCCGCCCTTGCCGCGGATCAGCAGCAGCGCCGGGTCGCCCCGGCAGGCGCCCACGGGCAGCGAGACCAGTTCGCTCACCCGCATGCCGGTGGCATAGATCAGCTCGACCAGCGCCAGGTTGCGGACGCGCTCGGTCTCGTTGCGGCCGATGCGGGGCAGGGCGTCCAGCATGGCCTGCACCTCGGCCCGGTCCAGAACCTTGGGCAGGCGCTGCACCCGGCCCGGCCCGCTGATGCGGCCGGCGGGATCGTCCTCGCGCCAGCCTTCGTCCAGCGCGAAACGCATGATCTGGCGGATCGCCGACAGCCGCCGCGCCCGCGTCGCCCGCGCAAGGCCCTGGGCGTCGCAATAAGCCAGGTAATCCTCGATCCCCTCGCGCGGGACGGTCAGCAGGGTGCCGCCGCGCGTCGCCAGCCAGTCGACGAAATCGCGCAGGTCGCGGCCATAGGCCAGCAGCGTGTTGCGCGCCGCCCCCGCTTCGGCCGCCTGCGCGTCGAGAAAGGCCGAGATCCGGCCTCGGTCGTCAAGCCGGCCGCTCACGGCAGGCCGGAGCCCGGCGGGGGCGTCATCACCGGGGCCAGGATCAGCTCGACCGCCGCCTGGCGCGCGATTTCCTGCTGGCCCAGCACGCGCAGGACGCGCAGGCCCTGCGCCGCGCGCGGCAGGTCGCCGTCCAGACCGGCATCGACATCGGCGATGGCGGCCAGCAGCGCCTCGCCCCGCCGGTTGGCCAGGATCAGCTGCGCGGCGCCTTCCGGCAGGCTCCGCTCCGACGGACCCAGGAAAGCGGGGAAAAGCGCGGCCGCCCGCGGCTCGCCCTCGCCCGGCGGCGGGGCGCTTTCGGGCTCGCCCTCGGCAAAGCGCAGAAGCCACAGGTCGAAACCGGCGGCATCGGCGGGCGGGGCCTGCACCACCTGCGGCTGCGCGGCTTGCAGCGCCAGCCACAGCGCGATGCGGCCGGCGCGGCCATCCAGCCCCAGTGCGCCGACCTCGGCCCCGACCATATCGGCCAGCGCCGGGCCAAGCCCGGCCGCGACCATGGCGTCGAAGGCAGGCGGCAGGGCATGGCCCACCCCCGCCAGGTCGCGCATCAGCAGCGCATCGGCCAGGGCCTGCACGGCGCCGGCGCGGTCCCAGACCCCGCCCGAGGCGGCGGGCTTCTGCTCCAGATAGATCATGCGCAGCTGCGAGGCCGGGATCGCCCCGGCCCGCGCCAGCCGCTCGGCCGCGTCCAGCCGGGCCTTCCAGCCCTCGTTCTGGTCCAGGTCGGCCAGGGCGAAGGCCAGGGGCAGGCCGGACGAGGGCAGGGGCTGGCCGATCGCCTCGTGCAGGCGCAGCTCCAGCGGCGTGACCACGGCGGGCGGCACCAGTTCCTCGGCGCTGTCGGAATAGCCATCGTCCAGGTAATGCGCCAGAAGCGCCGCCATCTGCGGGTCGATCCGCCCCATGGCCTGCGCGCCGTGAAACACCAGCGCCGCAGCCGACCAGTCGCCGCCGAAGGCCAGGCAGAAGATGCGCGCCGGAAAGCTGGGCGCGACGCCGGGGGTGCGGTCCATGGTCTCGCAGGCCTGGGCCTCGTCGCCGGACAGGAGCGCGATGTCGAAAAGCCGCCGGAACCGCTCGGGGTCGCCGGGACCGGCGGCCTTGAGCAATTCCTTGGCGGCGCCAGTGGCACCCATATCCAGAAGCTTGTCCACGCGGGCCAGGAACAGCGCGCCTTCCTGTCCGGCCTCGGTCCGGGCCGGGCGCAGCTGCGCGGCCAGCAGCCGCCGCTCCAGCCGCCGCAGCGCCGGCAGGCGCGGGTTCGAGGCGCGGATCAGCCGCACCAGCACCGCCGCCTCGCTGTCGCCCCAGAGATCCGGAGGCAGGCCGGCCGCGCGCGGCGAAACCGTGCCCTTGCCGTCGGGATTGCCCTCGCCCAGCCGGGTCACGCCGACCGGCTCGACCGCGCCGGTGGGGGCAAGCTCGCGCCTGGCGCGCTGCCGCAGTTCGGGCGGGCGCGCGTCGCCGGGTCGCCAGGACGAGATGTTGTCGGGCTCGCGCACGCTGCCCGACAGCCAGTCGCTGGCCGAAAGCGGCGGCTTGGCCCCGGCCGGCAGGGCCAGCGCCAGCCCGGCCACCAGGGCGCAGGCCAGGCCGAGGCCGTCAGTCGAGGTCATTCTGCCCCGCCCCCGCATCCTCGGCCGTCGCAGCGGTCTGGGCGGCATCGCCGCCATCGGCGGCCGCGGTCGCCGCGGGGGCCGGTGCCGGCGCGGGCGCTGCGGCCGGGGCGGCTGTCTGCGCGCCCAGCTCCAGTTCGACCGGCATGCGCATCTCGCGCGGGTCCGAACTCATGTCGCCGAAATAGGCATAGCCGGCCAGGCCCGCCAGAATCAGGATGACCAGAACCACCACCACCTTCAAAAGCCGCATGAATTGCCCCTTCCGCCTCGATATGCTTGCAATGCCGGTCTGTCGCCGGTTCCCGTGAAATATATATGGCATTTCCCGAAAGATCACGCCATCAGTCTGTCCGGTTGAATGAGGCAGGGACCGGGTGTTGATGCGGCGTAACATCGTGCTGATCGGAATGATGGGGGCGGGCAAGACCGCGATCGGGGGCGAACTTGCGCGCCGGTTGCGCAGGCCCTTCTCGGATACCGATGCCGAGATCGAGCGCGCGGCGGCCATGACCATCCCGGAAATCTTTGCCCGCGACGGCGAGGAATTCTTTCGCGCCCGCGAATCGGAAGTGCTGGGCCGGGTGCTGGCCTCGGGGCCCGGCATCGTTTCGACCGGCGGCGGCGCCTGGCTGCGCCCCGAGAATCGCGCCCGCATCGGCGAAGACGGCGTCTCGGTCTGGCTCGACTGCGATCTGGAGACGCTCTGGCACCGGGTCCGGCACCGCCCGACGCGGCCGCTGCTGCAGACCCCCGACCCGCGCGGCACGCTGGAGCGGCTGCTGGCCGAGCGCGGCCCGGTCTATGCGCTGGCCGACATCCGCGTCCCCGCGCAGCGCGGCGACAGCATCGAACAGACGGCGGAGCGCGTGCTGGACGCGATCCGCGCACATGACCCCGCGATCCTGGAGGGCAGATGAGCATCGAGACCGTTCACGTTGACCTGGGCGCGCGTTCCTATGACGTGCGCATCGGCCAGGGCCTGCTTGGCCGGGCAGGCGAGGAGATCGTCGCGCTGGCCGGGCGCCGCCGCGTCGCCATCCTGACCGACGAGACGGTGGCGGCGCTGCACCTGCCGGCGCTGCGCGAGGCGCTGGCCCGGCAGGGGATCGAGGCGCCGGCCCTGGCCCTGCCCGCCGGCGAGGCCACGAAATGCTGGGCCGAGCTGGGCCGCGCCGTGGAATGGCTGCTGGCCCAGAAGGTCGAGCGCAAGGATCTGGTGATCGCGCTGGGTGGCGGGGTGATCGGCGACCTGGCCGGTTTCGCCGCCGCGATCCTGCGCCGCGGCCTGCGCTTCGTGCAGATCCCGACGACGCTTCTGGCGCAGGTGGACAGTTCGGTAGGCGGCAAGACCGGCATCAACAGCCCGCAGGGCAAGAACCTGATCGGCGCCTTTCACCAGCCGGCCTTGGTGCTGGCCGATATCGACGTGCTGACCACGCTGAGCCCGCGCGATTTCCGCGCCGGCTATGGCGAGGTGGCGAAATACGGGCTCTTGGGCGACGAGGGCTTCTTCGCATGGCTCGAGGCCAATGCCGCGGGGCTGGCAAGCGATCCGGCGCTGCGCCAGCGCGCCGTGCGCCATTCGGTGGCGATGAAGGCCGGCATCGTGCAGCGCGACGAGACCGAGCAGGGCGAGCGCGCGCTGCTGAACCTGGGCCATACCTTCGGCCATGCGCTGGAATCGTCCACCGGCTATTCCGACCGGCTGCTGCATGGCGAAGGCGTGGCCATCGGCTGCACCCTGGCCTTCGAGCTGTCCGCGCGGATGGGCCTGTGCAGCCAGGAGGCGCCGTCGCGGGTGGCGGCGCATTTCGCCGCCATGGGCCTGCCCTCGCGCATTGCCGACATTCCGGGCGAGCTGCCCGATGACGAGGCGCTGATCGGGCTGATGGCCCAGGACAAGAAAGTGCAGGACGGCAAGCTGCGCTTCGTCCTGGCGCGCGGCATCGGCCAGGCCTTCGTCACCGATGCGGTCGATCCCGCCTTGCTGCGGCAGGTGCTGGCGCAATCGCGCTAGGGTCGCGGATCCTCATCAACCCCCGCATCGGCCTCGATGTCGGGGGCGGCGGCTCGGTGCGGCGGCGGGGCGGCACCGGCTCGTCATGGCCCAGCTTGCGGTCGCGGTCGCGGCGCAGCGCCGCCCGGCCCAGCATCAGCAGCGTGATCGGGGTCGAGATCATGATGAAGATGCCGATCATCAGCTCATGCACCACCACGCGCCCCTCGCTCAGCGAGAACATCAGCATCGAGGCCAGGATGATCAGCAGCGTGCCATAGCTGTAGCCCAGCGTCGGCGCGTGCAGCCGCTGGTAGAAGCTTTTCAGCCGCACCAGGCCGACCCCGCCCAGCAGCGTCAGCGAGGCGCCGACGACCACGAACAGCGCGATAATGACGGCGGCCCAGGGCGGCAATTGCTCCAGATGCATCATTCGATCACCTCGCCCCGCATCAGGAACTTGGCGGCGCAGACCGTGGTGACAAAGCCCAGCACGGCGATGACCAGCGCGCCCTCGAAGAAGAAGACATTGCCGTTGCCCATGCCGATGACCAGAAACAGCAGCATGGCGATGGAATACATGGTGTCGAGCGCCAGAACGCGGTCCTGCGCACGCGGCCCGCGCAGCATGCGCCAGCAGGCCAGCGCCAGGGCCAGGATCAGGGCGATCTGGGCATAGCCCAGGGCAAATCGCAGCAACTCGGCCGTCATTCGAATATCTCCATGAGCAGCGCCTCGTAGCGGTCGCGGATCAGGCTTTGCCAGTCGTGGTCGCTGCGCAGGTCGAGGACATGCAGCAGCAGCCGGCCCTCCTCCAGGTCGAATTCGATCCAGGCGGTGCCGGGCGTGCCGGTCAGGATGATCGCCAGCACCGCCAGCGCATTGGGATCGCGCAGGCGCAGCGTCAATTCGACGAAGCCCGAATGGTACTTCGGATGGTCGGGGCCAAGGAGCAGCACCCGCGCCACCGCGATATTGGAGCGCAGGATGTCCAGCGCCACCACCGCCATCAGCCTTGGGATCGCCAGCCAGCGCCGGAAGACGGGCCTGGGCGGATGCAGGTGCTCGACCGACCAGCCCGCCCCCAGCGCGATCAGCGTGCCGAGCAGCAGGTGGCCCGGCGTGAAGGCGGTCAGGAACAGCCACATCAGCACCAGCACGGCTGAAAGCAGCGGATGGGGGACGAGCCGATTCATTGCGCCACCTCCTCTGGCCCATTCTCGTGCGTAGGCTCGGGCTCGGCAACGGGCTCGGGGGTAAGGCTTTGCACCGGTGCGGCGCGCACGTCCTGCGCCTCGGCCAGGACGGCATTGCGATAGACGCGGGGCTCGAGCAGCGCATCGGCCGTGGCGCTGGTATAGCCCAGCAGCGCATCCGAACGCACGGTCTGCAGGCCGATCATGCCCAGCAGCATGACCACCGGCACCACCTCCAGCGCCAGGATGCGCGGGGTCGGGCCTTCCTCGGCCCAGAAGCGGCGGATGCCGAAGCGCATCAGCGCGATCAGCGCCCCAAGGCCCGACAGGATCAGCATGGCGGCATAGGCCCACAGGATCACCGGCAGATGGCCCGAGGCGGGCAGGTTGTCCTGCACCGCACCGCGCAGGATGGCGAACTTGCCGACGAAGCCCGGCATGGGCGGCAGGCCGGCGATCATCGCCGCGACCAGACCGAAGCAGATCGCCATGGTCAGCCAGCTGACGGTGCGCTGGCTGGCGGGGGCGGTGGTGTCCTCGACCGTGCCCAGCCCCATCGGCGTCCAGCGTTCCGAAAGCGGGTCGAAGCCGTCGCCCTCGTCCGGGGCGTCGTCGTCGCCCTCGTCGTTGCGGCTGACCGGCTCGGCGATCAGGAAGAAGGCCGAGATGGCCGCGGTCGAGCCCACCATGTAGTAAAGCGCGCCGCCCAGCATCGAGCTGCCGCCCCCCGCCTGGGCAAAGCCGATCGCGGCCAGAACCGTCCCCGACGAGATGATCGCCAGATAGCCGCCCTTGCGCGCCAGTTCCGGCGTGCCCAGGATGCCGATCATGCCGAAGGCCATGGTCAGAACGCCGCCGATCATCAGCACCGAGGCGCCGAAGCCGGCCGAGGGCCCGGCATCCGGCCCCAGCACCAGCAGCGACAGCCGCAGGATGACATAGATGCCGACCTTGGTCATGATCGCCATGATCGCGGCGGCGGGCGGCGAGGCGGCGCCATAGGTCGGCGGCAGCCAGAAGCACAGCGGCCAGGCCGCCGCCTTGATCAGGAAGGCAAGCCCCAGGAAGGTCGCCGCGGCATGGAACAGCAGCCGCTCGGCATCGTCGAGCCAGTGCAGGGCCCGGGCGATATCGGCCATGTTCAGCGTGCCGGTGGTGCCATAGACCAGCGCAACGCCGATCAGGAAGAACAGCGAGGCCGCAAGGTTCACCGCCAGGTAATGCAGCCCGGCCTTGATCCGCTCGGGGCCCGAGCCATGCAGCATCAGCCCGTATGAGGCCGCGAGCATCACCTCGAAGAACACGAAGAGGTTGAACAGGTCGCCGGTCAGGAACGAGCCGTTGACCCCGGCCAGCAGGAACTGGAACATGCTGTGGTAATGCTGGCCCTTGCCGTGCCAGCCGGCGGCGGCATAGACCAGCGAGGGCGCGGCCAGAAGCGCGGTCAGCATCACCATCATCGCCGAAAGCCGGTCCAGCACCAGCACGATGCCGATGGGCACCGGCCAGTCGCCCAGGCGGTAAAGCCCGACGACCGTGCCGCCCTGCTCGGTCGCGGATTTGACGTCGGCCATCAGCTCGACCGAGGCCAGGAAGGTCAGCCCCACCGCCACCAGCCCGATGATCAGCTTGGTCTGCCGGCTGCGGTCGCTGTAAAACAGCATGAGCGCGCCGGCCACCAGCGGGATCAGGATCGGCGCGATCATCAGGTGGTCGGGCATGGCCGCATCGTTCATCATGGATGACGCTCCTTGCCGTCCACGTGGTCGGTGCCGGTGGCCCCGCGCGAGGCGATCATCAGCACCAGGAACAGCGCCGTGGTGGCGAAGCTGATGACGATGGCGGTCAGCACCAGCGCCTGCGGCACCGGGTCGGCATAGGCGGTCGGATCGACGAAGCCGCCCTTGGGCATGATCGGCGCGGCGCCGACGTAAAGCCGGCCCATGGCAAAGATGAACAGGTTGATGCCATAGGCCAGCAGGCATAGGCCGATGATGACCTGGTAGGAGCGCGGCCGCAGCAGCAGCCAGACGCCGGAGCCGACCAGGATGCCGATGGCAAGGGCAAGGATCAGTTCCATCAGCGCGGCTCCTCGGCGGTTTCCAGCGGCCGGGCGCGCGGGGCGACGCGCAGCGACTGGTGGGCAATGGCGATCAGCATCAGCACGATGGCGCCCAGAACGGTCGAGAACACGCCGAAATCGAACAGCATCGCGGTCGAGAAGGGCACCTTGCCGATGACCGGGAACTCGAGATACTGCGCATGCGCGCTGAGGAAGGGATAGCCGAAGATCCACGACCCGGCCCCGACCGCCGCCGAGATGGTCAGCCCCGCCGCCATCCAGCGCATCGGCAGCACGGTGATCCGCGCCTCGACCCAGCGCACATTGGCGGCGACATATTGCAAGAGCAGGCCCACGGCCAGGGTGACGCCGGCGGCGAACCCCCCGCCGGGCAGGTCGTGGCCGCGGAAGAACAGATAGGCCGACAGCGCGATGATCGGCGCGAACATCCATTGCATCAGCACCGAGGGCACGAAGAGATAGGCCTCCAGCGCCTGTTCCTCGGCATCGAGCTGCGGGCGCGGGCGTTCGACGCTTTCGGGCGCGGGCCGGAAGCGGCGCAGCAGCGCATAGACGGTCAGCCCGACGACGGCGAGGACGGTGATCTCGCCGAAGGTGTCGAAGGCGCGGAAATCCACCAGGATGACGTTGACGACATTGGTGCCGCCGCCCTCGACATAGGCATTGCGCAGGAACCAGTCGCCCAGCGAGGTGCCGGGCGGGGTCAGCAGCACCGCCAGCGCCAGCGCCGTCATGCCCGTGCCGCAGGCCAGCGCGATCAGCAGGTCGCGCGCGCGGCGCGAGCGGGCCGTGAGGTTGTTGTCGCCGGGGATCTCCTGGTCGCGCTTGGGCAGCCAGCGCAGGCCCAGCAGCAAAAGCGCGGTGGTGGCGATCTCGACCAGCAGCTGGGTCACGGCCAGGTCGGGGGCCGAGAGCCAGACGAAGGTCGCGCAGGTGACCAGGCCCGCGCCGCCCATCAGCACCAGCGCCGCGAAACGGTGATACTTGGCCTGCCAGGCGGCGCCGACGGCGCAGGTGCCGCCGACCAGCCACAGCAGGGCAAAAACCAGCTCGCTCGCGCCCAGTTCGGGCATGGGCACGTTCCAGTCCAGCCGGCGCAGCACGAACCAGGCCCCGGCCAGCGACAAAAGCACCATGGCACGCAATTGCGACTGCAGCCCGTTCGCCGACAGCACCCGCAGCGCAAAGCGCGGCAGCCGGATGGTAAAAACCTGCAGCAGCCAGTCGAAGCCGCGGGCAAAGTCCAGCCGGCGCATCACCCGCGTGCCGTCCTCGCCCGAATCGATCAGCCGGCGCGGCAGCAGGTAGATCAGCGCGCCCAGCGACATGGCGATCAGGCTCATGATCAGCGGCGGGCTGACGCCGTGCCAGATCTTCAGGCTGAAATGCGGCAGTTCCGGGCCGACCACGGCCATGCTGGCGGTCTGCAGCCAGGTGCCCAGCACCTGCTGCGGGAACATGCCGACCGCCAGGCAGATCGCCACCAGGATCGCCACCGGCAGGCGCATCAGCAGGGGCGGCTCATGCGGTTCCTGCGGCAGGTCGGTGGCGGGCGGGCCGAAGAACACCGTGACGATGAAGCGCAACGAATAGGCGGCGCTGAACGCCCCGGCCAGCACCGCGACATAGGGCGCGAAACTGTCCAGCGAGCCGCCGTTGTTCCAGACATAGGTCGCCTCGAAGAACATCTCCTTGGACAGGAAGCCGTTAAGCAGCGGCACCCCTGCCATGGCGCCCGAGGCGATGATCGCCAGCATCGCCGTGACCGGCATCACCCGCGCCAGGCCCGACAGGCGGCGCATGTCGCGGGTGCCGGTTTCGTGGTCGATAATGCCGGCGGCCATGAACAGCGAGGCCTTGAAGACGGCGTGGTTGACGATGTGGAACACCGCAGCGATCAGCGCAAAGGGACTGCCGATCCCGGCCAGCGCCGTGATCAGCCCCAGGTGGCTGATGGTGGAATAGGCCAGCAGCCCCTTGAGGTCATGGCGGAACAGCGCCACCACCGCCCCCAGGAGCAGCGTGGTCATGCCGATGCCGGTGACGATCTGGAACCAGGCATCCGTGCCCCCCAGCGCCGGGTGAAAGCGCAACAGCACGAAGACCCCGGCCTTCACCATGGTCGCCGAATGCAGATAGGCCGAGACCGGCGTCGGCGCCGCCATGGCGTTGGGCAGCCAGAAATGGAACGGGAATTGCGCCGATTTGGTGAAGGCGCCCAGCACGAACAGGATCAGCACCACGGGATAAAGCCGATGGCTGGTGATCTGCGGCCCGGCGGCCAGAACGGCGTCGAGGTCGTAGCTGCCGGCGATCTGGCCCAGCAGGATCATCGCCACCATCAGGCACAGCCCGCCCGAGGCGGTCACGATCAGCGACATCCGCGCCCCGTCGCGGGCGTCCTGCCGCTGGAACCAGTAGCCGATCAGCAGGAAGGACACGATGCTGGTCAGTTCCCAGAACACCACCAGCATGATGATGTTGCCCGACAGCAGCAGCCCCGACATGGCACCGGCAAAGGCCAGCAGGCTGGAATAGAGCCGCGGCACCGGGTCGTCGGGCGACATGTAATAGCGCGCGTAAAGGATCACGAGGAACCCGATTCCCGCCACCAGCACCATGAACAGCCAGGAAAACCCGTCGATGCGGAAGGTCAGGTCAAGCCCGATGGAGCTGACCCAGTGGAAGGTGCCGGTGATGTGCTGCCCCTCGGTCACGGCGGGGTAAAGCACGCCCAGGATCACCAGCGCGACGATCATCGTCAGCCCGGCCAGCCAGGCTTCGGCATTGCGCGCCCCGATGGGAAGTGTGGCCGCCAGGGCGGCCGACACGAATGGCGTCAGAACAAGCAAGAGCAACAGGTTCTGTTCGACCATCGTGTTCCTTTTCCGGTTCGGGCTGTGCGCAGATAATAGACGCGCAGGCGCGGAAAACACAACCGACCCGGTCGATAAAAACGACGCAAAAATCCAGGATCAGGAATATTTTATCGCACCGCCGCGCGAGGCGCCGCGCCGGGGCCTCAGCCGCCCCGGATTCGCGTCACGTCGCGCATCTGCCCGCCGGTCAGCAGCAGCTCAGCCGGCATGGGATGGCTGATGAAATGCAGCGGGCTGGCGGTCGGCCCATAGGCGCCGCAGGCATGGATGGCGATCAGGTCGCCTTCCTCCAGCCTGGGCAGGGCGACACCGCCGCCCAGCTTGTCGATCGAGGTGCAGAGCGGGCCGGAGATGTCCTGCCTTTCCTCGGGCCGGGCGCCGTCTTCGTCGCCGCCGACCCGGTGCATGACGTAATTGCGCCGCAGCACCATGCCGAAATTGCCCGAGGCGGCCAGGTTGGCGTTCAGCCCGCCGTCGCAGATGGCGATTCGGCTGCCGCGCGACTGCTTGACCGAGACGACGCGGGTCACGAACCAGCCCGCCGGCCCGACCAGGTAGCGGCCAAGCTCCAGCACCAGCCGGGTCGCGGAAAAGCGCGCGGCGAAGGCGTCGAGTTCGGGGCCGATCTCGGCGGCGATGGCGGCAAGGTCCAGCGCGCTGTCGCCGGGATGGTAGGGAATGCCCAGGCCGGCGCCGAAGATCAGCTTTTCCGGGCGCAGGTCCAGAGCCGCGCAGGTATCGGCAAACACCTGCATGAAGATGCGCCAGTTCTCGCAGATCGCCTCGGGTTTCAGGCATTGCGTGCCGGAATAGATGTGCAGCCCGATGATCTTCAGGTTCGGCAGGGCGGCGATCTGCGGCAGGATCTCGGCCGCCTCCTCGACATCGACGCCGAAGGGGCTGGGCCGGCCGGCCATCTGGTCGCCGAAGCCCTTGGGCACGCGCGCGGGCGCCAGGCGGACCAGAACCGGCTGCACGCGGCCCAGTTCGCCGGCGATGGCATCGGCCAGCCGCGCCTCGCGCAGGCTTTCCAGCACCAGCTCGCCCAGGCCCGCCTGGGTGGCGGCGCGCAACTCGGCATCGCGCTTGGCCGGGCCGGTGAAGCTGATCCGCTCCGCATCCCAGCCCGCCTCCTGCGCCAGCGCCAGCTCGCCGCCCGAGGAGATGTCAAGGCAGTCCAGCCGGCCCCGCATCCAGTCCAGCAGGGCCGGGTTCGGGTTGCTTTTCACCGCGAAGCTGACGGCGAACCAGCGCCCCAGATGCGCGCGCAGATGCGCCAGCCGTTCCTCGACCAGGTCGGTGGCATAGACATAGCAGGGCGTGCCGAAACGCGCCGCGGCCTCGGCCAGGTGGCGGTCGAGGTCAGTCAAGGGTCTGCACATAGGCCAGGATGGCATCGACCGTGTCGAAATTCTCCAGCGTCACGTCGCCCGGCTGCACCCGCAGCTCGGCCTTTTGCTCGACAAAGGAGATCAGCCCGACCATCGCCACCGAATCCAGCATCCCGGTCGAGAAAAGCTCGGTATCGCCATCGAGCGGCGTGTCGATGTTCAGTTCGCTGCGGATATAGCGGAGCAGATCGTCCTTGCTCAGGCTCATGGATCCAATGCCTTTCTGGTCAGTTATGCAATGCCGCACGGGCGGCGGAAATGATGGCCGGGCGGTCCAGCTTGCCGCTGGCGGTGCGCGGCATGGCGCCTGGCCAGGGATGGTAGTGCTGCGGACGCATGTAATGCGGCATGGCGCGGGCGCAATGCGCGGCCAGCGCGGTTTCGTCGGCCTGCGGCAGATAGGTCACCACCGCGTGAACCGCCTGGCCCAGGTCCGCATCCTCGACGCCGAAGGCCACCACGTCGGTCACAAGCCCGCTTTGCGAGATCGCATCCTCGACCTCGGTCGGCGACAGCCGGAAGCCCAGGGTCTTGATCATCTCGTCCATGCGGCTGACGAACCACAGGTCGCCATCCTCGTCGACGCGCACCAGATCGCCCGACCAGACCACCGGCTCGTCGCCCAGCAGATGCGCCAGTTCGGGGCAGGGGCGGATCTTCTGCGCCGTCACCTCGGGCTTTTCCCAATAGCCCATGCTGACCAGCGGGCCGGCATGGACCAGCTCGCCCTGTTCGCCGGGACCGGCCACGCCCTCGCCATGCTTGACGGCGAAGACCTGCGCGTTCGGGATCTGCCGGCCGATCGAGCCCATCTTGGCCGCGAATCTCTCGGGCGGCAGATAGGTCGAGCGGAAGGCCTCGGTCAGCCCATACATCAGGTAGATGTCGACGCCCGGAAATACCTGCGGCAGCAGCTCCAGGATGTTCGGGGGGATCTTGCCGCCGGTATTGGTGATGCGCCGCAGCGCCGGCAGGTCGGTCGGGCGATCCACCAGCAGCCGCACGATCTGGTTCCACAGGGGCGGCACGCCGGCGATCCCCGTCACCGATTCGGCCTGGGCCATGCGGATGATCTCGGCCGGCATGGTCAGCGGCTGGTGCACCACCGTCCCGCCCGTCAGCAGCATGGTGGTCAGCTGGTTCAGCCCGGCGTCGAAACTGTAGGGCAGCACCGACAGCAGCCGGTCGCTTTCGTCCAGCCCCAGATAGTCCGCGACCGAGATGGCGCCCACGCGGATGTTGCGATGGCTGAGCATCACCCCCTTGGGCGCGCCGGTCGAGCCCGAGGTGTAGATGATCATCGCCAAGCCGCGCGGGTCGGGTTCGTCGGGCGCGGAAGCCTGGTCGGCGGCAAGCGCCCCCCAGGGGTCCGCGCCCTGGACAAGGCCCTCGGCCTTGCCCTGAACAAGATAGGCCGTGCCCTCGGGCAAGGCATGTTCGCCCACCAGCGCCTCCAGGGCGTTGCGGGGCAGGATCGCCGCGCGCGCCCGGCTGTCGCGGGCGACATAGGCCAGCTGCGCGGGCGTCCAGCGGATGTTCACGTTGATGACCACGGCGCCCATCTTCCAGGCGCCGAACATGGCCGCGACCTCGTCTATGCCCTTGCGCAGATGCGCGATCACCCGGTCTCCGGGCCGGATGCCGCGCCGGACCAGCCAGTCGGCCACGCGCCCGGCCTCGGCCGCCAGTTCGGCATAGGTGACCGCGCGGCCCTGGTCCACCGCGGCGATCTTGTCGGCGCGGGCGGGCAGGTTGTCGGCCAGAAGGCGCCACATGCTGCGGTCGAAATCGTCACTCATCGGCGGGGGCCTTCTTTCTGGCGGCAAAGATCGGCAGGCTGGGATAGATCTTGGCGGGCGAGCCGATCACCACCGAATCCGGCGGCACATTGGTCGTCACCGCGGTATTGGCGCCGATCCGCACCCGGTCGCCGATGGTGATCGGGCCCAGCACGCAGGAATTGACGCCGATGAACACGTCGTCGCCGATCACCGGCGCGCCGGGGCCCATGTTGGTGCCGATGGTGACATTGTGCATCACCCCGCAGCGGTCGCCGATCACCACCTCGGGATGGATCGACAGCGAGCCCTCGGCATGGATGATGTGGAAATCCTTGCCCAGCCGCACCTGCGGCGGGATCCAGACCTTGGTCACGTTCAGGATCAGGATCTTCATCAGCGCATAGGGCTTGCCGGCCAGCCAGCGCAGCAGCGGGTTCTTCACCCCGATGGCCCAGCGGCCATAGCGATAGACGGCAAGCGAGACGAAGGCGGGCTCGGTCAGCGAACGGCCGTGTCGTCTGTAGTCATCCCGGAGAGTTTCGAACATCACCATGCACTTGCTTAATCACTTCGGCGGGAAATAAGGGTCGCCCGCCCCCATATTCCGATGTCTCGCGGCAAACTCAACCTGACTGTTAGGACGGGTTTCAGGGGTTTTGGGCCGCGATCAGGTCGAGCGTGCGCCGGATCTGGTCCCATTCCACCCGGTAGCCGCGGGCTGTGCCGGACCCCACCACCATCGCGTAATGCTGCTGCCAGCAATCCGTCAGCAGCTTGAGCGAGGTGGTCACCCGGTCCGCCGGCTGCAAGGTCAGCACCGTGCCGCCCGGCGCCATGGCGATGACGCCATGGGCCAATTGGCTGCCCTCGACCCCCGCCACGATCCGGGCCGCGCCCGCCGCCGCGGCCAGTTCGTCGGCATCCTGGCGGTCAATGTAGAGGGTGCGGAAACCGTATTCGGCCTCCAACCGCTCGGCGATCTCGGCCTCGTTCTCCAGGATGCGGGCATCGCCGCTGGCGCCGCGGAAGATGAAGACGCCGGGCAGGGGTTCCAGCGCCCGGCCCTGAAGGATCAGGGCGCGGTTGCGCTGCGCGCGGGCGCGGCGGTGGCTGTTGCTTTGCAGGTCGTCGAACAGGATCAGCTCGTCGAAATGCACGTCGCCGATGCGGCGCGGCGCCATGCCCAGCAATTCCTCGTAGCGCGCGATATGGCCGCCGCGCAGCGGCGCGGAGGTCACCGGCGCGCCCGTCTCCTCGGCCAGGCGATAGGCAAGGCAGTCGTTCAAGAGCCAGTTGCCGAACCAGCGGTTGCCGATCCAGCTTTCGTAAAGCGCGCCCGACAGGCTTTCGCGCGGCCGGGCATAGCTGAAGGGCGCGCGCTTGTGCGGGCGCAGGTGGCGCTCGGCCCCGCGCGCATGCAGCACGCCATCGACGAAATCCACGTCGCGGAAGCGATAGCCCATGGTGGGCGGCGTCTGCTCGGCCGGGTTGCCCTGCATCTGTTCCAGGATGTCGGGCAGGGCGCCGAACTCGGTGCGCGCGATATGCTCGATCTGGTCGGGCAGCCAGATGCCCGGCATGACCTCGACCACCTCGGCCGGAGAGATCTCCCATCGCTCGACGGCGGTGGCAAAGAAATCCGCGGGGCCCAGCCCGGCAAGGCGGCGCAGGCGGTTATGGGTCGGTCTGAGGGAATGCATGGCGGCTCGGCTGGCAGGGTCGGGTGGAGTTTGCGGGCGGGCGCCGGCGGGCGCAAGAGACAGAATGTGCAGTTCAGTTCGGATCCGGCCCCTTCAGCGCCGCGACCAGCGCCTGCGCGATCATCGCGTGATCCTCGGCCGAGGGGTGCCACAGGCAGGCGTTGCGCCGCGGATCGCCCAGCACGACCAGGCGGTTGGCCAGGCCCCGGCGATCCAGCAGTTCCGAGGCGGTCCGATGCGCCTCGACCAGTTCGGGCCCGTATTCGCCGAAGGCCAGCAGCACCAGGGTCGCGCCGGGGTTTTCCTGCGCGCGGGCGGCGGCGAAATCGGCCAGCGCCGGGCCGAACTCGTGGCGCAGCTGGCCCTTGTCGCTCCAGCGTTCGCCGGGGGCGAGTTCCGAGCCGAACACGTTCGAGCCCAGCCCGATGACCACCATATCCGCCTTGCGCTCCGGCAGGGGGGCCGCATCCGGCTGTCCCGGCAGGGCCAGGGGATAGAGCCGGTCCATGGTGCGGTCGGGCTCGGCGCTGCCGTAGTTGCGCAAGAGCCCGATGCCCGAGCGGGCGACGATGCGGTAATCCGCGCCCAGCGCCGCCGCGACCTGCGGGCCGAAGCCGCGGCTGGTATCGGTCGCGGCATAGATCTCCTCAGCCTCGCAATCGCGGCGGCTGGCGGTATTGGCAAAGCCGACGGTATCGGAATCGCCGATGAACTCGATCAGCCGCGGCGCCGGGTCGGGCGGCGGCAGCGCCTGGGCCGAATCGTCCAGGAAGAAGCCGCCGAACAGCGCCGGGCCGGCGGATTCACTGATCTTTTCGGCGCGGATCTCATGCCGGCCGGGGGCGAGGCCGCGGATATGCAGATCCTGCCGGCCGGGGCGCGAGACCTCGACCGCCTTGCCGTCCAGCGTCACCCGCCAGCGATTGACCGCATCGTCGAAGCGCAGCACGATCCCCGTGCCCTGAAACCGGGCCGAGGCGTGAAAGCCCGGCCATTCGTGGCGATAGCCCTGGCCCGCGGGGCCGGGGGCGGCGCGGCCGGTCGCCTGGGCGGGCAGGGCGGTCCATCCGGGTCGCGGCGGGCCGAGTTCCGCCTGGAATCCCGCATCCCCGGCCAGGCTCAGCGTCGGCACCGGCGTCGCCGGGCGCGGCGGTTCGGGCCAGACCAGGAAAGCGGTCCCCGCGACCAGGGCGGCGACCAGGACCGTCGCGCCGATCCGCCTTGTCCAGATTGCACCCATGACCGCCCACCCGAAACCCTGGCGCCGATCCTGATCAAGCCGGGCCGGCAAGTCCAGCACCCTGCCGGTCAGCCGCGAAATTCGGCAAGGATGCCGATCGCCTCGTGCATGTCATAAGGGTGATTGCCGATGAAGAAGCCGTTGCGGTCGATCTCCTCGGCATGGCTCATCGGCCCATGCAGGCTGTGATCCATCAGGCGCAGCACGGGATTTTGGGTGAAATTGCCGCTGACGATGGGCCGGGTCTCGAACCCGAGGGCGCCGAGCCGGGCCAGAATCCCGCGTCGCGTCAGGCCCGTTTCCGGCCGCAGCACCAGCGAAAATCCGAACCAGCTGCTTTTGCCGGTTTCGCGCTGGATGCGGAACAGCGGGTGGTCTGCCATCGCCTGCTGCCAGAGCGCGCCATTCGCGCGCCGCCCCTCGATCAGCCGCGGCAGCTTTTCCAGCTGCGCCCGGCCCAGGGCGCCCGACATCTCCAGCGGACGCAGGTTGTAGCCGGGCAGGACGAAGCGAAAGCTTTCCTCGAAGGGATCGTCGCTCTTCTCGCCGGTCACGCGGTTGAATTTCGGCAGGTCGCGCGTCCAGCCATGCGCCCGCAGCGCCAGCAGGATGTGGTAAAGTTCCTCGTCATCGGTGACGACCAGCCCCCCCTCCATGGTCGAGATGTGATGCGAGAAGAAGGTCGAAAACGTCCCCATCACCCCGAAGGTGCCGCATTGCCGGCCGCCGAAGGTGGCGCCCATCGATTCGCAATTATCCTCGATCAGCACGATATTGCGGGTGCCGATGAGGGCACGGATCGCGTCGAAATCATTGGGATTGCCCAGCAGGTTCACCGCCATGATCGCGCGGGTGCGGGGTCCAATCGCCCCGGCCAGCCCGGCAAGGTCGTAGTTCAGCGTCTCGCGGTCGATGTCGACGAATTTCAGGTGCAGCCCGTATTGGTGCAGCGGAAAGAAGGTGGTGGACCAGGAGACTGCCGGCACGATCACCTCGTCGCCCGGCATCAGCCGCAAGGCGGGGTTCTGCGTATGGCGCAGCGCCGCCGCCATGGCGAGATTGGCCGAGGAGCCCGAGTTCACCATCACCGCGTAACGGCTGCCGGTGAAACAGGCGAATTCTTCCTCGAAGGCCGCCACCTCGGGGCCCATGGAAAAGCGGTCCGAGTCGATCACCCGTTGCAAGGCGGCCCGTTCCGCCTCGTCCCAGCTGGAAGTGGCAAGGGGAAAGCCGCTCATGGCTGATGCTCCAGATACCAGGCATAGGTGGCGGCGATGCCCTCGCGCAGGCCGGTTTGCGGCGCCCAGCCCCATTCCGTCTGCCGCGCCACGGACAGGAGCTTGCGCCGCATGCCCACCGGCTTGCCCAGGTCGTGGACAAAACGGCCCTGCCAGCCGATCACCCCGGCCGCGATGCGGTAATAGTCGTCGATGGCATGATCCACGCCCGGCCCGATATTCATCACTGCCGGCACGGACGAGGGACCGGCCAGCGCCCGCAGGATCGCCTCGGCCAGGTCGCCCGCATGCATGAACTCGCGCCGGGCCGTGCCGTCGCCCCAGATCTCGACCGTCTCATGGCCCTCGACCCTGGCGCGGTGGATCTTGTGGATGATCGCCGGCAGGAGGTGCGACTGGCCTGGGTCGAACTTGTCGAAGGGGCCGTAGAGGTTGCAGGGTACCAGCGTGCGCCATTGCAGGCCGCGATCCTCGCGGCAGGCATGGTCCACCAGCCGCATCGCCATGATCTTGGCCAAGGCATAGCCCTCGTTGCTGGGCTCGAGCGGGCCGGTCAGGATCTGCTCCTCGGCCAGGCCGCAATGCAGGTCGCGCGGATAGACGCAGCTCGAACTCAGGTTGATCAGCACCGGGATACGCGCCTCGCGGCAGGCGGCGATCAGGTTCAGCCCGATGCGGGCGTTCTCGATCAGATACCGCATCGGCTCGGCCAGGTTGGCCTGGATGCCCCCGACCACGCCCGCGGCATGGACCACCGCATCGGGGCGATGCCGCGCCAGCCAGTCCCGCAGCGCGTCCGCGTCGCACAGGTCCAGCTCGGTGCGCGCGGGCGCCAGCACCTGCCAGGCGGCGATGCCGGGATGGGCGCGCAGGTTGCGCCCGACCATGCCATGCCCGCCGGTGATGAACAGCCGTGCCATCTATCGCGCCTCCTGCGCGACGGCCGGACCCAGCCCATGCCGCTTCAGCAACGCATTCTGCCGTGCCGCCCGCAGGTCGGCGGCGACCATCTCGGCGATCATCTCGCGCAAGCCGGTCCGGGGCCGCCAGCCCAGCCGCCGATGCGCCTTGGCGGCATCGCCCCGCAGGCTCGCCACCTCGGCCGGGCGGAAATACTTGGGATCGACCCGCATCACAACATCGCCCGGACGCAGGGCCGGCGCCCGGTCGCCCGCGACCGAGGCGACCAGGGCGACCTCATCCAAGCCCGTGCCGCGAAACTCCAGCGCGATGCCCAGCTCCTCGGCGGCCCAGGTCAGGAACTGGCGCACGGAATGCTGCTCGCCGGTGGCGATGACGTAATCGTCGGGCGCATCGCATTGCAGCATCAGCCATTGCATGCGCACATAGTCGCGGGCATGGCCCCAGTCGCGCAGCGCGTCCAGGTTGCCCAGGTACAGGCAACCCCCGACCCCCTGGGCAAGATTGGCCAGCCCGCGGGTGATCTTGCGGGTGACGAAGGTCTCGCCGCGGCGCGGGCTCTCGTGGTTGAACAGGATGCCGTTGCAGGCGAAAATCCCATAGGCCTCGCGATAGTTCACCGTGATCCAATAGGCATAGAGCTTGGCCACGGCATAGGGGCTGCGCGGGTGAAAGGGCGTGCGCTCGGTCTGCGGCACCTCGCGCACCAGCCCGTAAAGCTCGGAGCTCGACGCCTGGTAGAACCGCGTCACCCGCTCCAGCCCCAGGAAACGGATCGCCTCCAGCAGCCGCAGCGTCCCCAGCCCGTCAACGTCGGCCGTATATTCCGGCGCCTCGAAACTGACCGCGACATGGGATTGCGCACCCAGGTTATAGACCTCGTCCGGCCGCACCTCGGCCATGATCCGAGTCAGGTTCGAGGCATCGGACAGGTCGCCGTAATGCAGCAAGAAGCGCGGCGCGACCTCATGCGGATCCTGGAAGATTTGATCGACCCGCTGGGTGTTGAAGGAAGAGGACCGGCGCTTGATGCCATGCACCTCATAGCCCTTTTCCAGCAGGAACTCGGCCAGGTAGGAGCCATCCTGCCCCGTCACCCCGGTAATCAGCGCCTTCTTCACCATGAACCGCTCACTCTTGAACCACGAAACCGCGAAACCGTGAAACCATGCCGCCTGGCGCCGCGCGGAAGGGCAGGCGGCTTCTTCGTTCTCCAAATACCCACCCGGCCGCACCGCCCGAGCCGGGGGCGCCGCCTGCGCGCCGCCCCATGTTTCTGCATTGCCCAAATACCCGGGGCAACCGTACCGCCGGACGCGGCCGCGCCTATTTCGCGGCGTCGAAGACCGGCTGGTAGATTTCCTTCAGCCGCGCCACCGCCTCCTGCGGCGACAGCTCGACCGATTCGCCGCTGCGGCGCGAGGTCAGCTCGACCTTGTTCGCCGCCAGCCCGCGCGGGCCGACGGTGATGCGCCAGGGCAGGCCGATCAGGTCCATGGTGGCGAATTTCGCCCCCGCCCGCTCGTCGCGGTCGTCATAGAGCGGGTCCAGACCCTGCGCCTTGAGCTCGGCATAAAGCGCCTCGCAGGCACCGTCGGTCGAGGCGTCGCCCTGCTTGAGGTTGACGATCCCGGCATGGAAGGGCGTCACCCCCTCGGGCCAGATGATGCCCTTGTCGTCATGGCTGGCCTCGATGATGGCGCCCAGAAGGCGGCTGACGCCGATGCCGTGCGAGCCCATGTGCACCGGCACGCGCTGGCCGTCCGGGCCGACCACGGTGGCGCCCATCGGCTCGGAATACTTGGTGCCGAAATAGAAGATCTGCCCGACCTCGATGCCGCGCGCCTGGCGGCGGCGCTCCTCGGGGATCTGCTCGAACAGCGTCGCGTCATGGGTCTCGTCGGTACGGGCATAGCGGCTGGTGAACTCCTCCAGCACGGCCTGGCATTGCGCGACATCGTCGTAATCGATCTGGCGGTCGCCGAATTTCAGGTCGGTGATCTGGCTGTCGTAGAACACTTCCGACTCGCCGGTCTCGGCCAGCACCAGGAATTCATGGGTATAGTCGCCGCCGATCGGGCCGCCGTCGGCGCGCATCGGGATCGCCTGCAGCCCCATGCGCTCATAGGTGCGCAGGTAGCTGACCAGGTGCCGGTTATAGGCATGCAGCGCGTCTTCCTTGGTCAGGTCGAAATTGTAGCCGTCCTTCATCAGGAACTCGCGCCCGCGCATGACGCCGAAGCGGGGGCGGATCTCGTCGCGGAACTTCCACTGGATGTGATACAGCGTCAGCGGCAGATCCTTGTAGCTGTTCACGTGGCCGCGGAAGATGTCGGTGATCATCTCCTCGTTGGTGGGCCCGTAAAGCAGGTCGCGCTTGTGGCGGTCGCGGATGCGCAGCATCTCCTCGCCGTAATCGTCGTAGCGGCCGCTCTCGCGCCACAGGTCGGCGGGTTGCAGCGTCGGCATCAGCATGGCGACATGGCCGGCGCGGGCCTGTTCCTCGTGCACGATCTGCTCGATGCGGCGCAGCACCTTGAAGCCCAGAGGCAGCCAGGAATAGATGCCGGCCGCCTGCTGCTTGATCATGCCGGCACGCAGCATCAGCCGGTGGCTGACGATCTGGGCCTCTTTGGGGTCTTCCTTCAGGACGGGCATGAAATAGCGCGACAGACGCATGGCGAAATCCTCATGATGGCCGGCACGGGTTAGCGGATCGCGGATAGCGGGGCAACGCCCTTCCTTGCAAGCCGGGCCGCGACCGTCCACATAGGAACGCAAACGCGGGGACGGGAGCGACAAGACCCATGCAATTGCCGGTGCAGAAACAGATCCTCTATTGGGGCGGCGCGCTGGTCGTTCTGCTGCTGGCGCTCTGGGGGGTGGGCAATGCCGTCATGCCTTTCATCATGGGCGCGGCCGTGGCCTATCTCTTCGACCCGCTGGCCGACCGGCTCGAGCGGCTGGGCCTGTCGCGCACCGCCGCGGTCGTCATCCTCACGCTTTGCGGCCTGCTGCTCGTGGTGGCGCTGTTTCTGCTGCTGGTGCCGGTGCTGGTGCGCCAGACCACGGCGCTGATCGAGACCGCGCCCGAGATGTTCCAGCGCCTCCAGCTGTTCCTGATGACCCGGTTCCCCGAGATCTTCACCGAGGGCAGCCCGGTCAACAGCGCATTGTCCAACATGGGCCAGCAGATCAGCGAGCGGGGCGGGCAGCTGGTCAGCACCGTGCTGGGCTCGGTCATGGGCGTGGTCAGCATGGTCATGCTGATCGTGATCGTGCCGGTCGTCGCCTTCTACCTGCTGCTCGACTGGGACAACATGGTGGACCGGCTGGACGAGCTTCTGCCGCGCCAGCATGCCGGCACCATCCGCCACCTGGGACACGAGATCGACGCGGCGCTGTCGGGCTTCGTGCGCGGGCAGGGCATGGTGATCCTGATCCTGGGCACCTTCTATTCGGTCTGCCTGGGCCTGATCGGCCTGCCCTTCGGCATCGCCATCGGGGTCATCGCCGCCTCGCTGTCCTTCATTCCCTATGTCGGCGTGCTGGTCGGCGGCGCCACCGCCATCGGCGTGGCGCTGTTTTCCTTCTGGGGCGAGCCGGTCTGGATCGGCGCGGTCATCGCGGTCTTCGTCCTGGGCCAGATCGTCGAGGGCAACTACCTGCAACCCAAGATCGTCGGCGGCCATGTCGGGCTGCACCCGGTCTGGTTGATGCTGGCCCTGACGGTCTTCGGCACGCTGTTCGGCTTCGTCGGCCTGCTCATCGCGGTGCCGGCGGCGGCGGCGCTGGCGGTGCTGGTCCGCTTCGGCGTCGCCCGCTACAAGGAAAGCGCGCTCTATACCGGGCGCGAAGTGCCCTCGCCGCCGGCGCCGCCGACCATGGTCGAGCTGGTGCCGCGCGGCACGACCGAGCGGGCGCGCCAACTGGCGCAGATGTCGCGCGACGTGGCGGTGGCGCAGATCCATCGCGAGGAGCACCTGGCGCATCTGCTGGAGAAACACCAGCACCGCCAGCAGGCCGGCGAGATCCCCGATGCCGAGGGCCCGCCTTCGCCCTCCGAGCTTTGGACCGAGGCGCGCGACAGCCTGCGCGGCAAGGACGACTGAGCGGTGGCCAGACAATTGACCCTGGACCTGACGATGCCGCCGGCCTCGTCTCGCGACGATTTCCTGATCACCGCGGCCAATCGCGACGCGCTGGCCATGCTGGACGTGCCGGGCCGCTGGCCGCAGAGGCGGCTGCTGCTGATCGGCGGGCCGGGATCGGGCAAGTCGCATCTGGTCGGCTTCTGGGCGGCCGAGCATGGCGCGCATGTCAGCCATGGCTGGACCCTGGCTCCCGACAGCGTGGACGAACTGGTCCGCCCCGGCGCCGCGCTGGTCGTCGAGGACGCGCATGAGATCGGCGGCAATGCCACGGCCGAGCAGGGCCTGTTCCACCTGTGGAACCTGGCCGGGGCACGGCAGGCGCTGCTGCTGATCACCGCGCAGGCACCGCCGCGCGACTGGGGCGTGGCGCTGCCCGACCTGCGCTCGCGGCTCGAGACGGCGGCGCAGGCGATCCTGGGCCCGCCCGACGACGCGCTGCTGCCGGCGGTGCTGGTCAAGCTGTTCGCCGACCGCCAGATCCAGGTCGCGCCCGAGGTGGTGGACTGGCTGGCGCTGCGCATGGAGCGCGACCTTGACCTGGCCCGCCGCCTGGTCGCGGCCATCGACCGCGAATCGCTGGCCGACCGCCGCGCCATCACCCGGCGGCTGGCGGCCGAGCTTCTGGACAAGCTCACCCCTGCCGACGCATGATCGCCCCGCGTTTTCCCCAAGTTCCGTGACATGACCCAGGCCGATTTCCTGAAATCTCCCTTTCCCGCCCCGCGCGACCTGCCCGACGGCCCGCCCGAAGGGCCCGCGCGCTTCTTCAACCGCGAGATCAGCTGGCTCGCCTTCAACTGGCGCGTGCTGGACGAGGCGCGCAATCCGCGCGTGCCGCTGCTCGAACGGCTGCGCTTCCTGTCGATCTCGGCCACCAATCTCGACGAGTTCTACACCGTGCGCGTGGCCGGGCTGCGCGAGTTGGTGCGCGAGGGCAACACCACCCTGTCCGACGACGGGCTGACCGCGGCCGAGCAGCTGGCCCTGGTCAATGCCGATGCGCGCCGGCTGATGGGCGCGCAGCAGGCGGTCTGGAACGGCCTGCGCCGCGAGATGGAACAGGCCGACATCGCCATCCTGTCGCGCGGCCGCGTGACCCGCGCCGAGGAGGAGTTCCTGCGCCGGCATTTCATGGACCAGGTCTTTCCGGTGGTCTCGCCCCTGGCCATCGACCCGGCGCATCCCTTTCCCTTCATCCCGAACACCGGCTTTTCGCTGGCGCTGGAACTGGCACGGGAAAGCGACGGGCGGCAGATGCAGGCGCTGGTGCCCATTCCCCAGCAGATCGCCCGCTTCATCCCGCTGCCGGGCGGCAAGCGCTTCCTGCGGCTGGAAGACCTGCTGCTGATGCATCTGCCCAGCCTGTTCCCCGGCTATCGCGACATCGGCCATTGCGCCTTCCGCGTGCTGCGCGACAGCGACCTGGAGGTCGAGGAGGAGGCCGAGGACCTGGTGCGCGAATTCGAGACGGCGCTGAAGCGCCGCCGCCGCGGCTCGGTCATCCGGCTGAAGATCACCGCGGGCGCGCCCGACCGGCTGCGCCGGGTCATCATGCAGGAACTGAACGTCGATCCCGAGGAGGTGGTTGAGGTCGAGGGCCTTCTGGGCATGGCCGACCTGCGCGAACTGGTTCTGGACAGCCGCCGCGACCTGCAATGGCCCAGCTTCACCCCGCGCGTGCCGGAACGGGTGCAGGACCACCATGGCGACATGTTCGCGGCGATCCGGCAAAAGGACATGCTGCTGCACCACCCCTACGAGACCTTCGACATGGTGGTGCGCTTCCTGGCGCAGGCGGCGCGCGACCCGAACGTGCTGGCGATCAAGCAGACGCTTTACCGCACCTCGCGCGACAGCCCCATCGTCGACGCGCTCTGCGAGGCGGCCGAATCGGGCAAGTCGGTGACGGCGCTGGTCGAGCTGAAGGCACGTTTCGACGAGGCCGCCAACATCCGCCAGTCGCGGCGGCTGGAACGCTCGGGCGCGCATGTGGTCTATGGCTTCATGCAATACAAGACCCATGCCAAGATCAGCGCCGTGGTGCGGCGCGAAGGCGACCAGCTGGTGACCTATACCCATTTCGGCACCGGAAACTATCACCCGATCACCGCGCGGATCTATACCGACCTGTCGCTGTTCACCTGCGACCCGGCGCTGGGGCGGGACGCCTCCAAGGTGTTCAATTTCCTGTCCGGCTATGTCCAGCCCGAGGGGCTGGAAAACATCGCCATCTCGCCCATCGACCTCAAGGAGCGGCTGCTGGAGCTGATCGCGCGCGAGGCCGATTTCGCCCGCCGCGGCCGCCCGGCCGAGATCTGGGCCAAGATGAACAGCCTGATCGACAAGGACGTGATCGAGGCGCTTTACGCCGCAAGCCAAGCCGGGGTTCGGATCAACCTGGTGATCCGCGGCATCTGCGGGCTGCGTCCCGGCATCGCGGGCCTTTCGGACAACATCCGGGTGAAATCCATCGTCGGCCGCTTCCTGGAACATTCCCGCATCGTCTGCTTCGGCAACGGCTTCGGCCTGCCGTCCAAGCGCGCGCGGGTCTTCATCAGCTCGGCCGACTGGATGGGGCGCAACCTCAACCGCCGGGTCGAGGCGCTGGTGGAATGCTTCAACGAGACGGTGAAGGCCCAGATCACCAGCCAGGTCATGGCCGCCAACATGGCCGACGAGGCGCAAAGCTGGCTTCTGCAGCCCGACGGGCGCTATCTGCGCTATCTGCCGGCGGGGCGCGACGACCTGTTTTCCTGTCACAAGTTCTTCATGGAAAACCCTTCATTGTCGGGACGCGGCAGTGCGGGTGCCCGTGACGTTCCGGCTTTGATGCACTCGACGGATTGACGCGAAGGGGCCAATTGCCCCATCCAAGGCGCGCGCCCGGCGTGGTAACGGAATCGAGAGGAACCCGATGAACGGCATCCTGACCGCAAGCGGAGAAACCATCGAACCCTTCGGACGCTCGCTGTTCGAACGCGCCTCGGAACGGGCGCTGAGCCGGGTGGGCGTGGTCGATGTCGGCTCGAACTCGATCCGCATGGTGGTCTTCGACGGGGCGGCGCGCTCGCCGGCCTATTTCTACAACGAAAAGGTCATGGCCGGGCTGGGCTCGGGCCTGGCCACCACCGGGCGGCTGAACCCCGAAGGCGTGCGGCGCGGCATGGCAGCCCTGCGCCGCTTTGCGGTCCTGGCCGACAGCATGGGGATCAAGCCGCTGACCTGCGTCGCCACCGCCGCCGTGCGCGAGGCCGAGGACGGCCCCGCCTTCCACAAGGCGGTCGAGAAGGAGACCGGGCTGAAGCTCTGGGTCATCGACGGCGAGGAAGAGGCGCGGCTTTCCGCCCAGGGCGTTCTGCTGGGCTGGCCGGATGCCAAGGGGCTGGTCTGCGACATCGGCGGCAACTCGATGGAACTGGCCGAGGTCGAGAACGGCAAGGTCGGCCGCCGCATCTCGACGCCCCTGGGTCCGTTCCGGCTGCAACAGGTCAAGGGCGGCGCCTCGGGGCTGCGCGACCATATCCGCGAGACCATCGAGACGGCGGCCGAGCGGCTGGGCCGCGGGCATGAGCAGATCTACCTGGTCGGCGGTTCCTGGCGGGCCATCGCGCGGCTGGACATGGAGCGGGCGAAATACCCGATGACCGTGCTGCACGAATATCGCATGTCGCCCCAGGCCGTCGCCGACACGGTGAAATGGATCGGCGACCGGAGCGTGGCGGACATGCGGGCGATGACCGGCATCTCGCAAAGCCGGATGGAGCTGGTGCCGCTGGCCAGCCAGGTGCTGCGCCAGCTGGTGCAGAGCTTCAAGCCGAAATCGCTGGCCGTGTCCTCATACGGCATCCGCGAAGGGCTGCTTTACGAACAGATGCCGGCCGGGTTGCGCTCGCGCGATCCGCTGATCGAGGCGGCGCGCTTTGCCGAGCGGCAGATGGCGCGGATGCCGGGCTTCGGCAAGAAGCTCTACCAGTTCCTCGAGCCGCTGTTCGGCAACCTGCCGGCCGAGCGCGACCGGCTGGTCCGGGCGGCCTGCCTTCTGCACGACACCACATGGCGCACCCATCCCGATTATCGCGCCGACGCCTGTTTCGACAATGTGACGCGGGCCAACATGGCGGCGCTGTCGCATCCCGAGCGGGTCTTCCTGGGCCTGTCGCTGCTGCATCGCTACAAGAACAGCCGCGCCAATTCGCCCATGGCGCCGCTATTCGCGCTGCTGTCGGACAAGGAGATCCGCGAGGCCGAGGTGCTGGGCAAGGCGATGCGCTTCGGCGCCATGTTCTCGGTCAAGGATCCGGCCGAGGCGGGGACGCTGAAATTGCAGCGCAAGAAGAAGCTCCTGGAGCTGAAGCTGACCCGGACCGGGCGCGCGCTGATGGGCGAGGTGGCCGAGGCGCGGTTCCGCGCGCTGGCCGAGGCGCTGGAGGTCACGCCGGCCGTTACCGGAGGCTGAGGGGCGGGGATTCTCCCATAGCGGGAATCTTCTCTGAATAGACAACTTTACCGTGCAAAGCGGCCGTGGCATTTCCCCGCGCATGGGGGCGGCGATCCTTGTGCGTCTTTGCCGAGTGGTCCGGTTGCGGATCGCCGCCCCCGCGCCCCGCCGGTGCCCCCCGGCAGTCGGGGGTGCATTCAGCCGCCCCAGCTCCGCTCCAGCAGGTCCAGCCAGTTCCGCCAGGCGATCTTCTCGACCAGGTCGCGGCCATAGCCATGCGCCAGCATCGCCTGCACCAGGTTCGGCAGGGCCGCGGCATCGGCCAGATCCTCGGGCATGTCGGCGCCGTCGAAATCGGAACCCAGCGCCACCCCGTCCTCGCCCAGGAACGCAAGCAGGTGATCCAGGTGGCGCAGCATGACCTCGAACCCGTGCATCGGGTCGCGCCGGCCTTCGGGATGCAGGAAGCCCACGGCGAAGTTCAGCCCGACGAGGCCCCGCGATTCGGCGATGACCCGCAATTGCCGGTCGGTCAGGTTGCGCGAACTGGGCGCGACGGCATGGGCGCAGCTGTGGCTGGCGACCAGCGGCGCATCCGAGAGCCGCGCCACGTCGTCGAAACCCTTTTCGTTCAGATGCGACAGGTCCAGCATGATGCGCAGCCGGTTGCATGCGCGCACCAGATCCTTGCCCGCATCCGTCAGCCCCGGCCCGGTATCGGGCGATGAGGGAAAGGCGAAGGGCACGCCATGGCCGTAGCGCGTCGGCCGCGACCAGACCGGCCCCAGCGAGCGCAGCCCCATCGCATGCCAGACATGCAGCGCATCCAGGTCCGGGATCGGCTCGGCACCCTCGATATGCAGGATGGCGGCGATGCGGCCCCGGGCCATGGCCGCGCGGATCTCGGCCGCGGTCCGGCAGATCGCCAGCGTGCCGGTGCGCTCCATCGCCATCAGCTGCCCGGCCTGGGCCAGCGCATGGGGCAGGGCCTGGGCAGGCAGGACTTCGGGCGGCAGGGGCAGGGCGAAGGGCGGGTTCTTCTTGAGCATCGCCGCCAGCGCATCGTCCGGGCCGGGCGGCGAGGGCGTCCAGATCGCGAAGAAACCGCCGGCAAACCCGCCCGCCTTCATCCGCGGCAGGTCCAGATGGCCGCTGCCGTCGCCCTCCAGCCAGAGCCGGTCGCGGCCCGGTCCCGCAGCCACCATGCGCTGCAAGAAATCGTTGTGACCGTCGAAGACCGGAATCATGCTCATGTCCTTTCGCATTGCGCGCCGCCACCATGGCGCGGACGGAAAACCGCTGCAACCTTGCCCGCTTCGCCGTAAGCTGGGCCCAGAGCCAGCCAAGCAGGGAGCCAAGCACCATGACCCGCATCGACAAGGAATTCTCCGGCCAGACCGTGATCTGCACCTTCGAGGTGACGCCCGGCACCGCGCATGACGTGCTGGACGCGCTGAACGACGCCTATGACCAGGTGATCCGGCACCAGCCCGGCTATGTCTCGGGCGCGATCCACCTGAACGATGCCCAGACCCGGATCTGCACCTATTCGCAATGGCGCGACCGGCGCGACTACCAGGCCATGCTGCGCCACCCCGAGATGCGCCAGCGCAACCGCGCCATCCATGGCATGTGCCGCCATTTCGAGCCGGTGATGTACGAGGTGGTCGATACCTGGAAGACCTGATGCGGAAAGCCGATGCTGCGGCTGCGAAAAGCCGTGCATTGCGCAAGCTTAGCCCCTAGTCTGGCAGGAAACAGGCGGGCGATTGCCGGAACGGAGGGGCTCATGGCGGGACGCATCATCACGATTGCCCAGCAGAAGGGCGGCTCGGGCAAAACCACCATCGCGGTCAACCTGGCGGTGGCCCTGCGCGGGCGCGGCCATTCGGTCGCGCTGCTGGACACCGATCCGCAGGGCAGCATGGGGCGCTGGTTCCTGGAACGGCTGGAGCGGCGGGGCGAGGACGAGGCGCTGGAATTCACCACCTCCTCGGCCTGGGGCGCCAGCTACGAATCCGACAAGCTGAAGAAACGCTTCGATTTCGTCATCATCGACACGCCGCCCAAGATCGACAGCGACCTGCGCCCGGCGTTGCGGGTGGCCGACCTGGTGCTGGTCCCAGTGGCGACCAGCCATGTCGACCTTTGGGCGACCGAGGGCGTGCTGGACCTGGCCCGGCGCGAGAAATGCGACACGCTGATCGTGCTGAACCGCACCCGCTCGCATGCGCGCCTGACCGGAGAGGTGGCCGAGGGCGCCGCCGCGCTGGGGGCCGAGGTGGCGGCGGCGCAGCTTGCCAACCGCGTCGCCTATGCCGAGGCGTTGGGGCAGGGGCTGGGCGCGGGCGAGACCGCGCGCCACGCCACCGCCCGCGCCGAGGTCGATGCCCTGGCCGAGGAGGTGCTGGCCACCCTGCGCTGAACCGCGATTCGCGGAAATCCGCCGATCCGCCGGGGTCGGGGAAACCAACCGCCATTCCAGGGGTTAGGTCGGCAGCAAGTCCAGACTCATGAGGTCAAGATGAAACTCCCGCTTTCCCTTGCCGTTCTGGCAACTCCCCTTGCGCTGGCCGCCTGCACGCCCGAGGCGCCGCCGCCCCCGGAACCCGAAACCGTCTCGGTCGATCCCTGCGGAGCGGCGCGTTACAGCCACCTGATCGGCCAGACCTCGCCCACCATCTCGGTGCCCGAAGGGCAGATGTATCGCATTGCCCGCGAAGACCGGCCGATGACCATGGAGATGATCCAGGACCGGCTGACCTTCATCGTGGACAGCCGGGGCAAGCTGCTTTCGGTCAGTTGCAGCTGACCCGGACGCCGGGGGCGCGGCACCCCTGCCAAGCCCCGTTGCCGCGCGTCAGCTGCGCCGCCGCGACCGCTTGTTGCCGCCGCGCTGCCCGGCCCGCCCGGCGGTCGAGCGTCCCGAGGATTTGACCGCCGCCTCGGCCGCCTCCTCGATGGCGGATTGCCGGGCCAGCGGGTCGTCGGCCACGGCCAGTTCCACCGCCTCCAGCCGCTTGACCTCGTCGCGCAGCCGCGCGGCTTCCTCGAATTCCAGGTTCTCGGCCGCCTTGCGCATCTGCGCCCGCAGCGCGTCCAGATGCGCCGCCAGATTGGCGCCGACCAGCGGCTTCTCGATCCGCGTCGTGATGCGCGCCTGATCGGTATCGCCCTGCCACAGCCCGGCCAGCACGTCCTCGACATTCTTGCGCACGGTTTGCGGCGTGATCCCATGCGCCTCGTTATAGGCGATCTGCTTCTGGCGCCGGCGCTCGGTCTCGGCCATGGCGCGTTCCATGCTGCCGGTGATGCGGTCGGCATACATGATGACCCGGCCGTCGGCATTGCGCGCCGCCCGGCCGATGGTCTGGATCAGTGAGGTTTCCGAGCGCAGGAAGCCCTCCTTGTCGGCATCCAGGATCGCCACCAGCCCGCATTCCGGGATGTCCAGCCCCTCGCGCAAGAGGTTGATGCCGACCAGCACGTCAAAGGCCCCCAGCCGCAGGTCGCGCAGGATCTCGATGCGCTCGATGGTGTCGATATCGCTGTGCATGTAGCGCACGCGGATGCCCTGTTCGTGCAGATATTCGGTCAGATCCTCGGCCATGCGCTTGGTCAGGGTCGTGACCAAGGTGCGATAGCCCTGCGCCGCGACCTTGCGCACCTCGTCCAGAAGGTCGTCCACCTGCATCTCGACCGGGCGGATCTCGACCTGCGGGTCCAGCAGGCCGGTGGGGCGGATCACCTGCTCGGTAAAGACGCCGCCGGTCTGGTCCAGTTCCCATTGCGCGGGGGTGGCGCTGACAAAGACCGATTGCGGGCGCATGGCGTCCCATTCCTCGAATTTCAGCGGCCGGTTGTCCATGCAGCTGGGCAGGCGGAAGCCATGCTCGGCCAGGGTGAACTTGCGCCGGAAGTCGCCACGATACATGCCGCCGATCTGCGGCACCGAGACATGGGATTCGTCGGCAAAGACGATGGCATTATCCGGGATGAACTCGAACAGCGTCGGCGGCGGCTCGCCCGGCGCGCGGCCGGTCAGATAGCGGGAATAGTTCTCGATCCCGTTGCAAACACCAGTCGCTTCAAGCATTTCCAGGTCGAAGTTCGTGCGTTGCTCAAGCCGCTGCGCCTCCAGCAGCTTGCCCTCATCGGTCAATTGCTTCAACCGCACCTGAAGTTCGGCGCGTATCCCTTTGATGGCCTGTTGCAAGGTCGGGCGAGGGGTGACGTAATGGCTGTTGGCATAGATGCGGATCTGCTTGAAACTGTCGGTCCTGGCGCCGGTCAGCGGATCGAATTCGGTAATTGATTCAAGCTCGTTGCCGAAGAAGTCGAAGCGCCAGGCCCGGTCTTCCAGGTGGGCCGGCCAGACCTCGATCACATCGCCGCGCACCCGGAAGCCGCCGCGCTGGAAGGCGGCGTCGAGGCGCCGGTATTGCTGCGCCACCAGTTCGGCCAGGAACGCGCGCTGGTCGTAGCTTTCGCCGACCACCATGTCCTGGGTCATCGCCGAATAGGTCTCGACCGAGCCGATGCCGTAGATGCAGCTGACCGAGGCGACGATGATGACGTCGTCGCGCTCCAGCAGGGCGCGGGTGGCCGAATGGCGCATCCGGTCGATGGCCTCGTTGATCTGCGATTCCTTCTCGATATAGGTATCGCTGCGCGGGACATAGGCTTCGGGCTGGTAGTAGTCGTAATAGCTGACGAAATATTCCACGGCGTTTTCGGGGAAGAAGCCCTTGAACTCGCCGTATAATTGCGCAGCCAGCGTTTTGTTCGGGGCCAGGATGATGGCGGGTCGCTGGGTCGCCTCGATCACCTTGGCCATGGTGAAGGTCTTGCCGGTGCCGGTGGCGCCCAGCAGCACCTGGTCGCGCTCGCCCTCCTGGATGCCTTTTGCCAGTTCGGCGATGGCGGTGGGCTGGTCGCCGGCGGGCTGGAACTCGGAATGCATGACGAAGCGCCGGCCGCCTTCCAGCTTGGGCCGGCTCACCTCGGGAAAGCGCGCGACGGGGGCGTTGGTGTTGTTGTGGCCCATGGTTTCACCTTTGTTCCTGCCTGGGTCAATCTGGCGCATTCGCGCCCCAATGCAAGCCCGGCCGGGGAATATGCGCCATGCGGGGGCGGCAATCCGGCCGCGATGGCGGGAAATCGCGCCAGGGGCATCTTGATCGCCCGGCCGGCTTCGGGGATAAGGCGGGAAGCAAGAACAGAGGGTTCCCGCCATGCGCGTCCGCATCTACAAGCCCGCCCGCAACGCCATGCAATCCGGCACCGCCCGCACCAAGAACTGGGTGCTGGACTTTCCGCCCGCCGATCCGCGCGAGATCGACCCGCTGATGGGCTGGACCAGCAGCGACGACACCCAGAGCCAGGTCCGCCTGCGCTTCGAGACCCGCAAGCAGGCCGAGGATTACGCGCGCGAACATGGGCTGGATTACGAGGTGATCGAGCCCCATACCCGCGCCCCGAACATCCGCCCCCGCGGCTATGGCGAGAATTTCGCCCCCGACCGCCGCGCGCCCTGGACGCATTGAGCCAGGGCGGATCGGCGAGCCAGGGCGGATCGGCCGCCGCGGCTGCCGGACGGTCAGGAGCCGGGCGGTCAGGAGCGGCGGGACGCACTCAGCACCGGTCTGGGCACCGGTCCCAGCAGCGCGCGCCGGAAGTCCCACAGGAAAAGCGTCCATCCCGCCATCCAGCCCGCCGCTGAAAGATGCAGTAGCAGCGCCCATGCGTCCGCGCCGGCACAGCACATCAGCAGGCGCATCAGCACGGCCAGATTGACGAGGCCGAAGGCAAGGGCCAGCGGGCGCGATACCGCAAGCCGGCCTGCTTTGCGCGCCATGGCCGCCCGTCCCATGATCGCAAGCATCATCGTGCCCATGGCGCCCATGGTGATGGCGTGAATCGCCGTGGTCATGTCGAGCCCGGCCGAGGGTCGCTGCGACAGGCCCGCCAGGACCAGGCCCAGCGGCAGCCATAGCCAGGCCAGATGCAAAAGCAGCAGCGCCGGGTAGCGGCCGGCACGCCAGCTGCGCCACAGGACCATGCGGGCCAGTTGCAGGATGCCAGAACCGATCAGGAGCGGCCCGGCAAGCCCCGGGCGATCCAGCAGCAGCGCCGCCATGGCCAGAAGCAACCCCAGCAAGCCGGCGCCGGCAAGCCAGCGCGGCTCGGTCGGGGGCGGCCGGCCGGAGGACGCGGCCCAGTGCCGGGTGAATGCCGCAAGGGCGCGGCCACCCACCAGGCAGAGGAGCAGCGCGAACAACAGGGGCGCCATGTCCTGCGCAAGGCCTGCGGCAACGGGCCCCGGCCCGGCGATGGCCAGCGCCTCGACGCCGCCGAGGACCAGGGGCGCCAGCGCGAGCGGCAGCTTCCGCCAGACCCCGGCCCTTGCGGCCCGCCATGACAGCAGGCTGCCCAGAACGAGGAAATAGGCCGTCGCCGTCACAAGGCCGAAGGGTCCAGGCGGGCCAAGGGCGAAGGCCAGCCGCCCGGCAAGCCACAGCGCCACCATGACCGCGGTCGTGGCCGGCGCGACCCTGGGGCGGCCGGTCCATGCGGGCAATGCGGTCAGCAGATAGCCCCCGACGGCCGCACCGCCCATGCCGAACAGCAGTTCATGGCGATGCCAGGAGGGTGCATCGACGCCGATCCCGGGCGGAATCAGCCAGACCGATGGCACGAGAGCCGCCCAAAGGCCGGCCAGAAGAAACAGCGGGCGATGCGGCGCCAGCCACAGCCCATGGGTCAGAGAGCGAAGCATCGGTTTCCGGCAGTTGCCGCGAATGCCGCATAGCGCAGAAGAGCGCGGAGGTTGTCAACAGGCCGGCAGGGCGGCTTCCGCCCGCCAGCGGTCCCAGGCGCGCGCGATCCTTGGGTTTCAGCCGATCGAGGCCGCTGGCCGCCCGCCTGGCGTCGGGGATGCGCCTGACACGCCGGCAGAGCTTGCGTCGCTTCGCCTCGGCTATTCTGGGCATGGCATCTGCATCCGGCTCGGGGCAATCCGCAGCGGTTCGTCACCCAGCCGCGGCTCCAGGCCGCGCAGCTTGCGCAGATGCAGCAGGAACCGGTCTTGGAAAAACGCGGCGATCTCGTCGGGATCGAAGCCGCGGGTAAGCAGGAACGGGACGCGGGACATGCGGGGTTTCGGCCTGGCAAAGCCCGGCCGTGGATGGAGGTTCGATCCGGATCGGCTTGGGGCAGGGGGCTGGCCTGCCTGGCTGGAACAGTGCCGCGGTTGTTAGCGGGACGGGGTCCGATGCACACCATTACGCGCTGTGCGATGCACAGGTCCAGGAGATGACGTGATCTTTCGCCTGATACCGGGCAGCGCCATGCCTAGGATGAAAAGCTGTGCTTGCAGGGTGATTATGACGGGCATGGATGGCATTCCTCGCAGCATGATGGGACCGGGCGGGAAAGCTGGCGCTTCCCGGGGCATGGGATGGAAATTTCGGCTGACCTGTCTCCCGGCGAGATGCTCAGGTCGCCATGGCCGGGCTGGACCTGCGGACGAAGCGGCGTTGCCTGGGCTGCGTCAACAGGAAGAATCCGCCCGCGGCTGCCCAGAGGCCGCGCATCCGCGCGCTGATCGCCGGCACCGCAGCCCTAGGGCAACACACTGTATTCTAAATAAATATCCTTGGAGACAGCCCGCGAATAGCCATCGTTTGGCCGAAAATAGCCGCCGAAATGGCTCTCATCCGACCAATGTTCCGGTGATCGCGACTGGAAGCCGCCCGCGTTGGGTCGTTTAAATAGATAATCCGAATTATGTAAACAAAATTCCGCCTGAAGCAGGCGCGCCGGGCTGCGACTTATTAGCCATGGCGGGTACAGGCACTTTCTTTCCATCTTGCCGCATCATAGTCTGCTGGGTGAACCCCGCAATTTCGGCCGCCGCGAGTCAGGCGGCCTCGACCAGCAAGGAGAGCCCATGGCCGTTCGTCCTCCGGTTTGCGATTTCGGTGCCAAGGCGCCGGACTTCACGCTGCCTGATCCCGATGGCCGCATGGTCTCGTTTCGCGACATCGCCGGGACGCGCGGCACGCTGGTCATGTTCATCTGCAACCATTGCCCCTATGTGCAGGCCGTCATCGACCGCATTCGGCGCGACGCCGCCGAATTGCAGCAACTGGGCATCGGCGTCGTGGCGATCTCGGCCAACGACGTCGGCGAATATCCGCAGGATGGACCCGAGCAGATGAAGATCGAGGCCGAGAAGCACGGCTTCACCTTTCCTTATCTCTATGACGAAAGCCAGGACGTCGCGCGCGCCTATGGCGCCGAATGCACGCCGGATTTCTTCGGCTACAATGCCGCGGGCGAGTTGCAGTATCGTGGCCGACTGGACGCCTCGGGCCGCAATCCCGCCCCGCCGGATGCCCGGCGCGAGCTGTACGAGGCCATGGTGCAGATCGCCGAAACCGGGCAGGGCCCGCGCGACCAGGTGGCCTCGATGGGTTGCTCGATCAAATGGAAGGCGTGAATGAACATCTGCTTTGCCCCCTGCCCCGTGGTTTTCGATCTTGACGGCACATTGATCGACAGCGTGCCCGACATCCATGCCTGCGTGAACGCGGTATTGCGCCTGCATGGCGTGGCGCCCCTGACGCTGGATCAGGTTCGCGGCTTCGTCGGCGGCGGCGTCGACCTGCTGTGGCGGCGCGTCATCGGCACCACCGCGCTGCCGGTCGAGGCGCATCGCGACCTGGTTGCCTCGTTCATGACCCGCTATCACGACGCCACCGGCCTGACCCGGCTTTATCCCAATGTCGCCGAGGCGCTGGGGATCCTGGCCGATCGCGGCTATCCGCTGGGGCTTTGCACCAACAAGCCCCTGGGCCCGACGCGGGCGATCCTCGACCATTTCGGCATCGCGCAACTGTTCGGGGCCGTGGTGGGCGGCGATTCCCTGCCCCAGCGCAAGCCCGATCCGGCCCCCCTGCGCGCGGCTTTCGCCGGCCTGGGCGCCGATCCCCTGAATCCGCGCGGGGTCTATGTCGGCGACAGCGAATTCGACGAGGAATGCGCCAGCAACACCGGCGTCCCCTTCCTGCTGTTCACCCGCGGCTATCGCAAGACTCCGGTCGAGCAGATGACGCATCGCGGCACGTTCGACGATTTCGCTCGCCTGCCGCTGCTGGTCGAGGAAACCTCGGCGGTCGGCTAGGTTCATCCGGCATCGCGGCGCTTGACAGGACGGCAAAACGGAAGGAACCGTCGCCGCATGCCGCCATTCCGGCCCGACCGAAGCCCAAGGAGCTCCGCATGGACCTGCGACAACTGACCCCCGACCTTGCCGTGGCCGCCCAGATCCGCCCCGAGGATCTGCCAGCCTTGGCCGAGGCCGGCTTTCGCGTGCTGATCAACAACCGCCCCGACGAGGAGGTCGGCCCGGACGAGGGTGACGAGGCGATGCGCGCGGCGGCCGAGGCGGCGGGGATGGCATATCACTTCAACCCCTTCCCCCCCGGCCAGATCACGCCGCAGATGATCTCGGCCCAGGCCGAGGCGCTGGCCGCGCCCGGACCCAAGCTGGCCTATTGCCGGTCCGGCAACCGCTCGACCGTGCTCTGGGCGCTGGCCCGCGCCGGACAGGAACCGGTAGCGGATCTGCTTCAGACCGCGGCACGGGCGGGCTACGATCTTTCGGGTGTCCGACCGCTGATCGAATCACTGGCCCGACAGGATGTCTGATCGCCGTCGGCCGGGAACCTTGGCCGACGCGGCGGGTTTCCCATGCGACAGCCAGCGATCGGGCGGATCCCTTGCCCGGCCGGCCCAAGGGAGGAATCCGTCATGAACTCGATCATCTATCTTGTCGGCCTTGTCGTCGTAGTGCTGTTCATCCTGGGGCTTCTGGGCCTGCGCTGACATCCTGCCTGCGATTGGCGCTGGCCTTTCGCGCCCCTCTGCGTTACCGGGGGCGCAAATTCTGAAAAAGGCCCCCTATGGACATCCGCAATATCGCGATCATCGCCCATGTCGACCATGGCAAGACGACCCTGGTCGATCAGCTCTTGAAGCAATCGGGCAGTTTCCGCGAAAATCAGGCCGTGGCCGAGCGCGTGATGGACAGCAACGACATCGAGCGTGAGCGCGGCATCACCATCCTGGCCAAGGCGACCTCGGTCGAGTGGAAGGGAACCCGCATCAATATCGTCGACACCCCCGGCCACGCCGATTTCGGCGGCGAGGTGGAGCGCATCCTGTCGATGGTGGACGGCGTCTGCCTGCTGGTCGATGCCGCCGAAGGTCCGATGCCGCAGACCAAGTTCGTGACTTCCAAGGCGCTGGCCCTGGGGCTGCGGCCCATCGTGGTGCTGAACAAGGTGGATAAGCCCGCCGCCGATCCCGACAAGGCGCTGGATGAGGTGTTCGACCTGTTCGCCAACCTGGGCGCCAGCGACAAACAGCTTGATTTCCCGCATCTTTATGCCTCCGGCATCGGCGGCTGGGCCGACGAGACCCTGGAAGGGCCCAGGAAGGACATGACGGCGCTGTTCGATCTGGTGCTGCGCCATGTCGAGGCGCCGAAACAGATCGAGCGCCAGGACGAGCCCTTCCAGATGCTGGCGACCACGCTGGGCGCCGACCCGTTCATCGGCCGCATCCTGACCGGCCGGGTCGAGGCCGGCCGCGCCAAGGCCGGCGACACCATCAAGGCGCTGTCGCGCGACGGCGAGCGCATCGAGCAGTTCCGTGTCTCCAAGGTGCTGGCCTTCCGCGGCCTGAACCAGCAGCCGATCGACGAGGCGGTGGCGGGCGACATCGTCACCCTGGCCGGCATGTCCAAGGCTACCGTGGCCGATACGCTCTGCGCGCTCGAGGTGGACACGCCCCTGCCCGCCCAGCCCATCGATCCGCCGACGATCAGCGTCACCTTCGGCATCAACGACAGCCCGCTGGCGGGCCGCGACGGCAACAAGGTGCAGTCGCGGGTGATTCGCGAGCGGCTGATGAAAGAGGCCGAGACCAATGTCGCCATCAAGGTCGAGGACACGCCGGGCGGCGACGCCTTCATCGTCTCGGGCCGCGGCGAACTGCAGATGGGCGTGCTGATCGAGAACATGCGCCGCGAGGGATTCGAGCTGTCGATCTCGCGCCCGCGCGTCATCTTCCGCGAAGAGGACGGCCAGCGCCTCGAACCGATCGAGGAGGTCATCATCGACGTCGATGACGACTATACCGGCGTGGTGATCGAAAAGCTGACCGGCGACCGCAAGGGCGAGATGGTGGACATGCGCCCCGCCGGGACCGGCAAGACCCGCATCGTCGCCCATGTGCCCTCGCGCGGGCTGATCGGCTATCACGGCGAGTTCATGACCGACACCCGCGGCAACGGCGTGCTGAACCGCATCTTCCACGGCTGGGCGCCCTACAAGGGCGCGATCCAGGGCCGCCGCCAGGGCGTGCTGATTTCCATGGAGGACGGGGTTTCGGTGGCCTATGCGCTGTGGAACCTGGAAGAGCGCGGCAAGATGTTCATCGGCGCACAAGAGCAGGTCTATCAGGGCATGATCATCGGCGAGCATTCGCGCGACAACGACCTGGAAGTGAACCCGCTGAAGGGCAAGAAGCTGACCAACGTGCGTGCCTCGGGCACGGATGAGGCGGTGCGGCTGACCCCGCCGGTGCGCATGTCGCTGGAAGAGGCCATCGCCTATATCGACAATGACGAGCTGGTCGAGGTCACGCCCAAGAACATCCGCCTGCGCAAGCGTTACCTGGACCCGCACGAGCGCAAGCGCCAGTCCCGCGCCGAGGGTTGAGCTTCTTTCCGCCGCTTGGGATTACAGGCTTTCGCGGCGGAGAAACTCTGTTAGATTTGAAGCAAGTTGTCTCAGGAGCGGCTGATGGAAGGCCGGGGGAATATCTATCAAAGCTTGATCTTCGCCGCCCAGGAGCATCTGGAGGAAAGCGGCCGGCTGCCCTCTGACCTCGCCGAACTTGCCCCGCGCACCGCGGCGAGCGAGGAAGAGATCCGCAGCATGTTCAGTTCGATCGAGGAACTGCACGAGGGGCTGATCTATCACGCCGTCACCCTGCTCAACGATGCGCTGCGCGAGGGGGTGATCCAGGCCAATACCGCCGACCCGATCGAACAGATGCATTCGATCGCCCACAGCTATCTGGCTTGGGCCGAGGCGAATCCGACGCTGTTTCGGCTTCTGGTCGATAGGCTTTGCGGCCCGATCAAGCCCGGCAGCGCCTTGCATCGCTATACCAGCTCGATGCGCGACCTCTATCACCGCAAGCTGTCCGAGGCGCAGCGGCTCGGCATCCTGTCCCCGGACACCGACATCGACATCTCGACCATGATGCTGCATTGCCTGGTCAAGGGCGGCAACATGATGTTCCTGACGCGCAGCACCGATCCCTGGTTCGACGGCGATTCCCGCTCGACCCGCGAACTCGCCGAACGGATATTCGCCGAGTTCATGGGCAACCTGATCCGGGCCAATGCGCCCGCATCCGCGCCCGCCACCAGCGAAAAGGCCTGAGCGGGACGCGGCTGCGCTCAGATCTGGCGTTCGGGCAGGTTCACCACCAGCCCGTCGAGTTCCGGCGTCACCTTGATCTGGCAGGTCAGGCGCGAGCGCACCGGATCGGGCTGCCAGGCGAAGTCCAGCATGTCCTCTTCCATCGGATCCCTGGGCGGCAGCCGGTCCACCCATTCCGACGCCACATAGACATGGCAGGTCGAACAGGCGCAGGCGCCGCCGCAATCCGCATCGATGCCGGGTACGCCGTTGTCGCGCGCGCCCTCCATCACGGTCATGCCGGGTTTGACGTCGATTTCGTGGACGGTGCCGTTGTGCTCGATGTAAGTGATCTTGGCCATGGGTGCCTTCCTTGCGCTTCATGCCGCAGATAGGTCATCGCGCCGCAAGAGAAAAGCCCCGCCCGCGCGGCGGTTTTCCGCATCCTGCTGCGCGGCCCTGGGCCTGGCGCGCTAGAAAAGCGATTTCTGGCCCCGGGGCTCGCGCGGCTTGCGGGCGGGTTTTGCCGGGGGCGCGTCGGGGCGCGCCGTCAGTCGGCCGTCCAGGAACTCGATCTCGAAACGCGGGGCCTGCGCCGCCTCGGCCGCCTCGGTCAGCAGGCCCGCAGGACCATGCACGACGGCGAATCCGCGGCGCAGGGTCTCGCGATAGCCCAGCGTCTGGCGCAAGCGGTCCAGCCGCTCCAGCGCCTCGCGGCGGGGCGGCAGCATGCGCGCGGCGGCGGCGGCAAGCCTTGCAGCCATGCGCTCCAGCATGTCGCGGTCGCGGGCGGTCTGGCGCGCGGCATCGGCCAGCATCCGCGCGCGAGCCCGCTCCAATCGGCTGCCGAGCTCGGCCAGGCGCTCGGTCCGGCGCCGGCCCAGCCGCTCAAGGCAAAGCGGCAGCCGCTGCCCCTGCCCTTGCAACGCATCGCGCCGGCTGCGCAGCATGGTGCGCAGGGCCGACAGCGACAGCGGCAGCGCGTTCAGCCGGTCGCGGCGGGCGCGCACGAAACCGCGCAGCGCCGGCTCCAGCCGCTCGGCGAACAGGTCGAAACGTTGCCGGGCCGGGTCGGTCAGCGCCTGCGGCCGGCCAAGCGCGCGGCCCAGGTCGGCCAGCCGCTGGCGCCGGCGCTGGTTGCCCCCCTGGGCGGCGCGCATCATCCGGGCCCGGATCTCGGCCAGCCGGGCGGCCAGTTCGGCGCGCACCGGCACCGCCATCTCGGCCGCGGCGGTGGGCGTCGGCGCCCGGCGGTCCGCGGCGAAATCGATCAGCGTGGTATCGGTCTCGTGCCCCACGGCCGAGATCAGCGGAATCGCGCTGGCGGCGGCGGCACGGACCACGGCTTCCTCGTTGAAGCCCCAGAGATCCTCGAGGCTGCCGCCGCCGCGGGCGACGATGATCAGCTCGGGGCGCGGGATCGCCCCGCCCTGGGGCAGCGCGTTGAAGCCCTGGATCGCCGCGGCGACCTGCGGCGCGCAGCCCTCGCCCTGCACCGCCACCGGCCAGATCAGCACCCGCGTCGGAAAGCGGTCGCGCAGCCGGTGCAGGATGTCGCGGATCACCGCGCCCGAGGGCGAGGTCACGACGCCGATCACCCGCGGCAGATAGGGCAGCGGGCGCTTGCGCGATTCGTCGAACAGCCCTTCGGCCGCCAGCGCCTTGCGGCGCTTCTCCAGCATCATCATCAGCGCGCCGACGCCGGCGGGTTCGAGTTCCTCGACGATCAGCTGGTATTTCGACTGGCCGGGAAAGGTGGTCAGCCGGCCGGTGGCGATGACCTCGATCCCCTCCTCGGGGCGGGTCGAGAGGCGCGCGGCCTGCCCCTTCCAGGTCACGGCGGCGATCACAGCGCGGTCGTCCTTGAGGTCGAAGTAAAGGTGCCCGGACGAGGGGCGCGAGACGCGGCCGATCTCGCCGCGCACGCGGACGCGGCCGAACTCGCCCTCGAGCACGCGCTTCACCGCGCCCGAGATCTCGGAGACGGTGAATTCATGGGCGTTGCTGGCGGGCGTCTCTTCGAAAAGCTCCATGGCCCGGTTGTGGCGCGGGGCGCGGGCGGGATCAAGGGGTTTGGGGGATTGATCCGGCGCGGGGCAGTTCCTAGAAGTCGCCAGACATTCGCAAGGGGGCCTTTTCGCATGAACATCCTGATCCTCGGCAGCGGCGGGCGCGAACATGCGCTGGCCTGGGCGATCCGGCAGAATCCGAAATGCGACCGGCTGTTCGTCGCGCCGGGCAATGCCGGGATGGAGCCGCTGGCCCGGCTGGCGGAACTGGACATCCTGTCCGGCCCCGCCGTGATCGGCTTTTGCGAGGAGAACGCCATCGACCTGGTGGTGATCGGCCCCGAGGCGCCGCTGGCGGCCGGCGTCGCCGACGAATTGCGGGCGGCGGGGATCCTGGTCTTCGGCCCGTCCAGGGCGGCGGCGATGCTGGAGGCCTCGAAAAGCTTCACCAAGGCGGTCTGCGACGCCTGCGGCGCGCCGACCGCCGCCTGGGCGCGCTTCGATGCCGCCGAGCCGGCGCGGGCCTATATCCGCGCGCAGGGCGCGCCCATCGTCGTGAAGGCGGACGGGCTGGCCGCCGGCAAGGGCGTGACCGTCGCGATGACCGAGGCCGAGGCCGTCGCCGCCGTAGACGACGCCTTCGGCGGCGCCTTCGGCACGGCCGGGGCCGAGGTGGTGATCGAGGAGTTCATGGAGGGCGAGGAGGCGAGCTTCTTCGTCCTGTGCGACGGGACGGATTGTCTGCCGATCGGCACCGCCCAGGACCACAAGCGCGTGGGCGACGGCGATACCGGGCCGAATACCGGCGGCATGGGCGCCTATTCCCCGGCCCCGGTGCTGACCGAAGCCATCCAGGACCAGGTGATGGCCGAGATCGTGCGCCCCACCGTGGCCGAGATGGCGCGGCGCGGTACGCCGTTCCAGGGCGTGCTCTATGCTGGGCTGATGATCGAGGGCGGCCGGGCGCGGCTGGTGGAATACAATGTCCGCTTCGGCGACCCGGAATGCCAGGTGCTGATGATGCGGCTGGGCGCGCAGGCGCTGGACCTGATCCTGGCCTGCGCCGAGGGCCGGCTGGGCGAGATGGCGGTGAGCTGGGCCGACGACCACGCGCTCACCGTGGTGCTGGCCGCGAAGGGCTATCCCGGCGCCTATGAGAAGGGCAGCATGATCGGCGGGCTCGATGCGCTGCCCGAGGACAGTTTCCGCATGGTGTTTCACGCCGGAACCGCGCGGCGCGACGGGCAGATCGTCGCCACCGGCGGGCGCGTCCTGGCCGCGACCGGGCGCGGGGCGACGCTGGCCGAGGCGCATGCCCGCGCCTATGCGCTGGTCGACGGCATCGACTGGCCCGAGGGATTCTGCCGCCGCGACATCGGCTGGCGCGCGCTTTGAGACGCCGCGCCTGCGGCACGGGCGGATGGGTATTTGAAGAACGAAGAAGTCCCCGGGGCGGTGCGAGATGGCATCGCCCCGGCCGGTTCCAGGGCCGGGAAAAGTCCGGCGGGCGTATTTTTTGCCTTTTCAAGCCGGTGGCGCGGGTCTTATAGTCCGCGCCATGACTCGGATGCAGCAGATCATTGCCACGGCCCCGCACGCGCATGACGGCGCGCGCATTGCCGTGAACCACCGCGGTCTCCTTCTTCTTACGCTGCGCTGAGCGGGTCTCCGGGCCGCCGCTCAGTCAGGTTCGTGCCCGGACCCTATGCGAGCATGAAGAAGGATTCCCGACATGACCGATCCGAACCGCGTCCTGATCTTTGACACCACCCTGCGCGACGGCGAGCAATCGCCCGGCGCCACCATGACCCATAGCGAGAAGCTGGAAATCGCCCAGATGCTGGACGAGATGGGCGTGGACATCATCGAGGCGGGCTTTCCCATCGCCTCGGAGGGCGATTTCGCCGCCGTGAGCGAGATCGCGAAACAGGCGCAGAACGCCGTGATCTGCGGCCTGGCCCGCGCCCAGTTCCCCGATATCGACCGCTGCTGGGAGGCGGTGAAGCATGCGAAGCGCCCGCGCATCCATACCTTCATCGGCACCTCGCCGCTGCACCGGGCCATCCCGAACCTGGACATGGACCAGATGGCCGAGCGGATCGAGCAGACCGTGAGCCATGCCCGCAACCTGTGCGACGACGTGCAATGGTCGCCGATGGACGCCACCCGGACCGAGCACGACTATCTGTGCCGGGTGGTCGAGATCGCCATCCGCTGCGGCGCCACCACCATCAACATCCCCGACACCGTGGGCTATACCGCGCCGCGCGAATCGGCCGCGCTGATCCGCATGCTGCTGGAGCGGGTGCCGGGTGCCGACGGGGTGGTCTTCGCCACGCATTGCCACAACGACCTGGGCATGGCGACCGCCAATGCCCTGGCCGCCGTCGAGGCCGGCGCGCGCCAGGTCGAATGCACCATCAACGGGCTGGGCGAGCGGGCCGGCAACACCGCGCTGGAAGAGGTGGTGATGGCGCTGAAGGTGCGCCACGACATCATGCCCTATACGACCGGCATCGACACAACGAAGATCATGGGCATCTCGCGCCGGGTCAGCCAGGTCTCGGGCTTTCCGGTGCAGTTCAACAAGGCCATCGTCGGCAAGAACGCCTTCCTGCACGAATCCGGCATCCACCAGGACGGCGTGCTGAAGAATGTCGAGACCTTCGAGATCATGCGCCCCGCCGATATCGGCCTGAACGAGGCCAATATCGCCATGGGCAAGCATTCGGGCCGCGCCGCGCTGCGCTCGAAGCTGCGCGACCTGGGCTACGAGCTGGGCGACAACCAGCTGAGGGACATCTTCGTGCGCTTCAAGGCCCTGGCCGACCGCAAGAAGGAGATCTACGACGACGACCTGGTGGCGCTGATGCAGGACAGCGCCGCCAATACCGAGCACGATTACCTGCAGGTGAAGCACCTGCGCGTGGTCTGCGGCACGGACGGGCAGTCGGCCGACCTGACCATGACGGTCGGCGGCGAGGAAAAGACCGTCCATGCCACCGGCGACGGCCCGGTCGATGCCTGTTTCAACGCCGTCAAGGCGATCTGGCCGCATAAGGCGCGGCTGCAGCTCTACCAGGTCCATGCCGTGACCGAGGGCACCGATGCCCAGGCCACCGTCAGCGTGCGCATGGAGGAGGAAGGCCGCATCGCCACCGGCCAGGCCTCGGATACCGACACCATCCTGGCCAGCGTCAAGGCCTATGTGGGGGCGCTGAACCGGTTGAAGGTGCGCCGCGACATGGTCGGCGAAGGCGCCGATGCCAAGCAGGTCAGCATGTATTCGCACTGACCGCCGCGGGAAGTGACGGGGGCGGTCAGGCCGCCCCCTTGCGTTCCACGAAGCCCAGGTCGACGCCTTGCAGAAAGGGAAAGTCCTCGGCCAGTTCGCGCTGGAACTCGGCCGGGTCGAGTTGCTGGAACCATTTCGGGAACCTGGCAACGATGGTGGCGACGGAATCGCCTTCGTCCCAGCGGGTCTGCACATAGCCCAGGCCGTCCACGTCGGTGAAGGCCGGGAAATACCTGGGCAGCTGGAAGTGGTTATAGGCATAGATGCAGCGCCCCGGCCCGCGCATGCGCACCGCCGCCCCCGCGCCCAGGAAGGGCTGGTGCGCGCGCCAGTAGCTGATCGGCTCGCCCTCGTAGCTGCCCATGACCAGACCCTGCGGGTAGCTGATGGCAAAGGCCGGCAGGTCGGCGAAGCGCCGGGCATGGCGGCGGATGCGGGCGACGTGATGGCGGCTGAAGGCGTCGTCGTCATCGACCCGGAACTGGATCACCGGCCGGCCCGCCGCCTCGGCCGCCTCGCGCAGGGGCTCGCGCAACGCGTTCACCGTCTCGCGCCTGTCCGAGACGATCAGCCGGATCTGCGGCACGCCGGCGCACAGATCGCGCAGCCGGTCCAGCCAGGGACGCGGCATATCGGGCGAGGTCAGCAGCCAGAAGCGGAAATCCGCGTCGGTCTGGGCCTTGATCGAGGGCAGGCACAGCGCCTGGAAGGCGGCAAAGCGGCGCTCCAGCCGCTCGGGCGCGTAAAGCATGGCGCCGCGCTGCGCCAGACGCTCGGGCGCACCGGCCCCCTGCCCCGCGGTCCCGGCCCAGTCGCAGCGGCCCAGGAAGGAAAAACGGCAGATCCCCACGATAACGTCCTGCAAACCCTGCCCTTTCCTCGTCACCAAAACCGGCGGCAGCCTAGCAGCCCGTGCCGGCCGGTCAAGCGCGCGCGCCGCGCCTTGCGCGAAACAGGGGCGCGGCCCGGCGGGGCATCATTTTCCGGTTTCCCCGCGCCAAGGCTCGGCCTATATGTCCAGCACCTTCGACGGGGCGACTCGTCGGGGCAATCGGGCAATGGCCGCGCGCAAAAAGGGCGGCAGGAATGCCGTCTTGGCAGGGACGGCGGAAGGGGTAGTTCACATGGCCTTTGGCGGGTTGTTTTCCACCGATATCGCGATCGACCTGGGGACCGCGAACACGCTGATCTACGTCAAGGGCAAGGGCGTCATCCTGAACGAGCCCTCGGTCGTCGCCTATCACGTCAAGGACGGCAAGAAACAGGTGCTGGCGGTGGGCGAGGACGCCAAGCTGATGCTGGGCCGCACGCCGGGCAGCATCGAGGCGATCCGGCCGATGCGCGAGGGGGTCATCGCCGATTTCGACAGCGCCGAGGAAATGATCAAGCATTTCATCAAGAAGGTGTTCAAGCGCACCACCTTCTCGAAGCCCAAGGTCATCATCTGCGTGCCGCATGGCGCCACCCCGGTCGAGAAGCGCGCCATCCGCCAGTCGGTGCTTTCGGCCGGCGCGCGCCGCGCCGGGCTGATCGCCGAGCCGATCGCGGCCGCCATCGGCGCCGGCATGCCGATCACCGAGCCGACCGGCAGCATGGTCGTCGACATCGGCGGCGGCACCACCGAGGTTGCGGTGCTGTCGCTGGGCGACGTGGTCTATGCCCGCTCGGTCCGCATCGGCGGCGACCGGATGGATGACGCGCTGATCAACTACCTGCGCCGCAGCCACAACCTGCTGATCGGCGAATCGACGGCCGAGCGCATCAAGACCCAGATCGGCACCGCCCGCATGCCCGACGACGGGCGCGGCGCCGCGATCATGGTGCGCGGCCGCGACCTCTTGAACGGCATCCCGAAAGAGATGGAGATCACCCAGGCCATGGTCGCCGAGGCCCTGGCCGAGCCGGTGCAGCAGATCTGCGAATCGGTGATGGTGGCGCTGGAGGCGACGCCGCCCGACCTCGCCGCCGACATCGTGGACCGCGGCGTCATGCTGACCGGCGGCGGCGCCATGCTGGGCGAGCTGGACCTGGCGCTGCGCGAGCAGACCGGGCTGATGATCAGCCTGGCCGACCAGCCGATGAGCTGCGTGGCCCTGGGCACCGGCAAGGCCCTTGAATTCGAAAAGCAACTGCGCCACGTGATCGATTACGACAGCTGAGCGGGTTTGGCCCATGGCGCGCAAGGGCCCTGATTACGCGGCTCCGGTCCGCCGCATCCTGGTTTCGCTGCTGGTGCTGGTGCTGCTGGCGGTGTTCCTGTTCTGGCAGATCGACAGCCCGCGCGCCGAGCGCATGCGCGCCGCCTTCATCGACCGTTTCGTGCCCAGTTTCGACTGGGTGATGGCGCCGGTGACGAAGCTGTCGCGCATGGTCTCGGGTTTCCAGTCCTATGCCCGGCTCTACGAGCAGAACCAGGAATTGCGGCGCGAGCTGCAGAAGATGGCGGCCTGGAAAGAGGCGGCCGTGCAGCTGGAACAGGAAAACGCCAAGCTTCTGGCGCAGAACAATGTCAGGATCGACCCCGCGCTGACCTCGGTCTCGGGCGTGGTGCTGACCGACAGCGGCACGGCCTTTCGCCAGTCGGTGCTGCTGAACGTCGGCGCGCGCGACGGCATCCTGGACGGCTGGGCGACGATGGACGGGCTGGGGCTCGTGGGGCGCATCTCGGGCGTGGGGCAGACCACCAGCCGGGTCATGCTGCTGACCGATCCCTCCAGCCGCATCCCGGTGACGATCCTGCCCTCGGGCCAGCATGCGCTGCTGACCGGGGACAACACCGCCCTGCCGGCGCTGGACTTCATCGAAAGCCCGGAAAACCTGCGCCCCGGCGACCGGGTGATCAGCTCGGGCGACGGGGGGGTGTTCCCGCCGGGCCTGCCGGTCGGCCAGGTGGCGTTGGCCAGCGACGGCCGGCTGCGGGTGCGGTTGGCCGCCGATTATGGCCGGCTGGAATTCCTGCGCGTGCTGCGCAGCCACCCGGCCGAGCAGCTTTCCGATACCGGGCTGCTGATCCCACCGCCGCCGGCGGATTTCATCGGCCCGCCCCTGCCGCCCTTGGCCGACATGCAGGCGGCCGGCGAGAATTCCGAGGCCGCAGCCGGGGCCGGGGATGATTGATCCCGCCCGCCGCCGCCGGTTCCTGGGGCAGGCGCTGTTCGTGGCGCTGTTCCTGGCGATCCTGTTCTGGCGGCTTCTGCCGCTGGCGCCGGGCCGCATCGGTTGGCCGGGGCCGGACCTGGCGCTGTGCCTGGTGCTGGTCTGGGTGCTGCGCCGTCCCGAACAGGTGCCGGTCGCGACCATCGCCGCGCTGTTCCTGATCGAGGACATCCTGCTGATGCGCCCCATCGGCCTGGGCGCCGCCCTGGCCGTCATCGTCACCGAGGCCGCAAGAAAGCGCGAGCCGCATTGGCGCGAACTGCCTTTCATGGTTGAATGGCTGCGGGTGGCGACGCTCCTGGCGCTGATGATGGTGGCAAACCGCGTATTGCTGGCGGTATTTTTCCTGCCCCTTCCCCCGTTCGGGCAGGTGATCTTGCAATTCATCGCCACGATCGCCGCCTATCCGCTGGTCGCGGGCCTTGCCGGCTGGGCGCTTGGCCTGCCGCGCGGCCGCGCCGAACGAGACACGAGGCATCGCTGAGCCATGCGCAAATCGGAACGCGAAATCGCCGAAAGCAGCCGGCTCATCACCCGCCGGGTGCTGATGCTGGGGACGATCCAGGCGGCGGTGGTGTCGGTCCTGGGGCTGAAGCTGCGCTCGATGCAGGTGGAACATGCCGACGAATACCGGATGCTGTCGGACGGCAACTCGATCAAGATCCGGCTGCTGCCGCCGGCGCGCGGGCTGATCCTGGACCGCAACGGCACCATCATCGCCGGCAACGAACAGAACTATCGCGTCACCCTGACCCGCGAGGAGGCGGGCGATGTCTCGGCCGTGATCGCCCGGCTGCGCCACATTATCCCGATGAGCGACCGCCAGGCCGCCGAGATCCTGGCCGAGATCCACAGGCGCAGCGCCGTGACCCCGGTGCTGGTGGCCGACCGCCTGACCTGGGACGAGTTTTCCTCGATCGCGCTCAATGCCCCGGCCCTGCCCGGCGTGACGCCCGAGGCGGGGCTGTCGCGCAGCTATCCGCGCGCCGGCGATTTCGCGCATGTGCTGGGCTATGTCGGCCCGGTCTCGGATTACGACCTCTCGAAGATCGAGGATCCCGACCCGGTGCTGCGCCTGCCCGAGTTCCAGCTGGGCAAGGTCGGCATGGAGGCCAAGCTGGAAGAGGCGCTACGCGGCAAGGCCGGCTCGCGCCGGGTCGAGGTGAACAGCGCCGGGCGCGAGATGCGCGAGCTGTCGCGGCAAGAGGGGCAGCAGGGCGCCACGGTGCAGACCACGCTGGACGCGGGGTTGCAGAATTTCGCCACCCAGCGGCTGGGCAGCGAAAGCGCCGCGGCGGTGGTGATCGACGTGACCAACGGCGACATCCTGGCGATTTCCTCCTCGCCGGTCTTCGATCCGAACAAGTTCGTGCGCGGCATCTCGGGCCCGGACTATCGCGCGCTGATGGAACATGACCACCGCCCGCTGGCCGACAAGACGGTGCAGGGTGTCTATCCGCCCGGCTCGACCTTCAAGATGGTGACGCTGCTCGCAGGGCTCGAGGCCGGGGTCATCAACGCCGGTTCGCGCTTCTATTGCCCCGGCTATACCCAGGTCGCCGGGCGGCGCTTCCACTGCTGGAGCCGGGGCGGGCACGGCATGGTCGATGCGCTGCGCAGCCTCGAACATTCCTGCGACGTCTATTACTACGAACTGGCGCAGCGCGTCGGCATCGACCGCATCGCCGCCATGGCGCGCAAGCTGGGGATCGGCGTGCGCCACGACCTGCCCATGTCCGCCATTGCCGAGGGCATCGCGCCCGACCGGGCCTGGAAGAAGGCGCGCTACGACCAGGAATGGCAGGTGGGCGATTCGCTCAACGCCTCGATCGGCCAGGGCTATGTCCTGGCCTCGCCGTTGCAGCTGGCGGTGATGACGGCGCGGGTGGCGACGGGGCGCGCGGTGGCGCCGCGGCTGGTGCGCGCCATCGACGGCGTGGCCGAGCCGGTGCCGGAATGGCCGGAACTGGACATCAACCCGCTGAACCTGCGCACGGCGCGGGCGGGCATGGACGCGGTGATGAACGCGCCCCGCGGCACCGCCCGCCGCTCGCGCATCCTGGCGCCGGAATGGCAGATGGCCGGCAAGACCGGCACCAGCCAGGTGCGCAACATCACCGCCGCCGAACGCGCCCGCGGCGTGATCTCGAACGACCAGCTGCCCTGGAACCGGCGCGACCATGCGCTGTTCGTCTGCTTCGCGCCCTACGAGATGCCCCGCTATGCGGTCTCGGTCGTGGTCGAGCATGGCGGCGGCGGCGGTGCGGTGGCGGCCCCCATCGCCCGCGACATCCTGCTTTATGCGCTGGCGGACGGCCTGCCGCCGCTGACCGCTTATCCCGAATCCGAGCGCGCCAAGGTGCAGGAAATGTGGTCGCGCCTGAACCTGACCCCCTCGGCCCGCAAGGGCGAGGGACGCGCAAGGGCCTGAGCCATGAGCTATCTGGACTATCACGTCGCGCAGGTGCCGACCGGCTGGCGCAAGATCCTGTATCTGAACTGGCCCCTGGTCTTCCTGGTCACCGCGGTCAGCTGCATCGGCTTCCTGATGCTCTATTCCGTCTCGGGCGGCGACATCGACCGATGGGCCGGCCCGCAGATGGAACGCTTCGCCGTCGGCATGGTGCTGATGTTCGCGCTGGCCTTCGTGCCGATCTGGTTCTGGCGCTCGATCTCGGTGGCCTCCTACGTGATCTGCGTCGGCCTGCTGGTGCTGGTCGAGGTGATGGGCCATGTCGGCATGGGCGCGCAGCGCTGGCTGGTGCTGGGGCCGATCCGCATCCAGCCCTCGGAGCTGACCAAGGTCGCCTTCGTGCTGACGCTGGCGGCCTATTACGACTGGCTGCCGGTGGAAAAGGTCTCGCGCCCGTTCTGGGTGCTGGTGCCGGTGGTGCTGATCCTGCTGCCGACGGGGCTGGTGCTGATGCAGCCCGACCTGGGCACCTCGATCATGCTGATCGCAGGCGGCGGCATCGTCATGTTCGCAGCCGGCGTCAGCCTGTGGTATTTCGCCGGCGTCATCGCCATCGTCGTGGCCGGTATCACCGCGGTGATGGAAAGCCGCGGCACCGACTGGCAATTGCTGCACGACTACCAGTTCCGTCGCATCGACACCTTCCTCGACCCCGGATCGGACCCCTTGGGCGCGGGCTATAACATCGCCCAGGCGCAGATCGCGCTGGGATCTGGCGGCTGGTCGGGGCGCGGCTTCATGCAGGGCACGCAGTCGCGGCTGAACTTCCTGCCCGAGAAGCACACCGATTTCATCTTCACCTCGCTGGCCGAGGAATTCGGCTTTGTCGGCGCGGGATCGCTGCTGATGCTTTACGTGCTGATCCTGGGCTTCTGCCTGTATTCGGCGCTGACCAACCGCGACCGCTTCGCCAGCCTCATGACCATCGGCATCGCCGGGACGTTCTTCCTTTACTTTTCCATCAACATGGCGACGGTGATGGGCATGTTGCCGGCCAAGGGCTCGCCCCTGCCGCTGGTCAGTTACGGAGGAACCTCGCTGATGATCCTGCTGATGGCTTTCGGCATCGTGCAATCGGCCCATGTCCACCGGCCGCGGGGCTGAGGGGATGCGGGTGCTGTTCGCCGCCCCCGCACATCTGTGGGATGCCTGGTCCCCCGCCCTGCGCGCGGCCTGCCCCGAGATGGAGCTGTGCCGCGACGGCGATCCGGCGGGCTTCGACGCGCTGATCTATGCGCCCGGCTATCCCGAGAACGGGCAGGCGCTGGACTTCACCCCCTTCACCCGCGCCCGCGTGATCCAAAGCCTCTGGGCCGGGGTCGAGCGCATCGTGACCAATCCCACGCTGACCCAGCCGCTCTGCCGCATGGTCGATCCGGGGCTGGCGCAGGGCATGGTGGAATATTGCACCGGCTGGGCGCTGCGGACGCATCTGGGCATGGACCGCTTTGCCCAGGACGGCGCCTGGCGCAACCGGCTGACCCCGCCCCTGGCGCAGGGGCGCGGCGTGACGGTGCTGGGCATGGGCGAGCTGGGCCGGGCGGTGGCCTTGGCGCTGGCGGGGCTGGGCTTCCGCGTCGCCGGCTGGTCGCAATCGGGCCGCCCGGTGCCGGGGATCGAGGTGCTGGCGGGCGACGCCCTGCCCCAGGCCCTGGGCAGGGCCGAGATCCTGATCTGCCTGCTGCCCGACACGGCCGGGACGCGCAACCTGCTGGATGCCGAGCGGCTGGCCCTGCTGCCGCCGGGCGCGACGGTCATCAATGCCGGGCGCGGCACGCTAATCGACGAGGCGGCCCTGCTGGCGGCACTGGACCGCGGCCGGCCGGGCCATGCGGTTCTGGACGTATTCCGGCAGGAGCCGCTGCCGCCCGACCATCCGTTCTGGCGCCATCCCGGCGTCACCGTCACCCCCCATGTCGCGGCTGAGACACGGCCCGCCAGCGCCGCCCCGGTGGTGGCCGAGAACCTGCGCCGTGCCATGCAGGGCGCGCCGCTTCTGCACCTGGTGGACCGGGTGCGCGGCTATTGAGCGGCTGTTTCGGGCAGCAGGCCGGCAATCCTGCCGTTTTGCGCAACTTGCACGCGAAAGGAACCCGGCGGATAAGGGGGCCGAAGGTAACGGCCCAAGGCCGATGGAGCGATTTCGATGACGATCACCCCCGTTCTGCTGGCCGGCGGCTCCGGCACCCGGCTCTGGCCCGTCTCGCGCAAGAGCTTTCCCAAGCAATTCGCCCCGCTGGTCGGCGAGGAAAGCCTGTTCCAGGCCTCGGCCCGCCGCCTGTCGGGACCGCGCTACGGCGCGCCGCTGGTGATGACCAATGCGGATTTCCGCTTTATCGTCGCCGAACAGCTGGACCAGATCGGCATCGTGCCCTCGGCCATCCTGATCGAGCCCGCCGGCCGCAACACCGCCCCGGCGATCCTGGCCGCCGCGCTGGCCGCCGCCGAAAAAGACCCCGATGCGCTGCTGCTGGTCGCGCCTTCGGACCATGTCGTGCCGGATGCCGAGGCTTTCGGCCGCGCCGTTGATCTGGGCCTGCCCGCCGCGCGGGCCGGCCGCATCGTCACCTTCGGCATCACCCCCACCCGCCCCGAGACCGGCTATGGCTACATGGAGGCCGAGGGCGGGACCGACAGCGGCGGCGAAGCCCCGCTGGTGCTGAAACGCTTCGTCGAAAAGCCCGACGCGGCGAATGCGGCGCGGATGATCGCGCAGGGCAATTTCCTGTGGAACGCCGGCATCTTCCTCTTCGCCGCCCGCACCATGGTCGACGCCTTCAAGGCCCATGCGCCCGACTATCTTGCCCCCGTGCAGGCGGCGCTGACCGAGGCGCGCATGGATCTGGGCTTCCTGCGGCTTGCGCCCGAACCCTGGGACCGGCTGCCCGACCTGTCGGTGGATTATGCGGTGCTGGAGAAGGCCGACAACCTGTCGGTCGTGCGCTATTCGGGCCATTGGTCGGATCTTGGCGGCTGGGACGCGGTCTGGCGCGAGATCCAGGATGCCGCGCCGGCCGAACGCGGCGCCGTGACCGATGCCCGCTCGACCGCGATCGACTGCGACAACGTGCTGCTGCGCTCGCAGGACGAGGGGATCGAGGTGGTGGGCATCGGCCTGCAGGACGTGATGGTCGTGGCCACTGACGATGCCGTTCTGGTCGCCGGCATGGACCGCGCGCAGGAGGTGCGCAAGGCGGTCAGCGCGCTGAAGGCCAAGGGCGCGCGCCAGGCCGAGCATTTCCTGCGCGACCACCGCCCCTGGGGCTGGTTCGAGACGCTGGCGCTGGCCGACCGCTTCCAGGTCAAGCGCATCGTCGTCAATCCCGGCGCCGCGCTGTCGCTGCAATCGCATTTCCACCGCTCGGAGCATTGGATCGTGGTTTCCGGCACCGCGCGGGTGACGGTGGATGAAACCGTGACGCTGCTGACCGAAAACCAGTCGATCTATGTGCCGCTGGGCGCGGTTCACCGGCTGGAAAACCCCGGCAAGGTGCCGATGGTGCTGATCGAGGTGCAGACCGGCGCCTATCTGGGCGAGGATGACATCGTCCGCTACGAGGATGTCTATTCGCGCGGCTGACCCGCTCGCGGCATCGTGGGGCGCGCCGGCTTGCGGGGCCGGTGCCTGCCGTCTAACCATGGCCGGCGATGAAACGGATGACGAAAACCCCGATCGCGGCCGCATTGCTGCTGGTCCTTGCCGCGCTGACCGCGCGGGCCGAGGATCTGACCGTGCAGCTGAGCGGCGTGGCGCCGGCCGAATCCGCCGGCTATCTGGTCGCCGAGGCGCGCGGCTATTACGCCGAGGAAGGGCTGACCGTGCGGCTGCTGGCCGCGGATCAGGCGGCCCCGCCCTTCGAGACGCTGGCGCGGGGCGAGGCCGATCTGGCGGTCGCCTGGATGTCCACCGCGCTGGTCGCCCGCGAAAACGGCCTGCCCTTGGTCAATATCGCGCAGATCTTCGCCCGCCCCGCGCTGCGGCTGACCTGCCTGCGCGAGACGGGCGTGACAAGCGCCGCCGATCTGCGCGGCAAGACCATCGGCAGCCGGTTCGGCGGCACGGAATATCCGCTGCAGGCCTGGCTGAACCGGCTGGGACTGGTCGCCGACGGCAGCCTGTCCGGAGTCAGCCTGCTGGCGCAATGGTCGGGGGCCGAGATGCTGCGCCAGAAACAGGCCGCCTGCATCAGCACGCTCAGCCACGACCCGGTGCCGGGCGAGGGGCTGGTCGAACTCGATCCGCAGGACCAGGGCGCCGCGGTGCTGGAGGACGGGCTCTATGTCCTGGCCGGCGCCCTGACCGCCCCCGAGGCCGAGGCGCGGCTGGCCCGGTTCCTGCGCGCCAGCATGAAGGGCTGGCACGAGGCGGTCGCGGCGCCCGAGGACAGCGCCCGGTTGATTCTTGGTCCCGACCCTGATCCGGGCGCCTTGCAGCAGCAGGCCGGGATGCTGCGCGGCATCGCCGGGCTCCTGTCGGCCACCGGCGCGCTGGACGAGGCGGATTATCGCCGCACGGTCGAGACCCTGCGCGCCGGCGGCAGCCGCGCGGTGCTGCGCCGCGAGCCCGAGGGCGCCTTCACCGCCGCCGTCAGCGACCGCGCCGCGCCGCCCGAAGCCGCCGCCGCCGCAGACCGCGACGCCGCGCCGCTGCGCTGATCGCAATGCCCCCTTGCCGGCCCCGCCGGGCGCGGGCAAGAGGAGGCGCATGAGCGACGACACCCCTTCCCCACGCCACAGCCCCATCGAAGATGCGCAGGGCCTGGCCTATGGCAGTTTCATGGCCGCGGTCGGCGTGCTGCTGCTGACGCATCTGGGCTTTGTCACCGGCCAGACGGCGGGGCTGGCGATCCTGATCTCCTATGCGACGGGTTGGGGCTTCGCACCGGTCTTCTTCGTGGTGAACCTGCCGTTCTACTGGCTGGGCTATCGCCGGCTGGGGCTGGGCTTCATGCTGAAATCCTTCATCGCCGTCGCCACGATGTCAGCGCTGGTCGCCATCCTGCCGGCGGGGCTGCAATTCGGCCATGTCCACCCGGCGGTCGGGGCGCTGCTGGTGGGATTCCTGACCGGCTCGGCGCTGCTGGCGCTGTTCCGGCACGGCGCCTCGCTGGGCGGGGTCGGCATCGTGGCGCTGTATCTGCAGGACGCCACCGGCTTTCGCGCCGGCTGGACGCAGTTGATCTTCGACGCCTGCCTGTTCGCCTGTGCGCTGATGCTGCGCGACTGGCAGCTGGTGGCCTGGTCGTTCCTGGGCGCGCTGGTGCTGAACCTGGTGATCGCGATCAACCACCGCCGCGACCGCTATGTCGTCTAGGGGCGGCCGGGAAGGATCTTGAGCCCGTCCTGCGAAGGAGATGGTCCCCAAGCTGGCGCAATTCGGCCCGGACATTCGCGTTTTCCGGGCCGTTCCTGGCGAACGCCCCGGATTCCAGAGCCGGGTCGAGGCCCCACGCCGCTTTTCGGCAGCCGGCCAGGGGGCGACTCAGGCCGCCACCCCCAGCGCGCGCTTGACATTCGCGGTCCAGCCCAGCAGCCGCTTGTCGCCCTCGACGATCGCCGGCCGCTTCATCAGCGAGGGCTTGGCCGAAAGCATCTGCAAGGGCGTGCCGGCACGCTCGTCCTCGGACATGCCGCGCCAGGTCAGGCTGGCGCGGTTCACCAGCTTCTCGCCGAAATCGGTGATCATGCGCTGCCATTCGTCCTGGTCCAGCGGCGCCTTGGCCACGTCGCGGAACTCGACCTGCCAGCCCGCGGCCTGCAACTCGGCCTGCGCCTTCTGGCAGGTCGAGCAATGGGCAAGCCCATACATCTGAAGCCGCCCGGCCATCACGAACGGTCCTGGGCAGGCGGGGTGGAAAGGGATGATGGTGCCTGGATCATGCGGTTGCTCCTTCCTGGCGGTTGGTTGGGGGCTAATGGCCGGCGTCATGCAGCCGGGCGCGGATGCGCCGCATCCCCAGCCAGACGCCCAGCACCGCGACGGGGGTCAGGACCGCGACCAGCACCGCCTTGTCGATATGCAGCGCATGGGCCAGCGGGTAAAGCGCATAGCCCAGAAGGCCCACCGCGTAATAGCTGATCGCCACCACCGACAGCCCTTCGACCGTGTGCTGCAGCCGCAATTGCAGGTCGGCGCGCCGGTCCATGCGCTGCATCAGTTCCTGGTTCTGGGCGCTGCGCTGGACATCGACGCGGGTGCGCAGCAATTCGCCGGCGCGCTCGCTGCGGTCCAGCATGGCCGAGAGCCGCTTCTCGGCCGATTTCGCGGTGCGCATGGCGGGCAGATAGCGCCGCGCCATGAACTCGGTCAGCATCTGCCCGCCCAGGAAGCGCGATTCGCGCAGCGAGGCGATGCGGTCCATGACGATGGCCTCATAGGCCGCATTGGCGCCGAAGCGGAAGGCATGCTGGGTCGCGGCGCTTTCCAGCCGGGTCGAGACCGACAGCAGGTCTTGCAGCACCGCGTCGGCCGGACGGCTCTCGTCGCTCATGCCCTGGACGATGTCGCTGAGCTGCGGATCCAGCGCATTGAGCTGCCAGGTCAGGTCGCGCGCACGCCCCAGGCCCAGCATCGACATGGCGCGATAGGTCTCAAGGTCCAGCAGCCGCTGCACGATGCGGCCGATCCGGCCCGGCTGCGTGTTCGGCTTGACGAAAAGCGCAAAGCGCATCCAGCCGGCCGGGTCGATGCGGAAATCGCCGGCGACCACCGCCGCTTCCTCCAGCACCCAGACCGAGGCCATGCTGTCGGCCGCGAACCATTCCGACAGGCGCGGCAGGATCTCGGCCGGGTCGTCGGGCAGGATGTCGACCTGGATCATCACCGCCGCGACGCGCTTGCCGGGCGCCTGGTGCTGCCAATCCTCGGGAAAGATCGCCCCGGCGGAAGGATCGAAGGGCCGCGGCGGCAGGCCGGGCGCAAAGGCGGCATAGGTCACGAACTCGGTATGGCTTTCCCAGCGCAGCTGGTGGCGGCCAAGCTGCGCGGTGTAATGGCCCGCGCTGGTATCGGGGCGCGGCGCGCCGTGGCGGGCGCAAAGCTGGGCCAGATGCGCGACATCCCTGCCCCGGTCGCGGTTGGCGGCGTCCCGCGGCTCCTTGATGGCCAGATACACCGCCGTGCAGGGCGCCTGGAGCCGCGGCGAGGGCCGGGCGTGCAGTTCGTTGACCAGCGCATAGCGTTGGGGGTGTTCGTCTTCGTCGTTCATGGCCGCATGATTAGCCGCTGCCGCGTTTCTCGCAACAGGAAAGCCCAGCGATTCCGAGGCGCTGGCAAATCTGCCACGGGCCGGGCACGCCGCATCAGGATTTCGTGAAGCCAGGCTGCATTGCCCGGCCGGTCGCTGGGGGGCAAAATGGCCAAAACACCGGATCGAGGGGCAGGACAGGATGACGGGCTGGCTGGGACGTATCGTCGCATTGGGGCTTTTGCTTGGGTTGGCGGCCTGCGGCCCCAGCAAGTTCAAGAGCTATTCCGGCCCGCCCGTGACGCAGGTCGTGGTCAACAAGGGCGCGCGGCAGATGCTGCTGCTGAACGGCAACACGGTGCTGAAGGCCTATCGCATCGGGCTGGGCAACGAGCCCGTCGGCCACAAGCAGTTCGAGGGCGACGGCCGCACCCCCGAAGGGCTTTACTATATCGACCGCCGCAATCCCGACAGCCGCTATCACCTGTCCGTCGGTATCTCCTATCCCAATCCGCATGACTCGATGCAGGCCGCCGAGCTGGGCCGCAGCGCGGGCAGCGACATCTTCATCCACGGCCAGGGGCCGGAGGGCCGCGCCCTCTCCAGGCAGAGACCCGACTGGACCGCCGGCTGCATCGCCGTCACCGATGCCGAGATCGAGGATGTCTATGCCATGGTGCGCGACGGCACGCCGATCCTGATCACGCCCTGAGCATCCGCCAGCCCGAAGGCCCGGCCCGAAGACGGTACCGATTCGGCCCGCCATGGCAGCGCGTGGGCCCGGTGATGCTGCCGTTTCAAGGCCGGATCCGACCGTTTCCGGACAGGATCCGGCCCCTTTCGGCCGGGGGTCGAGCCGGCCGGCCGCCATACGCGCAAAGCTTGTATGGCAGACCTGTTCAAAAGGGCATATACTCATCGGCGGCGGCAAGGATTAACAATTTACATTAAAATGTTAACTCCAAGCTTCATCCCCCATGTACCTGCCCCCCATCATCCATGACGCCCTGATCGATTCGGCCGAAACCAAGGGCTACGTGCCCGGCGCCATCGAAAGCGTCATGCGCTTCGGCCCGCATTCCCGCTGGCGCGCGGGGGTGATTGCCGATTGTTCGGCCAAGCGGTCGCAGGCCCTGGCCACGCGCTGCGCGCTGCTGATCCCGCGCAAGGGCAGGCGCACGCTCAAGCTGGCGGTGCATCCCGCGCTGCCGGCCGATGTGATAAAGTCGATGCTGAACGCGATCTGAAGACCGATGCGCCCGCCCCATGGCAATGGACGCCGCGGGAGGATGCCGGCCGGCGAACCCGCGCCGACCTTGCCGGTGCCGAAGCTCAGCTGCCCCGCCGCTTCAGATCCGGCCGATCTGTTCGGGCAGGATGACGGTGAAGCGGCTGCCCTGCCCGCGCTCGCTTTCGATGCGCAGCCGGCCGCGATGCCGGTTCACGATATGCTTGACGATGGCCAGGCCCAGCCCGGTGCCGCCCTGCTCGCGCGAGCGATGCGTGTCGACGCGATAGAACCGCTCGGTCAGCCGCGGCAGGTGCTGGGGCTCGATCCCCTCTCCCTGGTCGGCGACGCAGACCGCCCAGGCCGGGCCGCGCAGCACCGGCTCATGCGCCAGCCGCTCCAGCGTCACCGTCACCACCCCGCCGGCGCCGCCGTATTTCACCGCATTCTCGACCAGGTTGTGAAACACCTGCACCAGCTGGTCGGCATCGCCGGGCACCGGCACCTTGCCGGCCGGTGCCTGCAACTCCAGCCGCACCCCGGCAGCGGTGGCCGCGGGCGCCAGCGTCGCCACCACGCTGCGCAAGAGCCCGGCCAGGTCCAGGTTCTGCGCCGGGCGGCGGCGCTCGTCCTGCTCGACCCGGCTCAGCGACAGAAGGTCGGCCACCAGCCGGTTCATCCGCCCCGCCTCGCGCTCCATGATGTCGAGGAAACGGTCGCGCGCGGCCGGATCGTTGCGGGCCGGGCCGCGCAAGGTCTCGATGAAACCCATCAGCGCGGTCAGCGGCGTCCGCAGCTCGTGGCTGACATTGGCGACGAAATCGCGGCGCATCTGCTCGGTTTCCTCGTCGCGCGAGCGGTCCACGATCGCCACCGCCGCGCCCAGCAGCCCCGGCGCCCGCAGGGCCGTGACCGTCACCTCGCAGAACACCCGCCGGTCGGCCGCGCCCAGGGTGACGGCCAGCTGCGCCCGCTCCTGCCCGGCCAGCACGGCATCCAGCGCGGCATTCACTTCGGGATGGCGCAGCACGGTGACAAAGGGCCGCCCGCCCGGCACCGCGCCCAAAAGCGCCTCGGCCGCCTCATTGGCGCCGATGATGCGCGCATGGCTGTCCACCGCCAGCATCGCCACCGGCACGCCGCGCAGCAGGGCGTGCAGCCGCTCTTCGATCATCCGCGCGCGACCTGCGCCAGCCCCTGGCGAAAGCGGGCGGCGTTGCGGTGATAGCCCTCGGCCGATTGCAGCAGCCGCGCGCGTGCTGCCTCGTCCAGTTCGCGCACCACCTTGCCCGGCGCCCCCATGACCAGCGAGCCGGGCGGGATCACCTTGTTCTCGGCGATCAGCGCCCCGGCGCCGATCAGCGAGCCGGCGCCGATCCGCGCCCCGTTCAGGATGATCGCGCCCATGCCGATCAGCGCGCCGTCCTCGATGGTGCAGCCGTGCAGGATGGCGCGGTGGCCGATGGTGCAGTTCGCGCCGATGCTCAGCGGATAGCCGATGTCGGTATGGCAGACCGTCAGATCCTGCACGTTCGAGTTGCGGCCGACGCGGATCTCCTCGTTGTCGCCGCGCAGCACGGCGCCGAACCAGACGCTGGCGCCCGGCTCCAGCACGATCCTGCCCATCAGCTGCGCATCCGGCGCCACCCAGGCATCGTCGGCGATTTGCGGCGCGATGCCGTCCAGTTCCCAGATCATGCGCTTTCCTCCTCCATGAGCGCGCGGACGAAGGGGCCCAGCCCCACCTGCCGGGCGCGGCGCATCCGCTCGGCCCGCAGGATGGTCTTGAGCGCCTCGGCGCTGCGGTCCAGGTCATCGTTGACGATGACATAGTCGTATTCCGCCCAATGGCTGATCTCGTCGCGGCTCTTGCGCATGCGCGCGGCGATCACCTCGGGCGCGTCCTGCTGGCGCCCGACCAGCCGCCGCTCGAGTTCGCGCAGGCTGGGCGGCAGCACGAAGATCGAGATCACATGTCCGCCCAGCGACGAGGCGCGGATCTGCTGGCCGCCCTGCCAGTCCACGTCGAACAGCGTGTCGCGCCCGGCGCGCATCGCCTCTTCGACCGGGCCGCGGGGGGTGCCGTAGAAATTGCCGAAGACCTCGGCATGTTCCAGCATCTCGCCTGCGGCGACCATGGCGCGGAACTGCTCGGGGCTGCGGAAATAGTAATGCTCGCCCTCGACCTCGCCGGGGCGCGGCTTGCGTGTCGTGGCCGAGACGGAAAAGCGCAGGCCGGGATCCCAGTCCATCAGCCGCCGCGCCAGCGTCGATTTCCCCGCCCCCGAGGGCGAGGACAGGATCACCAGAAGTCCGCTGCGCTCCATCCTTCTCCGCCTTGTTCCCCGCATTCCAGCGCCGCCTGAATGGCCCCGCCCGCCAGCAGGGTCAAGCCCGCACCGCGGGGCGACCTCTTAACCAGCGGTAAAGAATTCGCTCGGCAGCCGGAAGGGAAAGGTCTAGATTTGCGGCAAGGGCTGGTTTCGTGGGTGACAGGTAAGGCCGGGACGGATGGCGAACGACCACGGAGAGGACGGGGATTCCCCGCACGGAGCCGATTCGCCTCGGCCTCGGCCCGGCAAGCTGCTGCATCTGGCCGATTACGAACCCGTCCAGCTCGAGCGCATCTTGGGCGAATTGCGCGGCTACTGGGAAGGGCTACGCCATGGCCGCGCCATTCCCGACCGCGCCGATGTCGAGCCGCGCGGCATCCGCCGTTCGCTGGACTATGCCTTCATCCTGGAACGCATCGCGCCGGGTGCTGCCCGGTTCCGCTTGGCCGGGCGGCATCTTGTCGACCTGATGGGGATGGAGGTGCGGGGCATGCCGCTTTGCGCGTTTTTGCACACCAGTTCGCGGGGCCGGCTGTCGGACGTGCTGGAAAGCGTGTTCCGCGCCCCGCAGATCGCCGAGATCGCGCTGGCCTCGCCCGCCGGCTATGGCCGCCCGGCGCTAGAAGGGCGAATGCTGCTCTTGCCGCTGCGCTCGGACCTGGGGGACGTGACCCGGGCGCTTGGCTGCCTGGTCGCCGAGGGCCGGATCGGCGCGGCGCCGCGCCGCTTCGACCTGCTTTCGGACATTGTCTCCCCGGTCATTCCGGGCGCCAGGGTGCTGGAGCCCTCGCCCTCGCGGCCGGGATTTGCCGAACCGGCACCGCGCTGGAACGGCGCGCCGCCCGCCGATGCCGGCGCCCCCCTGCCCCGCGATGCCAGCCCCGAGGAACGCCGCGCGCGTTTCCGCCTGATCCGCAACGACAAGCCGCCAAGGCGGCCCGGCCCCCGTCCCTGATTCCCGGCCTGATCCCCGGATCGGGCATGGGCCGGCCCATGCGCGCATGAAAAAGGCGGCAGAGCCAAGGCCCGCCGCCCTTTTTTCCGATCATCGCCGGGGATCAGCCGGCCTTGGCCTGCTTGCTCGTGCCATTGATGCGGCGGTTGCGCAGTTCCTCGGCCACCAGGAAGGCCAGTTCCAGCGACTGGCTGGCGTTCAGCCGCGGATCGCAGGCGGTGTGATAGCGGTTCGACAGATCCTCGTCCGTGACCGCGCGCACGCCGCCGATGCATTCGGTGACATCCTGGCCGGTCATCTCGAAATGCACGCCGCCGGGGATGGTGCCCTCGGCGCGATGGACGGCGAAGAACTCGCGCACCTCGCGCAGCACCGAATCGAAGGGCCGGGTCTTGTAGCCCGAGGCCGACTTGATGGTGTTGCCATGCATCGGGTCGCAGGACCAGACGACGTTGGCGCCTTCCTCGCGCACCGCCTTGATCAGCCGCGGCAGGTGGTCGCCGACCGTGCCGGCGCCGAAGCGGGCGATCAGCGTCAGCCGGCCCGGCTCGTTTTCCGGGTTCAGCCGGGCAATCAGCGCCTTGAGGTCGCCCTCGCTGATCGAGGGGCCGCATTTCAGCCCGATCGGGTTCTGCACGCCGCGGCAGAATTCGACATGGGCGCCGTCGACCTGGCGGGTGCGATCGCCGATCCAGATCATGTGGCCCGAACCGGCGACCGGCAGGCCGGTGGTGGAATCGATCCGCGCCAGCGCCTCTTCGTATTCCAGCAGCAGGGCCTCGTGGCTGGTGTAGAAATCCACCTGGCCCAGCTCATGCGCGGTTTCCGAGGTCACGCCCGCCGCAGCCATGAAGGCCATGGCGTCGCTGATCCGGTCGGCGATATCGCGATAGCGCGCCGCTTCCTCGCCGCCGGTGAAATCGCTGATCCAGCTTTGCACCCGGTGGATGTCGGCATAGCCGCCGGTCGAGAAGGCGCGCAGCAGGTTCAGCGAGGCCGCGGCCTGGGTATAGGCCGCCAGCATGCGCTGCGGATCGGGAATGCGCGCCTCGGGGGTGAAGTCGAAGCCGTTGATGATGTCGCCGCGATAGCTGGGCAGCTCCTGCTCGCCCATCTTCTCGGTCGGGGCCGAGCGCGGCTTGGCGAACTGGCCCGCCATGCGGCCGACCTTGACCACCGGCAGCTGCGCGCCCCAGGTCAGAACCACGGCCATTTGCAGCATGACCTTGAAGGTGTCGCGAATGTTGTCGGCCGAAAATTCGGCAAAGCTTTCGGCGCAGTCGCCGCCCTGCAGCAGGAAGGCGCGGCCGGCCGCCACCTCGCCCAGCGAGGCTTTCAGCCGCCGCGCCTCGCCGGCAAAGACCAGCGGCGGGTATTTGGCCAGTTGCGCCTCGACGGCGGCGACGGCGGGCTGATCGGGATAGTCGGGCATCTGGACGCGCGGATAGGCGCGCCAGCCACGCTTGTCCCATGCCTTTGCCGGGGTCGCGGAACTGGAATTCGTCGGTGCCATGATCCTATCCTTCATGCATGCGCTGCCTGCCATATAGAGGGTGCAGGACCAAAGGAAAAGCCTTGCGCGCGGCGCGATTGCCTGCTGATCTGCCGCGAATTCCAGATGCGCGACCGACATGCCAGAGCTCGATCCAGCAGCCCCCCCCGTTCCTGGGCCCGATCCGGCCCCCGCGCTGCGCTATGTCTTCCTGTTGCTGGACCGTTTCACCATGGTCTCTTTCGCCGCCGCCATCGAGCCCTTGCGGCTGGCCAACCGGCTTTCCGGCCAGCCGCTTTACGAATGGCGGCTGATCGGGGAACAGGGCGAGACCGCGCTTTGCTCGAACGGGACGCGCATCCTGCTGGACGGCCCGCTCTCCGAGACCCGGCGCGGCGACACGGTGCTGGTCTGCGGCGGGCTGGACGTGGCGCGGGCGGCGACGCGGCCGGTGCTGGCCTGGCTCAGGCGCGAGGCGCGGCGCGGCACCCGCATCGGCGCGCTTTGCACCGGCGCCTGGGTGCTGGCCGAGGCCGGGCTTCTGGACGGTCGCCGTGCCACGATCCATTGGGAGAACCAGGACGGGTTCGCCGAGAAATTCCCCGATGTCACCCTGATCCGCACCGTCTTCGTCGAGGACGGCAACCGGCTGACCGCCGCCGGGGGCACCGCCGCCATCGACCTGATGCTGCGCCAGATCGCCCGCGACCACGGCGCGGAACTGGCCAATCGCGTGGCCGATCAGATGATCCACACCGCCATCCGCTCGGAGGAGGACCAGCAGCGCCTGTCCAGCCCGGCCCGGATCGGCGCGCGCCACCCCCGGCTGGCGCAGGTGCTGGCCCGGATGGAGGCCAATATCGAGGATCCCGTCAGCCCGGCCCGCCTGGCGGCCGAGGCGGGCCTGTCGCCGCGCCAGCTGGAACGGCTGTTCGCGCGCCATCTGGGCCGCTCGCCCAAGCGGCACTACATGGAACTGCGGCTGGAACGGGCGCGCCACCTGCTGCTGCAGACCCCGATGAGCGTGATGGAGATCGCCCTGGCCTGCGGCTTCGCCTCGGCGGCGCATTTCTCGAAATGCTATCGCGCGACCTATGGCTGTACCCCCTATCGCGAACGCGGCGCGGCCGGCGCGGGCTAGACGAACTTCCGCTGCGGCAAGTGCCGGATCTGCCGCTTTGTCCAGTCGCCAACATGCTTTTCTTTTCATTCGCGCGCTTATAACCTGTCAGACAGGACAATGTTCCACTCAGGGAGACGACTGATGAAAAAGCTTCTTCTGGCCAGCGCCGCCGGAGCCTTGCTTGCCGGTGCCGCCGGCGCCGAGGAAATCAAGATGGGCATTTCGCTGGGCCTGACCGGGCCCTTGGAATCGATCTCGCCGGCAATGCAGAAAGGCGCGGAACTGGCGATGAAGGAGGTCTCGGACAGCGGCAAGCTGCTGGACGGCTCGACCGTGACCCCGGTGGTCGCGGACAATACCTGCACCGACGCGGCCGCCTCGGTTGCGGCCGTCACCCGCCTGGTGACCGCCGACGGCGTCAAGGGCGTGATGGGCGGCATGTGCTCGGGCGAAACCATCGCCTCGCTCGAACAGGTCGGCGTGCCGCAGGGCGTGGTGATGATCTCGCCCTCGGCGACCTCGCCGGCGCTTTCGACCATCGACGACAAGGGCTTCTTCTTCCGCACCTCGCCCTCGGACGCGCGCCAGGGCGAAGTCATGGCCGATATCGTGCTGGAGCGCGGCATCAACAGCGTCGCCGTCACCTATACCAACAACGATTACGGCAAGGGCCTGGCCGACAGCTTCGCCGATGCCTACAAGGCCAAGGGCGGCACCGTGACCGTGGTCTCGGCCCATGACGACGGCAAGGCCGACTATTCGGCCGAAGTCGCGGCGCTTGCCGCCGCCGGCGGCGATGCGCTGGTCGTGGCGGGCTATGCCGACCAGGGCGGTTCGGGCGTCATCCAGGGCTCGCTCGACACCGGCGCCTTCGATACCTTCGTGCTGCCCGACGGCATGGTGAACAACGTGCTGGTCGAGAAGTTCGGCACCCAGCTGGAAACCTCGTTCGGCCAGAACCCCTCGGCCGAAGGCGAAGGGCAGGAAAAATTCGACGCGCTCGCCAAGGAAGCCGGCTTCGACGGCACCTCGGCCTATGCCGGCGAATCCTATGACGCCGCCGCGCTGATGCTGCTGGCCATGCAGGCCGCCCAGTCCTCGGACCCCAAGGTCTACAAGGACAAGGTGATGGAAGTCGCCAACGAGCCGGGCGAGAAGATCTATCCCGGCGAACTGGCCAAGGGGCTGGAACTGCTCGCGGCGGGCCAGGACATCGACTATGTCGGCGCCACCTCGGTCGAACTGATCGAGCCGGGCGAAAGCGCCGGCGTCTATCGCGAGGTCGACTTCAAGGGCGGCAAGCTGAACGTCGTAGGCTATCGCTAAGACACGCAGGTCGCGGAAAGGGTCCGGTCTCCGGACCCTTTTCACAATCAAGAACAATCCCGTAAGGGAAATTCTTCATGCAACGCATGAAGGTGGGGAGCACTATGATCCAGGTCCACGACCTGCATAAGCATTTCGGAGGCTTCCGCGCCGTCGATGGCGCCAGCCTGATGATCGAGACGGGCTCGATCACCGGATTGATCGGCCCGAATGGCGCCGGAAAATCCACTCTTTTCAACGTGATCGCCGGGGTTTTGAAACCGACCGCCGGCCGCGTGACCATGGCGGGCGAGGACATCACCGGCCTGCCGCCGCACGAGCTGTTCCACAAGGGGCTGCTGCGCACCTTCCAGCTGGCGCACGAGTTTTCCTCGATGACGGTACGCGAGAACCTGATGATGGTGCCCGGCAGCCAATGCGGCGAGACGCTGGTCAATACCTGGTTCCGCCGCGGCCGCATCCGCGAGGAGGAACGCGCGCTTCGCAAGAAGGCCGATGAAGTGCTTGAGTTCCTGACCATTTCCCATCTCGCCGACGAAAAGGCCGGCAACCTGTCCGGCGGGCAGAAGAAGCTGCTGGAACTGGGCCGCACCATGATGGTGGATGCCAAGATCGTCTTCCTGGACGAGGTCGGCGCCGGGGTGAACCGTACGCTGCTGGGCACCATCGGCGATGCCATCGTGCGGCTGAACAAGGAGCGCGGCTATACCTTCTGCGTGATCGAGCATGACATGGATTTCATCGGCCGGCTTTGCGACCCGGTGATCGTCATGGCGGCGGGCCAGGTGCTGGCCGAGGGCTCGGCCGACAGCATCATGAAGAACGAGGCGGTGATCGAGGCCTATCTGGGCACCGGCCTGAAGAACAAGGTCGCGGCCGAAGTGGCCGAGGAGGCCGCCTTCGGCGAAAGCCACGGCGCCCAGCCCGGCCTTGGCGCCGAGGCCGGCCGCGGCGGCGACGGCAAGCCAGCGGGGGAGATGTGATGGCAGAGCCCTATCTTTCCGCCACCGCCATGCGCGGCGGCTATGGCAAGGCCGACATCCTGAACGGCTGCACGCTTACCGTGGACAAGGGGCAGATCGCGGTGATCGTCGGCCCGAACGGCGCCGGCAAATCCACCGCAATGAAAGCCGTCTTCGGCATGCTGCACCTGCGCGAGGGCCAGGTCACGCTGGCCGGCGAGGACATCACCCATCTGACGCCGCAGGAGCGGGTGCGCAAGGGCATGGGCTTCGTGCCGCAGACCCACAACATCTTCCCGACCATGACGGTCGAGGAGAACCTGGAAATGGGCGCCTTCATCCGCGAGGATGATTACCGCGACACCATGGCCCAGGTCTATGAGCTGTTCCCCGCCGTGGCCGACAAGCGCAAGCAGAACGCGGGCGAGCTGTCGGGCGGCCAGCGCCAGCAGGTCGCCGTCGGCCGGGCGCTGATGACCAAGCCCAGCCTCTTGATGCTGGACGAGCCGACGGCGGGCGTCAGCCCCATCGTCATGGACGAACTGTTCGACCGTATCATCGAGGTCGCCCGCACCGGCATTTCCATCCTGATGGTCGAGCAGAACGCCCGGCAGGCGCTGGAGATCGCCGATATCGGCTATGTGCTGGTGCAGGGCGCCAACCGTTACACCGACAGCGGGCAGGCGCTTCTGGCCGATCCCGAGGTCCGCCGCACCTTCCTGGGGGGCTGAAGATGGACATGCTGAACGCCCTCGTGGCCATCCTGAACTTCGTGGTGATCCCCGCCGCCTCCTATGGCGCGCAGCTGGCGCTCGGCGCGCTGGGGGTGACGCTGATCTACGGCATCCTGCGCTTTTCCAACTTCGCCCATGGCGACACCATGGCCTTCGGCGCCGCGCTGGTGATCCTGATCACCTGGGGGCTGCAATCCATCGGCATCGGCCTGGGCCCGTTGCCGACCGCGCTGATCGCCCTGCCCGTCGGCATCGCGCTGACCGCAGTGTTCATCCTGGGCACCGACCGTGCGGTCTATCGCTTCTATCGCAGCAAGCGCTCGGCCCCGATCATCCTGGTCATGGCCTCGGTCGGGGTCATGTTCATCATGAACGGGCTGACCCGTCTGATCATCGGCGTGGACGAGATCCGCTTCGACGACGGCGCGCGCTTCCTGGTCAGCGTGCAGCAGTTCCGCGCCTGGACCGGGCTTTCCGAGGGGCTGTCGCTGCGCGTCAGCCAGGTGCTGACGCTGGTGGTGACGGCGCTGGCCTGCTGGGCGCTGTTCCGCTTCCTGAACCGCTCGCGCGCCGGCAAGGCGATGCGCGCCTATTCCGACAACGAGGATCTGGCGCTGCTTTCCGGCATCGATCCCGAGCGGGTGGTGCGCCTGACCTGGATCATCGCCACGGCGCTCGCCGTGACGGCGGGCACGCTTTACGGCCTAGACAAGTCCTTCAAGGTCTTCAACTATTTCCAGATCCTGCTGCCGATCTTTGCCGCCGCCATCGTGGGGGGGCTCGGCAATCCGCTGGGTGCGGTGGCCGGCGGCTTCATCGTCGCCTTCTCGGAGGTCGCCGTCACCTATCCCTGGCGCAAGATCGCCACCTATCTGGGCTTCGAGCCCCAGGGGCTGCTGCAACTGCTGTCCACCGAATACAAGTTCGCGGTCAGCTTCGTGATCCTGATCGTGGTCCTGCTGTTCCGGCCGACCGGCCTGTTCCGCGGCAAATCCGTCTGAGGAGGGCGTTTATCCATGTCGAATACACGTCAAGCCGAAGCGGTCAGCCCCTGGCGCGCGCCGGTGCTGTTCCTGATCCTGGCCGCGCTGTTCCTGGCCGAGGGCAGCTTTCGCAACGCGCTGTTCTCGGGCAGCTGGAACACAGCGCTGGCCATCCTGAACATGGGGCTGATCTCGGCCGTCATGGCGCTGGGTGTGAACATGCAATGGGGCTATGCGGGGCTGTTCAACGCCGGTGTCGTGGGCTTTTTGGCGCTTGGCGGGCTGGCGCCGGTGCTGGTCTCGACCGCGCCGGTGCAGGGCGCCTGGGCCGCGGGCGGGCCGCGGCTGATCCTGGCCCTGCTGGTGGGGCTGGGAACGCTGGTGCTGGCGGCGCAGGCCTGGAAGCGGGTCTCGGGGCTGATGCGGGTGCCGGCGCTGATCGTGGTGCTGGTGCTGGGCTTCGTGCTTTACCGCTGGCTGTTCGATCCGGCGGTGATGGCGATCGAGGCGAACAATTCCGCCCGCGCCGGCAATATCGGCGGGTTGGGCTGGCCGGTGCTGATGTCCTGGCCGGTCGGCGCGCTGTTCGCCGCCGCGGCCGCCTGGGGCGTGGGCAAGGTGGCGCTGGGGCTGCGCTCGGACTATCTGGCCATCGCCACGCTGGGCATCGGCGAGATCATCGTCGCGGTGATGCGCAACGAGGAATGGCTGTCGCGCGGGGTCAAGAACGTCTCGGGCATCCCGCGCCCGGTGCCCTATGAGCTGGACTTGCAGAACAGTCCCGATTTCGTGGCCCGCGCGGCCGAATGGGGGCTGAGCCCGGCCGTCGCCTCGGGGATCTGGGTCAAGCTGCTTTACGCGGGCCTGTTCGGCATCGTGCTGCTGGGGCTGATCCTGCTGGCAGAACTGGCGCTGAAATCGCCCTGGGGCCGGATGATGCGCGCCATCCGCGACAACGAGACCGCCGCCGAGGCCATGGGCAAGGACGTCACCCGCCGGCATTTGCAGATCTTCGTCATCGGCAGCGCGGTGATCGGCCTGGCCGGCGCGATGATGGTGACGCTGGACGGGCTCTTGTCGCCGAACAGCTTCAACCCCCTGCGCTATACCTTCCTGATCTGGGTGATGGTGATCGTCGGCGGCTCGGGCAACAACTGGGGCGCGGCGCTGGGAGCGATCCTGGTCTGGTTCCTGTGGATCAAGGCCGAGGTCTGGGGCCCCGAGCTGATGCGGCTGGTCACCGGGCCGCTGCCTGCGGGCGCCCTGCGCGACCACCTGCTGGGCAGCGCCCCGCATATGCGCTTCATCGCGCTGGGGGTGGTGCTGCTGCTGGTGTTGCGCTTTGCGCCACGGGGGCTGGTGCCCGAGAAATAGCGCGGCGCGGCCGCGGGGGCTTTGCCCCCGCACCCCCAGGGTATTTGGAAAACGGAGAAAGGCGCGGGCCTGCGCCTTTTTTCACGCTGCGGTGAGGGTGATCGGCGTCCGGTTGCCCTGCGCGAAGCGGCGCAGCACCGCGGGATAGAGCCGGTGTTCCTGGACCAGGACGCGGGCGGCCAGCGTCTCGGCCGTGTCGCCGGGCAGGACCGGCACCCGCGCCTGACCGAGGATCGGGCCGGCGTCGAGTTCGGGCGTGACCAGGTGGACGGTGGCGCCGGCCTCGGCATCGCCGGCATCGATGGCGCGCTGATGCGTATGCAGGCCGGGATATTTCGGCAGAAGCGAGGGGTGGATGTTCAGCATCCGGCCCTGGAAGCGCCGAACGAAATCCGGGGTGAGGATGCGCATGAAACCGGCGAGGCAAAGGATGTCGGGCTGCGCGGCCAGCAAGGGTTCCAGCAGCGCCGCCTCGAATGCGGCACGGTCGCCGCCGAAGGCGCGGTGGTCGATGGCGAACCTCGGCACGCCCATGGCCTCGGCCCGGGCGAGCCCGGCCGCCTGCGGGTCGTTCGAGCCGACGACGACCGGGCGGGCCGGGTGGCTGCCGGTCATCGATTCGACCAGCTTGACCATGTTCGAGCCGCCGCCCGAGATCAGGATGGCGACGCGCTTCACCGCAGCCGGCCGGAGTAGCGCACGCCCGCGCCGGGCCGGACATGGCCCAGGCGGACCACCGTTTCGCCCTCGGCCTTCAGCAGCGCCTCGAGCTCGGCGGCGCGCTCGGCAGCCACGGCCAGGATCATGCCGATGCCGCAATTGAAGGTCTTGAGCATCTCGGGCTCGGCGATCTCGCCCGCCTGGGCCAGCCAGTCGAAGACCGGCGGCAGGCTGAAGCTGTCGAGATCGACCTCGGCCCCCAGCCCCTGGGGCAGGACGCGCGGCAGGTTCTCGGTGATGCCGCCGCCGGTGATATGGGCCGCCGCATGCACGCCCCCGGCACGGATCGTGGCCAGGACGGGACGCACGTAAAGCCGGGTCGGAACCAGCAGCGCCTGGCCCAGCGTGCCCATGCCGAAGGGCGAAGGCGCGTTCCACTCCAGACCGGCATGGTCGGCCACCCGCCGCACCAGCGAGAAGCCGTTGGAATGCACCCCGTCCGAGGCGAGGCCCAAGAGAACGTCGCCATCCGCGACGCCTGCCGGCAAGGCAGTGCCGCGCTCCATCGCGCCGACGGCAAAGCCGGCGAGGTCGAAATCGCCGCGCGCATACATGCCCGGCATCTCGGCCGTCTCACCGCCGATCAGCGCGCAGCCCGAGCGGCGGCAGCCCTCGGCGATGCCGTTGACCACCCGCGCCGCCTCGTCGACCGACAGCTTGCCGGTGGCGAAATAGTCCAGGAAGAACAGCGGCTCGGCACCCTGGCAGACCAGGTCGTTCACGCACATCGCCACCAGGTCGATGCCCAGCCCGTCCAGCTCGCCCGTGTCGATGCCGATGCGCAGCTTGGTGCCGACCCCGTCGGTCGCGGCCACCAGCACCGGATCCTGGTAGCCGGCAGCACGCGGATCGAACAGCGCGCCGAAGCCGCCCAGCCCCTCCATCACGCCGGGGCGGCGGGTGGCGGCGGCGGCGGGCTTGATCCGCTCGACCAGTGCATTGCCCGCGTCGATATCCACTCCGGCCTCGGCATAGGACAGGCCGCTCTTGCGCTGCTCGGTCATCTTCGGGATCCCCTTTGCTTTGACGCCCCGATAGCGCAGGCGGGCCGCGCAGGCAATGTGCCCGCTGCGACCGGGAGCGGATTTGCCGCCGCTGCCGCCGATGCCATGCCGCGCGGCGGCTGTTGTCGGTGCCGGCCGCAGCGCATTATGATCAATATGCGACCATAACGAAGCCATGCGGCGAATCAAATGCCTGCCACGCTGAGTCTGATGGGATCCGTGCGCCTGCGCGGCGCCGATGGGGCGGATCTGACCCCCCGCAGCCAGAAGGCTCGTGGCGCGCTGGCGCTTTTGGGCACGGCACCGGACCTGCGCCTCAGCCGGGCGCGGTTGCAGGATCTGCTGTGGAGCGAGCGGGCCCGGCAGCGCGGCTCTGACAGCCTGCGGCAGATGCTGCGCGAATTGCGCGCCTCGCTGGGCGCCGAGAAGGGGCTTTTGCTGACCGGCGTCGGCTGGGTGGGGCTGGATCCCGAGCGGCTGCGCATCGACCTGACCCCGGTCTATGATGCCGGCGGCGCGCCGATCGAATTCGCCGCCGACATCGACGTACCCGACCCGGAATTCGAGACCTGGCTGCGCGACATGCGCCTGCGGCTGACGCCGGATTGCGACGGGCCCAGCATCCTGCAACGGCCCGCGCCGCCCCCACCTCCACCCCCGTCTCCCGCCGAGCCCCGCTGCGCCGCCGAGCCGGCCGCCGGCGATTACGTCGTGGCCCTGCAGCCGGTCGAAAGCAATGACGGCCGCGCCCATGTCATCGGCGAGATGATCCTGAACGAAGCCGCGGCCCGCGCTTGCGAGATGATCCCGGCGGTGCTGGATGACCGGCCCGACATGCGGGCGCCGAAGGCCGGCATCCAGATCAGCGCCATCTGCTATGCCGCGGGGACCGACTGCTCGCTGATGGTGGTGATGCGCGACCTTGCCACCGGCGCGCGCGGCTGGACGCGGCGCTTCACCATCCGCGCCGCCAACGAGACCGCGACCATGCGTCATGCGGTGGCGCAGATCGCGGTGGCCCTGCTCGACCGGGCGCGGCGGACCGCACCGCCGGCGCAGGGGCTGACCTTCCCGGTCTGGGACGTGTTCAGCTATTCCCGCGACCGCCTGGAATCGGCCGACCGCATCCTTGCCTCGCTGCCGCGGGAACGGCAGAGCGGCGTCGCCCTGGCGCTGCGCTCCTATCTGCGCAACACGCTGATCAGCGAGCGGCTGACCGAGGATCCGGCGCGCTGTTCGGACGAGGCCGAGGCCTTTGCGCGACAGGCGCGCGACCTGGCGCCCGCCAACCCCTCGGTGCTGGCGGTGGCTTCGCTTTCCGCCTCGTGGCGGCGGGATGCGGTGGGGGCGCTGGAACTGGCGCAGGCCGCCTGCCGCAACGATCCCGACAACGAGCTGGCCTGCCATGCGCTGTCGCAGGCGCTGACCGATGTCGGCCGCGATCTCGAGGCGCTGGAGGCGACCGAGCGCGGCGCCCGCGGCGCCCTGGCCGAACTGGGCCCGGCCTCGTGGCTGATGCGCCGGGCCGTGGTGCAGCTGCGGCTGGACCGGCTGGGCGATGCCGAGAACTCGGCCGCGGCCGCCTTTGCCTTTGCCCCGGACAACCGGCCCTCGCTGCGCTTCCTGGCGGCGCTGCGCTATCATCGCGGCGACATGGCGGGCGCCGCCGACGCGCTGCGCCACCTGCGCCGGATCGAGCCGGATTTCTCGCTGGAGCTGATGGCCGAACCGGATTACCCGGTCGCGCCGCTGCGCATGGCCAGGCTGATGGGGATCACCCGCTCGGGGCTGTAGGGCACGGATTTCAGGGCGAGACCAGCACCTCGACCGCGATGGGCGCCCCGCCCCGGCCCAGATCCAGTACCAGCCGGGCCCGGCCGGGGGCGATGGCGGAAAATGCCAGGACCAGCGGCGGACCCGCATCCGGCCGCGGCCGTTCGGGACCGGCAAGGATCGGGGCGCCTTGCAGCCGGGCCAGGCGGGGATCGCGCGCCGCCGCCTCGGACAGGCTGTTCAAATGCATCTCCAGCCGGTCGCCGCAGCGCAGGGCCACGGGGCCCGAGAGGTGATCCTCGTGCAGCACGCAGGTCATGGGCCGTTGCCGCAACGGATAGCGCAGCGGCGGCGCGCCCATCGCCATCGCCCGCTGCATGCTGTCGAGCCAGGCGCCGCGCAGCCGCGCCGCGGTCAGGTCTGCCCGGTCCAGCCGCGCCCCGGTCAGGTCGGCACGCTCCAGCACCGCGCCGCGCAGGTCGGCATCGGACAGGTCCGCCAGCCCCAGGCTGGCCCGCGACAGGTTGGCGTTGCGAAACCGCGCCCGCGCCGCGCGGGCCGACCACAGGCTTGCATCCGACAGCTGCGCGTCGGTCAGGTCGGCCTCGGTCAGGTCGGCATAGGACAGGTCGGCCCCCACCAGCGTCATGCCCGACAGATCCAGCCCGGCCAGGTCGGACCCGGCCAGGTGCAGGCGTCCCATCGTCGCGATGCGCCGGACGATCTCGGCGCGGGTATATTCCGCCATGCTCCCTCTCTCGGACAGTCCTCGCCAAGAGTGTGCGGCCAGTCAAGTGCCCGGAGGCGGCTGCCTCCGCCTCCGGGCTACCGGATCGTCAGTCACCCAGGTCAGACTGGATCCAGTAACGCTTGCGGAAGCCGCGCACGCATTCGATCTCGATGCCCTGGCGGGCGACGAGACGCGCGGTGTTGCTGCGGATTCCGTATCCGATTTCCGTGGTGCCCGGCAGGATGCGCAGGCTGAGCGGCGCCGCCCCGCGCGCGGCCAGGTCGCGTATCAGCCGCGCCGAATGCTGCGCCAGGATGCGGGTGATCGCCTGCGGCTCGGGCTCGGGCAGGCCCTCGGACCGGGCAGGCGGCGGCGGGTCGTCGGGCAGGCCGTGGCGATGGGCGCGCGGGGCCATGCGCTCGGCCACCCGGCGCAGGGTCGATTCGATGCGCAGCACGGTGCCGTCCGGCCGCATCGCCAGCCGCAGCGTGCCGGCATCCGGGGTCAGCACCGGGATGCCGTCGATCGCCTGGCGGAACTGCACGATGATCTCGTCCAGGCTTTCCGCCGGCGGCTCGTCCAGCCGGCGCAGGCTGGCCGTCGCCGAAAGCGCCAGCGAGACGCGGTCGAAGACCAGCTCGATCCCCGCCGGCAGAAAGCCGTATGACCGCAGCACGGACCGGGCGCGGCTGACCAGGGCGCGGCGCGGCGGCATCTCGCGCAGGCCGCCGCGTCCCGGCGCGCCGGGCTCCAGTTCCAGCAGGATATGCCCGTCCGGCCGGCGCTGGAAGCGCAGCGCCCCCCGGCCGGCCGAGACCGCGTCCTGCGCCTCAAGGCCCGCCAGCGCCGGTCCCAGCCCCAGCCGCGACAACACCGACCGGGCCAGGGCGCGATCCTCGGTCACCGGCACCAGCCGCACGGCGCCGAACTCGGCCGGCGGTTCGGTCAGCGCCGCTTCGCGCTGGTAAAGCGCCCGCGGCGCGTGCCAGCGCCAGGCCCAGCATTGCGTCCCGCCGCGCTGCGCCGCGAAGCGCCGCTCGCCGAACAGCATGGCCAGCGCCGCCTCGCGATCGGGCGCGCAGGCACAGGCGACCGGGCTTTGATCGGGCGCGATGTCCCAGGCGCTGTCCAGCCAGGACTGCGCAAAGGGCTTGCCCATCTGCCAATGGCGCCAGAAATTCGCGCCATAGCGGCCCGAATCCCAGCAGATCGAATCAAAGCCGAACAGCATCCGCAGCCCGTCATTGGCCCGCGCCCAGCTGTAAAGCGGGCTGAAGCCCCGCCCGACGCGCAGCGACTGGCTGGTGGACCAGAACAGATAGCGCAGGCTGTCCGTGCCCAGCCGCATGCGTTCCGAGGTCAGGCAGGCGTCGGCCCCGGTCCAGAGCGCCCCCATCGGCAGGTGGAACACCCCGTCATCCTCCATCCGGCCATGGCCGGCGTGATAGAACACCCGCACCGAATCCATGTCCCGGCCCGGCGCATGTTCCATCGCCTGCCGGTCGTAGATCCAGGATTTCACCGCAGCGTCCCGGCGCCAGAAATCCGGCGTGGCGAACCGGTCCACCACATCCAGGAACCCGCCCGCATCGCGATGCGCGGCATGCAGCGCCCCGGCGGCGCGATAGGTCTCGACGCTGCAGGCGCCATAGAGCCGGGGGGCGAGGCCGGGCATCTCGGCGGCTTCCGCAGGATCCGCCGCCACCTCCGTTTCCCGACCCGGCCGGGGGTGCAATTGCTGCATCCCATCGAAGCCGGAATCGGATCGGGAAACGAAATCTTCCATGCCGAAGCTCCTTGCAGGACACGCGCCGGATCTTTCGGACCCGGCAGGCGGACGCGGTCACAGGTTGCGTCGAAGCTAGGCCGGGCGGCGTGAACTGAACGTGAATCGATGATTAATGCACAAAAGGCCGGGAAATCCCGGCATTCTTCCCAGGAATGAAAGCCCTTCCGGGCCACAATTGGACGAATCAGCCGCTTTCGCCGGCGCGCGAAGCCGGCGCCATGCCCAGGGAAAGCTCGCGCGCGGCCTCGATCACCGCCTCGGACATGGCTTCGAGCCGCGCATCCGACATGCGCAGGCTCGGCCCCGAGACCGAGATCCCCGCCGCCGCCTCGCCCGCCAGGTCGAAGATCGGCGCGGCGATGCAGCGCATGCCGGGGGTGCGCTCCTCGTTGTCCAGAGCATAGCCGCGGGCACGGATGCGGGCCAGGTCGTCCAGAAGCGCCTGCGGGTCGGTCAGGGTCATCTCGGTGAACCGCTCCAGCCGCATCTCGCGGATCATGCGCTTCAGGTCCGCCGGCCGGGCATGGGCCAGCAGCGCCTTGCCGATCCCCGAGGCATGCAGCGCCGAGCGCGTGCCGGGCGGAAAGAAGGCGCGGATCGTCTCATGCGTCTCGGCCTGGCTCAGGAACAGCACCGCGTCGCCGTTCAGGATGCCCAGGTTCGCCGTCTCGCCCGTCACCTCCATCAGCCGGCGCAAGAGCGGCCGCGCCCGCTCGACCAGGCCCGAGCGGCGCATGAAGGCCGAGCCGTGGCGAAAGGCCGTGGGGCCCACATGCCAGGCCTGGGTCTGGCTGTCGCTTTCCGCGACCCCCCGTGCCGCCAGCGTCACCAGAACCCGGTGTACGGTCGAGGGCGCCATGTCCAGCCGCTGCGCGATCTCGGTCAGGGTCAACCCGCTGGAAACCGCGATCAGGTCGAGGATGTCCAGCGCCCGGTCCAGCGCCCGGATGCCGCCCGAATCCTCGGCGCCCAAACCGCCGGCACGGCCCCTCGGGCGGCCCCTTTTGCGGATCTGAACCGACATTCAATTTTTCCTTTCGACAACTTTTTTAATTTCTTGAAAATGACCCCTGGGCTTTGGAAAAGACCAACCAGCTGATTCAACGTCACTTTAAGCCATTTTTCCGCGATTGCGAAATATTTTTCAGAAAAATTGCATCAATGGACAGCAAAACGTAGCTTGGTCCACAAGCGCAGGAGGAATTGCCATGACCAGCCAGAACCCGATCTTCATCCCCGGCCCGACCAACATCCCCGAGGAGATGCGCAAGGCCGTCGACATGCCCACCATCGACCACCGCTCGCCGGTGTTCGGCCGGATGCTGCATCCGGCGCTTGAGGGCGTGAAGAAAGTCCTCAAGACCACGCAGGCGCAGGTTTTCCTGTTCCCCTCGACTGGCACCGGCGGCTGGGAAACCGCGATCACCAACACGCTGTCGCCCGGCGACAAGGTGCTGGCGGCGCGCAACGGCATGTTCAGCCATCGCTGGATCGACATGTGCCAGCGCCACGGGCTCGACGTCACCTTCGTCGAGACCCCCTGGGGCGAGGGCATCCCCGCCGACCGCTTCGAGGAAATCCTGACCGCCGACAAGGGCCACGAGATCCGCGTCGTGCTGGCCACGCATAACGAGACCGCGACCGGGGTGAAATCCGACATCGCCGCCGTCCGCCGCGCGCTGGACGCGGCCAAGCATCCGGCGCTGCTGTTTGTCGATGGCGTTTCCTCGATCGGCTCGATGGATTTCCGCATGGACGAATGGGGCGTCGACATCGCCGTCACCGGCTCGCAAAAGGGCTTCATGCTGCCGCCGGGCCTGGCCATCGTCGGCTTCTCGCCCAAGGCGATGGCGGCGGTCGAAAGCGCGCGCCTGCCGCGCACCTTCTTCGACATCCGCGACATGGCGACCGGCTATGCCCGCAACGGCTATCCCTACACGCCGCCGGTCGGGCTGATCAACGGGCTGAACCTCAGCTGCGAGCGGCTGCTGGCCGAGGGGCTGGAGAACGTCTTCGCCCGCCATCGCCGCATCGCCGGCGGCGTGCGCGCCGCTGTCGATGCCTGGGGGCTGAAGCTCTGCGCCGTCCGCCCCGAGCTTTACTCGGACAGCGTCAGTGCCATCCGCGTGCCCGAGGGCTTCGACGCCAACCTGATCGTCAGCCATGCGCTGGAGACCTATGACATGGCCTTCGGCACCGGCCTGGGCCAGGTCGCGGGCAAGGTGTTCCGCATCGGCCACCTGGGCAGCCTGACCGACGCCATGGCGCTGTCCGGCATCGCCACGGCCGAAATGGTGATGGCCGATCTGGGCCTGCCGATCCGGCTGGGCTCGGGCGTCGCCGCCGCGCAGGAACATTACCGCCAGACCACCGCCGCCGCGCAGAAGAAAGCCGCCTGAGGATGAAGGACGCCATGTATATCCCGACCTATGAGGACATGCTGGCCGCGCATGAGCGGATCAAGCCGCATATCCGCCGCACGCCGATCCGCAGCTCGGACTATCTGAACGAGTTGACCGGCGCGCAGCTGTTCTTCAAATGCGAGAATTTCCAGGAGCCGGGGGCCTTCAAGGTCCGCGGCGCCACCAATGCGGTCTTCGGCCTTGACGAGGCGCAGGCGGCCAAGGGCGTCGCCACGCACAGCTCGGGCAACCATGCCTCTTGCCTGTCCTATGCGGCGATGCTGCGCGGCATCCCCTGCAACGTGGTCATGCCGCGCACCGCGCCGCAGGCCAAGAAGGACACCGTGCGCCGCTATGGCGGCAAGATCACCGAATGCGAGCCCTCGACCTCTTCGCGCGAGGAGACCTTCGCCAAGGTGCAGGCCGAGACCGGCGGCGATTTCGTCCATCCCTATAACGATCCGCGCGTGATCGCCGGCCAGGGCACCTGCGCCAAGGAACTGATGGAACAGGTGGACGGGCTGGAAGCGGTCGTGGCCCCTATCGGCGGCGGCGGCATGATCTCGGGCACCTGCCTGACGCTTGCGACGCTGGCGCCCGAGGTCAAGGTGATCGCGGCCGAGCCCGAGCAGGCCGACGACGCCTATCGCAGCTTCAAGGCCGGCCACATCATCGCCGACGACGCGCCCAAGACCATCGCCGACGGGCTCCTGGTGCCGCTGAAGGATCTGACCTGGCATTTCGTCAAGAACCACGTCAGCGAAATCTACACCGCCTCGGATGCCGAGATCGTCGATGCGATGAAGCTGATCTGGAAGCACCTGCGCATCGTGATGGAGCCCAGCAGCGCCGTGCCGCTGGCCACCATCCTGAAGAACCCCGAAGCCTTCGCCGGCAAGCGTGTCGGCATCATCGTCACCGGCGGCAATGTCGATCTCGACAAGCTGCCGTGGAACTGAACCCGAATTGAGGAGAGTGCCATGAACGCGAAAACGGATTTCTCCGGCTACGAGGTCGGCTACGACATTCCCGCCCTGCCCGGCATGGACGAGAGCGAGATCCAGACGCCCTGCCTGATCCTCGACCTGGACGCGCTGGAGCGCAACGTCAGGAAGATGGGCGACTATGCCAAGGCCCACGGCATGCGCCACCGCAGCCACGGCAAGATGCACAAGTCGGTGGACGTGCAGAAGCTGCAGGAGTCGCTGGGCGGCGCCGTCGGCGTCTGCTGCCAGAAGGTCAGCGAGGCCGAGGTCTTTGCCCGCGGCGGCATCAAGGACGTGCTGGTCACCAACGAGGTGCGCGAGCCGGCCAAGATCGACCGCCTGGCCCGGCTGCCCAAGCTGGGCGCCACGGTGACGGTCTGCGTCGATGACCTGGCCAATATCGCCGACCTCTCGGCCGCCGCGCAGCGCCACGGCACCGAGCTCGGCATCTTCGTCGAGATCGATTGCGGCGCCGGCCGCTGCGGCGTGACCACCAAGGAAGCCGTGGTCGAGATCGCCAAGGCCGCCGATGCCGCCCCGAACCTGACCTTCAAGGGCATCCAGGCCTATCAGGGCGCCATGCAGCACATGGACAGCTTCGAGGACCGCAAGGCCAAACTGGACGCCGCCATCGCCCAGGTGAAGGAAGCCGTCGACGCGCTGGAGGCCGAGGGGCTCAAGCCCGAATTCGTCTCGGGCGGCGGCACGGGGTCCTATTATTTCGAAAGCAATTCGGGCGTTTACAACGAATTGCAATGCGGCAGCTACGCCTTCATGGATGCCGATTATGGCCGCATCCACGATGCCGAGGGCAAGCGCATCGACCAGGGCGAATGGGAGAACGCGCTGTTCATCCTGACCTCGGTGATGAGCCACGCCAAGCCGCATCTGGCGGTGGTCGATGCCGGCCTCAAGGCGCAGTCGGTCGATAGCGGCCTGCCCTTCGTCTATGGCCGCGACGACGTGAAATACATCAAGTGCAGCGACGAGCACGGCGTGGTCGAGGACAAGGACGGCGTCCTGAAGGTCAACGACAAGCTGCGGCTGGTGCCGGGCCATTGCGACCCGACCTGCAACGTCCATGACTGGTATGTCGGCGTGCGGAACGGCAAGGTCGAGACGGTCTGGCCGGTCTCGGCGCGCGGGAAGGGCTACTGATGCTCGTCGTCGCCGAAAAGGAAATCGCGGGTCTGATGACCCCCGAGGCGGCCTTCGAGGCCATCGAGGCGGTCTTCGCCTCGATGGCCCGGCGCAAGGCCTACAACTTTCCCGTGGTGCGCGAGGCCATCGGCCATGAGGACGCGCTCTACGGCTTCAAGGGCGGCTTCGACGCCTCGGCCCTGACGCTGGGGCTGAAGGCCGGCGGCTACTGGCCGAACAACCAGAAGCACAACCTGATCAACCACCAGTCCACCGTGTTCCTGTTCGACCCGGATACCGGCCGGGTCTCGGCGGCGGTGGGCGGCAACCTGCTGACGGCGCTGCGCACGGCGGCGGCCTCGGCCGTGTCGATCAAGTATCTGGCGCCCAAGGGCGCCAAGGTGCTGGGCATGATCGGCGCCGGCCACCAGTCCGCCTTCCAGATGCGGGCGGCGGCCAATGTGCACCGGTTCGAAAAGGTCATCGGCTGGAACCCGCATCCCGAGATGCTGTCGCGCCTTGCCGATACCGCGGCCGAACTGGGCCTGCCCTTCGAGGCGGTCGAGCTGGACCGGCTCGGGGCCGAGGCCGATGTGATCATCTCGATCACCTCGTCCTTCTCGCCCCTCTTGTTGAACGAGCATGTCAAGGGCCCGACGCATATCGCGGCCATGGGCACCGACACCAAGGGCAAGCAGGAACTGGACCCGGCGCTGGTCGCGCGCGCCCGGGTCTTCACCGACGAGGTCGCGCAGTCGGTCAGCATCGGCGAATGCCAGCACGCCATCGCCTCGGGCCTGATCCGCGAGGATCAGATCGGCGAACTCGGCGCCGTCGTCGCGGGCGACGATCCGGGCCGCGGGGATGCCGAGGTCACGATCTTCGACGGCACCGGCGTCGGGTTGCAGGATCTGGCGGTCGCGCAAAAAGTCCTCGAAATCGCAAAACAAGAAGGACTGGCGCAAGAAGTCGAGATTTAACGGATAACGTCCTGAAACTAGGGAGGTATAGGACGAATGCAAGCCATCGACACCAGCCCCGGCTTTGACCCGGTCGAGGAGCGCATCGCCGCGCCTCGACTGCTGGCCCTGGGCTTCCAGCATGTTCTGGTCATGTATGCCGGCGCCATCGCGGTGCCGCTGATCGTGGGCCGCGCCCTGCAGCTTTCGCCGCAGGACGTGGCCTTCCTGATTTCCGCCGACCTGTTCGTCTGCGGCATCGTCACCATCATCCAGAGCTTTGGCGCCACGCAATGGTTCGGCATCCGCCTGCCGGTGATGATGGGCGTGACCTTCGCCGCCGTCGGGCCGATGGTCGCCATCGCCTCGTCCAATCCGGGACAGGAGGGGGCGCGGATGATGTTCGGCGCCATCATGGCCGCCGGGCTCATCTCGATCTTCTTCGCGCCACTGGTCAGCCGGCTGTTGCGCTTTTTCCCCAGCGTCGTCACCGGCACGGTGATCCTGGTGATCGGCGTCAGCCTGATGCCGGTGGGCATCAACTGGATCTTCGGCCTGCCGGTCGGCCCGACCGCGCCGCAACTGGTCGATCCCGCCGCCCAGGCCTGGCTGGAGGCCGCCCGCACCGCCGGCGACGTCCCGGAAAGCGTCAAGCTGATGCCGACCGTGCCCAACCCGGAATACGCCTCGCTGTCGCGCATCCTGATCGGCATCACCGTGCTGGCCGCGATCCTGCTGATCGCCCGCTATGCCAGGGGCTTCGTCGCCAATATCGCAGTGCTGCTCGGCATCATCATCGGCGGGCTGCTGGCCGCGGCCATGGGCATGATGCATTTCGAGGGCATCGCCGAGGCCGCCTGGTTCGCCCCGATCAAGCCGCTGCATTTCGGCATGCCGATCTTTGACCCGGTGATGATCCTGACCATGCTTCTGGTCATGTTCGTGACCATGATCGAATCGACCGGCATGTTCCTGGCGCTTTCCGACATCTGCGGCCGCCGGATGACGCCCAAGGCGCTGTCGGCCGGGCTGCGCGTGGACGGGCTGGGCACCGCGATCGGCGGGCTGTTCAATACCTTCCCCTATACCTCCTTCAGCCAGAATGTCGGGCTGGTCGGCGTGACCGGCGTGCGCTCGCGCTTCGTCTGCGTGGCGGGCGGCGCGATCATGATCGTGCTGGGCTTGATCCCCAAGATGGGCGCGCTGGTCGAATCGCTGCCGACCACGGTGCTGGGCGGCGCGGGGCTGGTGATGTTCGGCATGGTCGCCGCGACCGGCATCCGCATCCTCTCGACGGTGGATTTCAAGGGCAACAAGCACAACCTGTTCATCGTCGCCGTCTCGCTGGGCCTCGGCATGGTGCCGATGATCGCGCCCGATTTCAACCAGTGGTTGCCGCATTCGCTGCACACGTTGATCCATTCCGGCATCCTGCTGGCCGCTGTGGCCGCAGTTCTGCTGAACTGGTTCTTCAACGGCGCCCCGCATGCCAGCGACGAGGAAATCGCCGCCGCAGCCCACGCCGCCGAGGCGCATTGATGACGAAACGCCTGCTCATCAGGGGCGCCGAAGTGGTGGTCACCATGGACGGCGCCCGGCGCGAGATCGCAGGCGGGGACATCCTGATCGACGGCGGGGTCATCTCCGCCGTCGGCCCGGGTCTTTCCGCCGAAGGCGCCGAGATCGTCGAGGCCGGGGGCTGCGTCGTCACCCCCGGCTTCGTTAACACCCATCACCACCTGTTCCAGACCCTGACCCGCGCCGTCCCGGCCGCGCAGGATGCGGCGCTGTTCGGCTGGCTGCGCACCCTCTATCCGATCTGGGGCCGCATGACCCCGAGGACATCCGGCTCTCCACCCGGATCGGCCTGGCCGAACTGGCGCTCTCGGGCTGCACCTGCTCCTCGGACCACCTCTACCTGTTCCCGAACGGGGCGCGGCTCGACGACAGCATCGAGGCGGCCGCGGAAATCGGCATCCGCTTCACCGCCACCCGCGGCGCCATGTCGATCGGCGAGTCCAAGGGCGGCCTGCCCCCCGACGCACTGGTCGAGGACGAGGCCGCGATCCTCAAGGACAGCGAGCGCCTGGTCGCGGCCTTCCACGATCCGAATCCCGGCGCCATGGTGCAGGTGGGTCTCGCCCCCTGCTCGCCCTTCTCGGTCAGCCGGGAACTCATGCGCGACGCGGCCATCCTCGCCCGCGAAAAGGGCGTGCGGCTGCACACCCACCTGGCGGAAAACGACGAGGACATCGCCTATTCGCTGGAAAACTTCGGCATGCTGCCCGGCGACTATGCCGAAAGCCTGGGCTGGACCGGTGAGGATGTCTGGCACGCCCATTGCGTGAAACTGTCGGAGAAGGAAATCGACCTCTTCGCCCGCACCGGCACCGGGGTCGCGCATTGTCCCTGCTCGAACGCGCGGCTTGCCTCGGGCATCGCCCCGGTGCGCCGGATGCGCGACGCGGGCGTGCCGGTGGGCTTGGGCGTCGACGGCTCGGCCAGCAACGATTGCAGCCATCTGGGGCTCGAGGCGCGCCAGGCCATGCTGGTCGCCCGCCTCAAGGACGGCCCCGCCGCCCTGGGCGCGCGCGAGGCGCTGGAGATCGCCACGCTCGGCGGCGCCCGGGTTCTGGGCCGCAGCGACATCGGCGCACTCGAGCCCGGCAAACGCGCCGACCTGGTCCTGTGGGACGTCTCGGAGCTGCCGGCCGCCGGAGAATGGGATCCGGTGGCGGCGCTGGTTTTTTGCGCCCCGATCCGCCCGCGCGCGGTCTATGTGGAAGGTCGCCTCGTGGTGCAGGATCACCGCCTGCTGACCGCCGATGCGAATCGCCTGAACGAACAGGCCCGCGCCGCCATTGCCCGGCTCGCAGATTGACAAGGAAAGGAAGACAATGCCCGGTTATCTGACCACCCATGTGCTCGACACCGCCAACGGCACGCCCGCGGAAGGAATGCGGATCGAACTCTACCGCCTCGACCCCGAGCGCCGGCTGATCGCCGAAACCGTCACCAACCACGACGGCCGCACCGACAGGCACATCCTGCCCGAGGCGGAATTCCAGACCGGCGAATACGAACTGGTCTTCCATGTCGGCGCCTGGCTCGACGCCCAGGGGCACCAGGCGGCCAAGCCCCGCTTCCTCGACCAGGTGCCCCTGCGCTTCGGCATGTCGGAACAGGACCATTACCACGTGCCGCTGCTGATTTCGCCCTACGGCTTCTCGACCTATCGCGGCAGCTGAAGCACCGGCGCTTTTCTCCGTTTTCCAAATACCCTGGGGGTGAAAGGCCCCTGGGGCCTGAGGGGGCAAAGCCCCCTCTTTTTCGTTTCCGCAGGACCCGGCAAAAGATTTTCAACGCATCGTTAAGACAGCAAGGGGAAATGCGTGAATACTCGCAACCCCGCGAAGCGGCTAGTCTTTCCCCAGCTAGACAGGAGACAGAACATGTCCGATTTCGCCGTCATGTGGGATTGGCTCGCCTTTGCCATCCGCTGGACGCATGTCGTCACCGCCATCTGCTGGATCGGCTCGTCCTTCTATTTCGTCGCCCTCGACCTGGGGTTGCGCAAGGTGCCCGGCCTGCCGCCCGGCGCGCATGGCGAGGAATGGCAGGTCCATGGCGGCGGCTTCTACCACATCCAGAAATACCTGGTCGCGCCCGAGCGGATGCCCGAGCATCTGATCTGGTTCAAATGGGAAAGCTACATGACCTGGATCTCGGGGGCGGCGCTCCTGATGGTCACCTATTGGGTCGGCTCCGAGCTGTTCCTGATCGACCCCGCCAAGATGGAGCTGGCGCCCTGGCAGGCCATCCTGATCTCGGCCGGCTCGCTGTCGATCGGCTGGCTGATCTATACCAACCTGTGCAAGTCCAGGCTGGGCGAGACCCCGACCCTGCTGATGCTGATCCTGTTCGTGCTGCTGATGGTCATGGGCTGGGCCTATAACCAGGTCTTCACCGGCCGCGCGGTCATGCTGCATCTGGGCGCCTTCACCGCCACGATCATGACGGCGAACGTGTTCTTCATCATCATGCCGAACCAGCGCATCGTCGTCGCCGACCTCAAGGCCGGGCGTCCCGCCGATCCGAAATACGGCAAGATCGCCAAGCTGCGCTCGACGCATAACAACTACCTGACCCTGCCGGTCGTCTTCCTGATGCTGTCGAACCACTATCCGCTGGCCTTCGCGACGGAATACAACTGGGTGATCGCCGGGCTGGTCTTCCTGATGGGCGTGACCATCCGCCACTTCTTCAACACCATGCATGCCGGCGGCGGCATGAAATGGTGGACCTGGGCGGTGACGACGATCCTGTTCATCATCGTCATGTGGCTTTCGACCGCGCCGATGTTCCGCCAGACGCTCGAGGAGGCCGAGGCGCGCGTCCTGACGCCTTCGCAGCAGGCGATGGTCGAGGCGCCCGGCTGGGAGGACGCCTATAACGCGGTGATGGGCCGCTGCTCGATGTGCCATGCCAGGGAGCCCTCTTACGAGGGCATCCACACCGCGCCCAAGGGCGTCTTGCTGGAAACCCCCGACGACATCACCCGCGCCGCGCGCGAGATCTTCATCCAGGCCGGCGTGACCGATGCCATGCCGCCCGCCAATGTCAGCTTCATGGAGCCGCAGGAACGCCAGGCGATCATCGACTGGTATCGCAGCCTGCCCAAGACCCTGGCGTCGAACTGAGACGGGGCGCTTGAGCCTGCCATACCGCCGCCCTATGCTCGGGGCGGCCTTGTCATGTCCAGGAGCGCCCCTTGCCCGCCACCGTCCAGCTTCTGGCCTTTGCCGCCATCGCGCTTGGCATGGTGCTCACGCCGGGACCGAACATGGTCTATCTGGTCTCGCGCGCGATCTGCCAGGGCCCGCGGGCGGGCCTGATCTCGCTGGCCGGCGTGGCATCCGGCTTCGTCTTCTACATGCTTTGCGCGGCCTTCGGCATCACTGCTCTCGTGCTGGCCGTGCCCTATGCCTATGACGCGCTGCGCATCGCCGGCGCGGGCTATCTACTGTGGTTGGCCTGGCAGGCGGTGCGGCCCGCGGGGCGCTCGGTCTTCCAGTTGCGCGACCTGCCACCGGACAGCCCGCGCCGGCTGTTCGCCATGGGTTTCCTCACCAACCTGCTGAACCCCAAGATCGCCGTAATGTACCTGTCGCTGCTGCCGCAATTCATCCGGCCCGAGGCGGGCAGCGTGCTGACGCAATCGCTGGCGCTCGGCACGGTGCAGATTGCCGTCAGCGTCAGCGTGAATGCGCTGATCGCGCTGGCGGCGGGCCAGATCGCCGTCATTCTGGCCAGACGCCCGGCATGGCTGCTGGTCCAGCGCGGGCTGATGGGCACGGTGCTGGCCGGGCTGGCCCTGCGCATGCTCACCGAGGCCCGGCGCTGAACCCGCTCAGGCAAACACCCCCCGCACCTCCCGCGCGATGAAATCGGCAAACAGCCGCACCTTGGGATCCTGCAGGCGGCGATGCGGCGTCAGCACGCCGAATTGCGAAGGGATCGGCGGGTAATCCGGCAGCACCTCGACCAGCCGGCCCGAGGCCAGATGCTCGGCCACCTCGTATCGCGGGCGGTTGACGATGCCCCTGCCCCCCAGCGCCCAGTTGCTCAGCACGTCGCCGTCATCGGCGTCGAACTTGCCGTTCACCAGCATTTTCTGCGGCCCCTCGGGGGTTTGCAGCACCCAGTAATATTCCGGGCTCCTCGGATAGCGCAGCAACAGGCAGTTATGCGCGGTCAGATCCTCGGGGCGCTCGGGGCGGCCGTGCTGCTCCAGGTAGTCGGGGGTCGCCACCAGCGCGCGCCGGCATTCCGCGATCCGCCGCCATTTCAGCGCCGAATCCTGCGGCTCGCCCAGGAAGAAGGCCAGGTCGATGCCGTCGGCGATGATGTCGACGTTGCGGTCCGACAGCCGCAGCCGCACCTCGACGCCGGGATACTCGTCGCAGAATTTCGGCACCAGGGGCGCGATCAGCCGCCGCCCCAGCCCCAGGGGCGCCGTCACCCGCAAGGCGCCATGCGGCATGCCGGAAAAGCCCGAGACCACCGCCTCGGCCTCGTCCAGCGTCTCGATCACCCGCCGGGCATTGTCGTAGAAGGCCCGCCCCACCTCGGTCGGCACCAGCTTGCGCGTGGTGCGGTTCAGAAGCCGCACCCCATAGCGCGTCTCCAGATCCTTGATCCGGTTCGAGGCGACGGCCGGCGACATGCGCAGGTCGCGCCCGCCGGCAGTGATCGAGCCCAGTTCGACCACCCGGACGAAGACCCGCAGACTTTCAAGATATGGCATGGATTCAACCCGCCTCTTTCAAGGAATCGCTGAAAGTCTTATGCTCAATCCGAGATTTCGCAAAGAGCAATTCGCATCTAGGCTTTTCCCATACCCAGCCATCCCGAGCGAGGACCGAATGGGCCACGAATTGCGCTTTCTTCTGAACAATACCGAGATCCGCCTGACCGAGGCGGGCTCGCGCGACACGCTGCTGGACTTCCTGCGGCTGAACCGCCGCCTGACCGGCACCAAGGAGGGCTGCGCCGAAGGCGATTGCGGCGCCTGCACGGTTCTGGTCGGCCGGCTGCATGAAGGCCGGCTGCATTACGAGCCGATCAACGCCTGCATCCGCTTCCTGGCGTCCTGCCACGGCTGCCATATCGTCACCGTCGAGCATCTGCGCGGCGCCGATGGCGGGCTGCACCCGGTCCAGGCCGCCATGGTCGAGCATCACGGCAGCCAATGCGGTTTCTGCACGCCGGGCTTCGTCATGGCGCTTTACGGGCTATGGATGCAGAACCCGCGCCCCGACATGCTGGCGATCGAGACCGCGCTGCAAGGCAATCTCTGCCGCTGCACCGGCTACGAGCCGATCGTGAAGGCCGCCTTCGCCGCCAGCGAGGCCGGCGGGCAGCACATGGACGCGCTGACCGTCGAGCGCGACCGCGTCGCCGCCGCCCTGCAAGCCATCCCGGCCGAGCGGGTCGAGGTCTCGCGCGGCGAGGACCGCGCCATCCTGCCGGCCGATGCCGCCGACCTGGCGCAGGTGCTGGCCGAGAACCCCAAGGCCACCATCGTCGCGGGCGCCACCGACGTGGGCCTGTGGGTGACGAAATTCCTGCGCGACATCTCTCCGGCCGTGTTCATCGGCCATCTGGCCGACCTCAAGCGGATCGAGATCGCCGAGGACCGGGTCACCATCGGCGCCGGCGTGACCTATACCGAGTTCGAGCCCTTCCTGCGCCAGCATTTCCCCGAGGCGGTGGATTACTGGCTGCGCATCGGCGGCTGGCAGGTCCGAAACGCCGGCACCATCGGCGGCAATGTCGCCAACGGCTCGCCCATCGGCGAGACGCCGCCCCTGCTGATCGCGCTGGGGGCCACGCTGCGGCTGCGCAGCGCCGGGGGCACCCGCGAATTGCCCATCGAGGATTACTTCATCGAATACGGCAAGCAGGACCGCCGCCCCGGCGAATTCGTCGAGGCGATCACCGTGCCGCTGAAGGGCGAGGCGAAGATCGCCGCCTACAAGGTCAGCAAGCGCCATCACGCCGACATCACCGCCTCGGCCGCCGCCTTCCGGGTGGAAACCGACGGCGCCACGATCATCGACGCCCGCGTCGCCTTCGGCGGCATGGCCGCGACGCCGAAACGCGCCCCCCAGGCCGAGGCGGCGCTGAAGGGCCAGCCCTTCACCGCCGAGACCTTCGAGGCCGCCGCGCGCGCGGTCGCGGGCGACTTCCAGCCGCTCAGCGATTGGCGGGCCAGCAAGGAATATCGCCAGCAACTCGCCGCCAACTTCTTCCGCCGCTTCTGGCTTGAACAGCAGGGCGCAGACCACCGCCTGAGGAGGGTCGAATGAAACAGGACGTTTTCGTCAAGGGCGCCGCCCATACCCCCATCATCCACGACTCGGCCGTGAAACATGTCACCGGCCAGGCCGATTACACCGACGACCTGCTGGAGCCGGTCGGCACGCTGTACGCCTATCTGGGCCTTTCCACCGTCGCGCATGGCCGCATCGTCTCGATGGATCTCGATGCAGTGCGCAAGGCCCCCGGCGTGCATCTGGTGCTGACCGCCGCGGACATTCCCGGCCATAACGACATCTCGCCCACCGGGCTGCACGACGAGCCGCTGCTGGCCGAGGACGAGGTGCAGTTCCATGGCCAGCCGATCTTTGCCGTGGTGGCCGAGACCCGCGACCAGGCCCGCCGCGCCTGCCAGCTGGCCCGCGTGGAATACGAGGAACTGCCCTTCGCCATCGACGCCATTTCGGCCCGCGACGCCGGGCTGGGCTATGTGACCAAGCCGCTGAAGCTCAAGCGCGGCGACATGGCCGAAATGGAGCGCGCGCCCCGCCGCATGTCCGGCCGGCTGACGGTCGGGGGGCAGGAGCATTTCTACCTGGAAAGCCAGATCGCCTTCTCGATCCCCGGCGAAGACGACGAGGTCACGGTCAACGTCTCGACCCAGCATCCCAGCGAGGTGCAGCACATGGTCGCCCATGTGCTGGGCGTGCCCTCGAACGCCGTGGTGGTGAACGTGCGCCGCATGGGCGGCGGCTTCGGCGGCAAGGAATCGCAGATGAACCCCTTCGCCTGCATCTCGGCGCTGGCGGCCAAGAAGCTCAAGCGCGCCGTCAAGCTGCGCCCCGACCGCGACGACGATTTCTCGATCACCGGCAAGCGCCACGATTTCGTCATCGACTACGAGGTGGGTTATGACGAGACCGGCAAGATCCACGCCGTCGACGCCGATTTCTACGCCCGCTGCGGCTTTTCCTCGGACCTCTCCGGGCCGGTGACCGACCGGGCGCTGTTCCATGCCGACAACGCCTATTACTACCCGGCGGTCGAGCTGCGCAGCCATCCGATGAAGACCAACACCTGCTCGAACACCGCCTTCCGCGGCTTCGGCGGCCCACAAGGGGTGGTCATGGCCGAGCGCATCGTCGAGGACATCGCCTATCAGCTCGGCCGCGACCCGCTGGAGATCCGCAAGCTGAACCTCTACCAGAACGGCCAGCTCACCCCCTATCACCAGGAGGTCGAGGACCAGATCCTGCCGCGCATCTTCGAGGAGCTGGAGGCCAGCAGCGACTACCACGCCCGCCGCCAGGCGGTGCTGGACTGGAACGCGCACGCCGAAAGCGAGGGCGGCGCGATCCGCAAGGGCATCGCCCTGACCCCGGTCAAGTTCGGCATCAGCTTCACCGCGACCTGGTACAACCAGGCCGGCGCGCTGATCCACATCTATTCCGACGGCTCGATCCACCTGAACCACGGCGGCACCGAGATGGGCCAGGGCCTGAACACCAAGGTCGCACAGGTGGTGGCCGAGGCGCTGGGGGTCAGCATCGACCGCATCAGGATCACCAAGACCACGACCGAGAAGGTGCCGAACACCTCGGCGACCGCGGCCTCGTCGGGCTCGGACCTGAACGGCATGGCGGCGCTGGACGCCTGCCGCCAGCTGATCGAGCGGCTGACCGCCTTCGCCGCCGAGGCCAAGGGCGTGCCGCCCGAACTGGTCAGCATCGGCGAGACGGTGCAGATCGGCCAGGAGGAAATGCCCTTCGCGGACTTCATCAAGACCGCCTATCTGGCGCGGATCCAGCTGTCGGCTGCGGGCTTCTACAAGACCCCCAAGATCCACTGGAACCGCGACACCGGGCAGGGCCGGCCGTTCTATTACTTCGCCTATGGCGCCGCCTGTTCCGAGGTCTCGGTCGACACGCTGACCGGCGAATACGTGATCGAGCGCGCCGACGTGCTGCACGACGTAGGCCGCAGCCTGAATCCCGCGCTCGACAAGGGCCAGGTCGAGGGCGCCTTCGTGCAGGGTACCGGCTGGCTGACCAGCGAGGAACTGTGGTGGGACCAGAAGGGCCGGCTGCGCACCCACGCGCCCTCGACCTACAAGATCCCGCTGGCCTCGGACCGGCCCAAGGTCTTCAACGTCGCGTTGGCCGACTGGTCGGTGAACCGCGAGGCGACGATCAAGCGGTCGAAAGCGGTGGGCGAGCCGCCCTTCATGCTGGGCATCTCGGTCTTCCAGGCGCTGAACATGGCGGTGGCGAGCTTCAACGGCTACCGCGAAAACCCGCGCATCGACGCCCCGGCCACCCCCGAGCGCGTGCTGATGGCCGTCGAGCGGCTGCGGCCATGATCCGGGTCGAGATCACCCGCACGCGCGGCTCCTCGCCGCGCGAGAAAGGGGCGGCGATGTTCGTCACCCCCGGCACGGTGCGGGGCACCATCGGCGGCGGCCAGCTGGAATACATGGCCATCGACCGCGCCCGGCAGATGCTGGCGCGCGGCGAGGCCGCCGCCCGCATGGACGTGCCCCTGGGCCCCGAGATCGGCCAATGCTGCGGCGGCCGGGTCGAGCTTGCCCTGACCCGCGTGGCCGAAGCCCCGGCCGGCCCCGAGCATCCGCAGGTGCTGATCTTCGGCGCCGGCCATGTCGGCCGGGCGCTCGCCAGGGCCCTGGCGCTCCTGCCGCTGCGCCCGGTCCTGATCGACCAGCGCGCAAGCGAACTGGCGCAAGCGACGGGCGAGACCCGCCTCACCCCCCTGCCCGAGGCCGAGATCCGCAAGGCCCCCTTCGGTACCAGCTACATCATCGTCACCCATGACCACGCGCTGGACTTCCTGCTGGCGGCCGAGGCGCTGCGCCGGATGGACGCACCCTATATCGGCATGATCGGCAGCCGGACGAAACTGGTGCAGTTCCGCCGCTTCGCCCGCGCCCAGGGGCTCGATACCGACCGGCTGACCTGTCCGATCGGCGCCGGCTGGTCGCGCGACAAGCGCCCCGAGGTCATCGCCGCCTTCACCGCCGCCGAAATCATCGGCCGCCTGACCGAAACCGTTTCACCGTTTGAAAAATACCCATGCGACAGCTGATCCGGGGGCGCACGCTCTCCTTCCACGCCGACCCCACCGAGACCGAGAACGCCTTCACCTATCACGAGGACGGCGCCATCATCACCGAGAACGGCAAGATCGCGGCCATCGGCGACTATGCCAGCCTGCGCGACCCCGCCCTGCCGGAGATCGACCACCGGCCGCACCTGATCCTGCCCGGCTTCATCGACACCCATATCCATTTCCCGCAGGTGCAGGTGATCGCCAGCTGGGGGGCGCAGCTGCTCGACTGGCTCAACACCTATACCTTCCCCGAGGAATCGCGTTTCGCCCAGCAGGGCCATGCGCCGCTGATGGCCGAGAGGTTCCTCGACCTGCTGCTTTCGCACGGCACCACCACCGCCGTCGCCTTCTGCTCGGTGCATCCGCAATCGGCCGAGGCGCTGTTCTCGGCCGCCGAGGCGCGGGGCATGGCGATGGTCGCCGGCAAGGTAATGATGGACCGCAATGCCCCGAGGCGGTGCTCGACACCCCGCAACAGGGCTATGACGACAGCAAGCGGCTGATCGAAACATGGCACGGCCGCGGCCGCCTGCGCTATGCCATCACCCCGCGCTTCGCCATCACCTCGACGCCCGAGCAGATGGAGATGACCGGGCAGCTGGTGCGCGAACATCCCGATTGTCATATCCAGACGCATCTGTCCGAGAACAGGGACGAGATCGCCTTCACCCTCAGCCTCTATCCGCAGGCGCGCGACTATCTCGACATCTACGAGACCTACGGGCTCTTGTCCGAGAAGCTGCTGCTCGGCCATTCCATCCACCTGGAACCGCGCGAGATCGCCCGCATGGCCGAGACCGGCTCGCGCGCGGTATTCTGCCCGACCTCGAACCTGTTCCTGGGCTCGGGCCTTTTCGACGAGGCGGGCCTGCGCGCTGCGGGCGTGGTCAGCGGCATCGCCACCGATGTCGGCGGCGGCACCAGCTACTCGATGCTGCAGACCCTGAACGAGGGCTACAAGATCCTGCAGTTGCGCGGCCAGAAGCTGCATCCCTATGCCGCCTTCCACTGGGTGACGCGCGGCAATGCCCTGGCGCTCGGCATGGCCGACCGCATCGGCACGCTCGACCCCGGCAGCGATGCCGACCTGGTGGTGCTCGACAGCCGCGCCACGCCCGCGATGGCGCTGCGCATGGACCGGGCCGAGACCCTGGCCGAGGAGTTGTTCATCCTGCAGATCCTGGGCGACGACCGCGCCATCGCCCAGACCTATGTCGCCGGGAAACCGATGCTCGGGTGAGGTGGGGACTGGTTGCTGCAAAAGAAAGGATAAGCGTGCGCAAGCGAAAGCAATAGCGTGCGCAAACCCGTCAAGCGGAATTTCTCCGGCAGCGCGGTTTACGCCAGCAGATCGGCGACGTGGCTGCGATCGTAGATACGCGCGCTGCCGCCCGCCGGGACGATCCCGCGCGCATCAAGGCGCTGCCGGAGGCTGTCCCAATCCATGCGCGCCTTGCCCCCCAGTGTGCGAAAACTGATGAAACGGTCGTGAAACGCCTGCCGATCGGTCGCCGTCAACCGCAAGTGATCGCCGCCACGCGGCCCCCGGATCCGACGAAAGGGCAAGCCCATCCGCCGGATGAACGTCGCCAGTTCGGCAGTGCGCAACCCTTCAGAGCTGGCGAAGACAGCCAGGGAAACCGCCTCGCCCTCCTGTCCGACATGGCCGAGATTGACCAGAACCGAGGCAAATCCGGATCGTTGCAGATACTTCCCCACCCGAGGCAAACGGCCATCCCGGATCCGTTCGATCACCTCGGGAACCGTCAACTGCAACCTTGATGCGGCCTCCGCCAGGCTGCACCAGTCGTGCATCGCGACATAGACCGGCATCGCGCCGACAAGCAGATCATCAATCAACCGCTGCGTCGCCAGCGGATCCCAGCGACCGTGGGGACTGGTCATCCTGATCGTGAAGCAGGCAATCGAGCAGGCCTTGACCCGCGAGTCCGGGCATCTGAGGGTCGAACATTTCGTCGAGGCCTGGGTGCACAGGACCGGCATCACCCCAGCAGCTTCGCCGTTTCTCCACCGGCAATACGCCGCAGCCTTTCCGCGTGATCGCATTTTCTGGTCACACCAGGATGCGTGAGGCGGTAGCCGCCTTGAGCGACCGCAAGACGAACCCGCCGTCGCCAGGATTGTTCAGCGGGTGAGGGCTGCACCTTCTCGGCCTTGGGGTGCGCCTTTGGTCGTTGCCTGGCATGGAAGGTGGGTGCGGTAAAACCCGAGAGGCGTTTTTTCGGATTCGTCTGCGAACGCCTGGGCATCAAACCAGCGGCGGTCATGATGGTGGGTGACAGCGCGACATCCGACATCCACGGCGCGCGGGCTGCGGGTCTGCAAGCCATCAGGATCTGTCGCGACGACAGCTTGCGCCAATCGGAGGACATCGCCAATCTTGAAGAGCCGATTTCGGCCTTTGCAGGCGACGGAGGCAGATCATGACGCAGTCGGACCACTCGGATGACCCATGCAACAGGCGCAAGCCGGCGGGCAAGCGGCAAGGCAAGCCGGGAGATGAGGCCCCCTTTGTCGAGCGAATGCGCCGGAAAGCCCTATCCCGTGCGCAAGACGAAGCGGATATGGCCAGCGGGCGCATCAGCAGGCAGCAGATGCAGCAGATCAACAGTGCCGGCCTTGGGCGCATCCTGCGCAATGCACGCATTGGCAGGCGTGGCCGCTCCGACGGGGACAAGAGGATGTGATTGGTCTTCGCGCCCGATGGAAGATGGCACGACCGATGAGTTCCCTTGGCGTTCCTCTATGGGCGTGGAACTGACCGGATCGTCCTCTCGATGTCGCAGAGGCAATTGCGGCGGTGCTTTACGAAGTTACTGGAACAATCTTCCGGCCACCCAGCAAAACGGCAAGGCAATGGCCTTTCTGTTTTCCAATGACCTGCTCCATCGCGACCTATGGACTGACCTCGGGCCCGCGCAGGATCATCCCGACCGCCGTCACGCCTTCAGCATCTTGACGACTTGACGTGCCGTGGCCTTGGCCGAAGCCGGGTTCTGTCCGGTCACCAGCCTGCCATCGGTCACGACATAGGGCACAAAGGGCAGCAGCGCCTTGCCATAGCGCGCGCCGCGCCGCTTCATCTCGGCCTCGGCATTGTAGGGCATGTGCTTCGCCACGCCAGCAAGGCTCTCCTCGGTCCAGGAAAAGCCGGTCAGGCGGCGGTCCTCGACCAGCAGACGGCCATCGGCCAGCCGGGTATTCAGCAGCCCGCAATAGCCGTGGCAGACTGCCGAGACGATCGCGCCACGCTCCCATATCCGCCGCGTGATGTCCTGCAAGCCGGTGCTGCCGGGGAAATCCCACATCACGCCATGGCCACCGGTGAAATAGATCGCATCATAGGCGTCGGCGTCGACCTCCTCCGGCGCGGCCGTCCGCTCCAGCAGCGCCATGCGCGCCGGATCGTTCAGCCAGGACCGGGCCGAGGCGTCGAGCAGCGGCCATTTCAGCGCCCGCGGCTCCAGCGGAGAAACCCCGCCGGCCGGGCTGACAATGTCCTGCCGATAGCCCTGGGCTGCGAACGCGTCCCAGGCATGGCTCAACTCCGACAGCCAGAGCCCGGTCTTGCGACCTGGATCGTCATAGTGACCGCGGTTGGTCACGACATGCAAAATGCGCTTGTGCATGCCCGATCCTCTCATGCGGCAGAGCGGCGTTGCAACCAGCTGCGATAGCGGCGGCTGCGGCGCGCCATGCGCAGCCGGTCGCGGACCAGCACCCAAGGCGCCCAGGCCTGCGGGCGCGGGCTGCGGCCGGCACCGAGGCGGCGCAGTTGCAGCTTGGTCAGCGCCATGGTGGCCAGGCCCGAAAGTGCGCGGTTCTTCCAGCGCACCATCGGCACATCGACCGCGGCCTCGCCCGCCTGCCAGCGGTTCGGCAGGTCCGGGGCATAGGCCAGCGCCTGCGCGAGGCCGACCATGGCCACGCCGGCGCGGTCGCCCTCGGGTGCCAGCGCGGCCTCGGCGGTGGCGCGGCGGCGGATGCCGCCCGTCACCATCACCGGCATGCGCGCCTCGGCCACGATGTCGCGGGCGAAATCGACGAAATAGGCCTCGCGGGCCAAGGTGCTTTGGCGGGTGCTGGCCTGTTGCGGCCGGCCGTGCATGGCCGGGCTTTCATAGGGTCAGGATGCATTGATTTTCAGTGTGCTACGTGATTCACGGCTCGGAAAACGGAGCGGTGACATGAGCGACCTGTACTGGCTGACCGACGAGCAGATGACCAAGCTTGCCCCTTTCTTCCCGAAGTCGCACGGCAAGCCACGCGTCGATGACAAGCGTGTTCTAAGCGGGATTATCTTCATCAATCGCAATGGTTTGCGCTGGCGAGATGCCCCCAGGGAGTATGGGCCGCACAAGACGCTCTACAGCCGGTGGAAGCGTTGGAGCGAGAAAGGCATTTTCGCCAGGATGATGATCGGGCTGGCCGCCGACCACGGCGAGGAAAAGACCGTGATGATCGACGCGACCTATCTGAAAGCGCACCGCACCGCGACCAGCTTGGCCGTGAAAAAGGGGGGCGTGGACGCCTCGTCGGCCGGACCAAGGGCGGCATGAACACGAAGCTGCATGCCATCTGTGACAGCCAGGGCCGACCGCTCGACCTGTTCGTCACCGCAGGGCAGGTCAGCGACTACATCGGGGCGCGGGCGTTGCTCAGCAGCCTCCCAAAGGTCGATTGGCTGCTCGGGGATCGCGGCTATGACGCCGACTGGTTCCGGGAAGCCTTGCAGGACAAGGGGATACGAGCCTGCATCCCCGGCCGAAAGCAGCGCAAGACACCGGTCAAATACGACAAGCGCCGATACAAGCGGCGCAACCGCATCGAGATCATGTTTGGCAGGCTCAAGGACTGGCGGCGCGTGGCAACCCGATACGACAGATGCCCGAAGGTCTTCCTCTCGGCCATCGCGCTCGCGGCAACCGTCATTTATTGGTTATGAATCCTGACCCTAATCTTGACAGGCTGCAAAGCCTCGGGGTTGCCCGCTGGTGGCGTGACAATGGGATCGGCAGGCTTGCCGCCATAGTTGCCTTGGTCCCGCTCCAGGGTGCGCTGTAGCGCCTCTATCTCGGCGCGCATGATCCGCTTTGCCAGGGTGGCGCGTTCCGCCGATCCCTCGGGCGCGGTCAGACTATGGCGATCAAGGTAAGCGTCTATCTCATGCTCAACCAGATGCGTCCGATTCTCGGTCAGGTCGGCGCGTAGGGCGTCCAGCTTGGCCTGCCGGGCGCTCTGGTCGAATGCCTGGGCATCCTTCATCACCAGCAGGTCAAGCGAGGCGTCCAGCACGGCCAGAGGGTCAGCAAGCGCGATCTGACCTGCCTGCGCCCTCTGCATCAGCTTGTCTTGCTCTACCTCGATAGCATCCACGCTCGGCAGGCGATCCCGTTTCGCTTCGTCCTCGGCCAATGCCGCCGTGTAGCGTTGCCAGACGGCACGGCCATAGTCGGCGGTCGTGATAGGACCGTTCGGGCCGGCCTGCCGGTCGCCGGCCGTGGATGCCTCGGCGGTGGCGATCTGGCGTTGAAGCATCGCCACGGCGGCGGGCAGCGCCTTCATGGCAGCACGACGTTCGCCACCTAGCGGCGTGACCAGTTCGGTTTTTCCGATGATCTGGCGAAGATGCGCCGGGACGGCGATGCGGGCATAGAATCGACCGTTCTTGACTTTCAAATGCCTGACCTGACCAGCCATCGCAGACCCCCCATTCTGGCACCAACTTTGGAACCAAAAGCGGCACAAACCCCAGCAATGCAAGGCTTTTATTGTGTTTGCTGGGGAAGCCGTGGAGCGGGTGAAGGGAATCGAACCCTCGTCTTCAGCTTGGGAAGCTGCGGCTCTACCATTGAGCTACACCCGCGAGGCCCGGATTGCTTACTGTCTCGAGCCGGCCGCCGCAAGGCCAATCTGCGCCCGGCGCTTCTTCGTTCCTCAAATACCCCATCGGTAACGCAGCCAGTCGAGGTGAGCTATCCGCCGAGAATCGGCCAGTGAGGCAAGCTGCGATCCGCCGTCTTCTGGTCTCCAGGGACGAGGGGATCGGACGATGCCGAAAGGCAGGAACCATGACGCGGGCTTCAAGGCTCGGGTGGCGCCGGAGGCCGCGAAGGGCGGGCGCATCGTGCCGGAGCTGGCCGCGGAATACCGCGTGCGCCCGACGATGATCCATCAATGGAAGAAGGCGCTGCTCGAAGGGGCGTCGGACATCTTCGAACGCGGCGGGAAGAAGGCTGGGATCGATGAGGCCACGATGCGGTCGCTGCACGCCCGGATCGGGAAGCCGGCCGGCGCCAACGCTTCCTGTCCGGAAAGCCCAGGCCCTGGACCGGCCAGTGATGAGGGATCGAAACCGCCACCGGTTCAAGGCCGATCCCGAACGCGATGATTGAACGCTCCCGTCCCGCGCTGTCGCTCGGGGCGCCATGCCGCCTGCTGTCGATCCCGCGGTCCTCGATCCCGCGGTCCGCGTCCTGTTGCGCAGCAAGGGACGAGACCGGGATGAACCTCGCCCCTATGCGGCTGATCGACCGGCAATTTCCGGAAACGCCCTGCTACGGCGTGCAGCAGATGCCGGCGTGCAGCAGATGACCCGGCCCCTGCACAACGAAGGCCATGCCGTGAACGTCACGCGCAGCCGGCGGCTGATGCGGCTCATGCGCTTGATGCCGATCCGCCGGAAACCCGCTGCCAGCAGGCCCGCGCCGGGGCGCAAGACCTATCCGCTGGGGGGGGCGCGGGTCGAGCAACCCGACCAGGTCGGGTGCGCCGGCATCGCCGATCTGCCGATGCGGCGGGGCTGCCTCTGCCCGGTCGCCGTCATGGACCGGTTCCCCCGCAAGCTGCTGGCCTGGCGCATCTCGAACACGCCGGCGGCGGATTTCTGCGTTGCGCACCCGCATCTCGATGGATGGCAGGGGCGCTGTCTCGACACCGTCTTCATCGAGCGCCTCCGGCGATCCCTGATGCATGAATGCGCCTACCCGCACGCCTGGGAGACCGGCGCGCAGGCCAGGGCCGGCGCCGGCAGGTGGATCGCCTTCTGCAGCCACCAGAGCGGCCTCGCGCCGCCCATGGCGGACAGCCGCCCGCCGCGGTCTGCGTCAACCAGAGCGAAACCGACCGGCAGAGCCGGAGAGCAGCTTAAATCACCCCAGAGCCCGCCCAATGATCGCGGAGTGGCTCAACGGGCCGCCCGCTGCCCCAAGCCTGCGGCCGGGTTTCGCCGGTGGCGCAACGTCGCGGACCGAAGCGGTTTCGGGATTGATCATCCCATGCGAAACTGTTCGTTATGCAACCGTCAGCAAATAGCCGGAGCAAACCGATGTTCGCGCTATCGCGCCGCATGGCGATTTCCGTGATCCTTCCGCTCGCGGCGGGGCTTTCTCCGATGGCCGTCCTGGCCCAGGATCCCTCGCAGATGCCGCCGCCGGCCGTGACCGTGGTCACGCTTCACGCCCAGGACGTGCCCTTGACCACCACCCTGCCCGGCCGCGTCACCGCCTCGGCCGAGGCCGAGGTGCGGCCCCAGGTCAACGGCATCGTCACCGAGCGGCTGTTCGAGGAAGGCAGCCATGTGAAGGTCGGCGACCCGCTGTTCCGCATCGACGCCACCACCTACCAGGCCACCGTCGCCCAGGCCGAGGCCGCCGTGGCCCAGGCCCGCGCCCAGGCCGAGGCGGCGCGCCGCGAGGCCGAGCGCGTGGGCGCCCTGCGCGACCGCCGCGTCGCCAGCGAAAGCACGACCGACAATGCCATCGCCGCCCGCGATTCGGCCGAGGCCGCGGTCAAAGTCGCCGAGGCGCAGCTGCAGACCGCCCGCATCGAACTGGAACGCACCACGATCCGCGCCGAGCTGGACGGCGAGATCGGCCTGGCGCAGACCAGCCAGGGCGCGCTGGTGACGGCCAGCCAGCCGACGCCGCTTGCCGTGATCCGCAAGCTCGACCCGGTGCATGTGGACGTGACGCAATCGGCCGCCGAACTGATCCGCTTCCGCCGCGAGATGGCGGCGCAATCCGCCGAGGGCCAGCCGGACCGCAAGGTGACGCTGCGCCTGGCCGACGGCACCGAATACGCCCAGGAAGGCCGGCTGACCGCGGCCGAGCCCTATGTGAACGAGACGACCGGCGTGGTGACGCTGCGCCTGGCCTTTGCCAATCCCGACCGCACCCTCTTGCCGGGCATGTATGTCCAGGCGGTGGTGCAGCAGGCCACGGCGCGCAACGTGATCCTTGCCCCGCAGGAAGGCGTCACCCGCGACCGCCGCGGCCAGCCCGTCGCGCTGGTGGTCAATGCCGACAATGCGGTCGAGCAGCGCCAGCTGACCATCCTTCAGGACATGGGCAATAGCTGGATCGTCAGCGCGGGGCTGCATGACGGCGACCGCATCGTGGTCGAGGGCCTGCAGAAGATCGGCCCCGGCATGACCGTGACGCCCGAGGAACGCCAGGCCGCCGCGCCCCAAGCCGCGGCAGGCGGGGCCGCCGAAGCGGCCGCGCCCGCAGCCGGCACCGGCGAACAGCCCGCGGGGCAATCCCCGCAAGAGCCCGCAGAGCAACCCGCCGCGGAAGCCGCGGGTGCAGAGACCGCAGCCGAGGCCGGCGCCGCACAGCCGACGAACTGACCCCGGACGCCGCGAGGGAACAGCACAGGAACCGCACATGGCCCGCTTTTTCATCGACCGTCCGGTCTTCGCCTGGGTGATCTCGATCCTGATCATGGGGCTCGGGCTTCTGTCGATCGCATCGCTGCCGGTGGCGCAATATCCGCAGATCGCGCCGCCCTCGGTGACGATCCGCGCCACCTATCCCGGCGCCTCGGCCGATACGGTCGCCAATACCGTCACCCAGATCATCGAGCAGCAGATGACCGGGCTGGACGGGCTGCGCTATTTCTCGTCCAGCTCGACCTCGGCCGGAACCTCGACCACGACGCTGACCTTCGAGACCGGCACCGATCCCGACATCGCCCAGGTTCAGGTGCAGAACAAGCTGGCGCAGGCCACCGCGCTTCTGCCCGAGCCGGTGCAGCGCCAGGGCATCACGGTCGAGAAATCCGCCTCGGGCTTCCTGATGGTCGTCGGCCTGACCTCGTCGGACGACCGCTATGAACAGGTGGACCTGGCCGATTACCTGATCTCGAACCTGGTCAACGACCTTTCGCGGGTCGATGGCGTGGGCTCGGTCCAGGTCTTCGGCGCGCAATATGCCATGCGCATCTGGCTGGACCCGTCGAAGCTGGCCGCCTATGAGCTGACGCCCTCGGACGTGGTGGCGGCGGTCTCGTCGGAAAACGCGCAGATCTCGGCCGGCTCCTTCGGCAGCCAGCCGGCGCCGCAGGGGCAGATGCTGAACGCCACCATCACCGCGCAATCGCTGCTCTCCACCCCCGAGGATTTCGAGCAGATCGTGCTGCGCGCGGAACAGGACGGCGGCCTGATTTTGCTGAAGGACGTGGCCCGCGTCGAGATCGGCGCCGAGGACTACATGACCAATGCCCGTTACAACGGCCAGCCGGCCTCGGGCATGGCGATCAGCCTGGCCTCGGGCGCGAACGCGCTGGACACGGCCGAGCGGGTCAAGGCGCGGATGGAGGAGTTCGCCCGCTTCTTCCCCGAGGGCATGGAATACGTCATCCCCTTCGACACCACGCCCTTCGTGCTGATCTCGATCGAAGAGGTGGTCAAGACGCTGATCGAGGCCATCGTGCTGGTGTTCTTCGTCATGCTGCTGTTCCTGCAGAACTGGCGCGCGACGCTGATCCCGACGCTGGCGGTGCCGGTGGTGCTGCTCGGTACCTTCGGCGTGCTGGCGGCGCTTGGCTTCACCATCAACACGCTGACCATGCTGGCCATGGTGCTGGCCATCGGCCTGCTGGTGGACGACGCCATCGTCGTGGTCGAGAACGTCGAGCGTATCATGGAAGAGGAAGGGCTGGAGCCGCGCGAGGCCACCCGCAAGTCCATGGGACAGATCACCGGGGCGCTGATCGGCATCGCGCTGGTCTTGTCGGCGGTCTTCGTGCCCATGGCCTTCTTCGGCGGCTCGACCGGAGTGATCTACAAGCAGTTCGCCATCACCATCGCCTCGGCCATGGGCCTGTCGGTGCTGGTGGCACTGACGCTGACGCCGGCGCTTTGCGCCACGCTGCTGAAGAACGAGCACGGCCACAAGACCCGCGGCTTCTTCGGCCTGTTCAACCGCGGCTTCGACCGCACCATCCATGGCTATGGCAATTCGGTGAACTGGCTGATCCGCCGGCCGCTGCGGATGATGCTGATCTATCTGTGCATCGGTGCGGCCATGGTCCTGCTGTTCCTGCGCACCCCCACCGGCTTTCTGCCCGACGAGGACCAGGGCATCATGTTCGTCCTGATCCAGGGCCCGACCGGCGCCACTTCCGAGCGCACGGATGCGGTGATCGACCAGATCCAGCATTATTTCGCCGAGAACGAATCCGCCAATGTCGAGTCCTTCTTTGGCGTCTCGGGCTTCAGCTTCGCCGGATCGGGGCAGAACATGGGCATCGCCTTCCTGCGACTCAAGGACTGGGACGAGCGGCCGGGTGCCGAGCAGTCGGTGCAGGCCATCGCCGGGCGGGCCTTTCCGGCGCTGATGGGCATCCGCGACGCCATGGCCTTCCCCATCGTGCCGCCCTCGGTGATCGAGCTGGGCAACGTCTCGGGCTTCGACTTCTACCTGCAGGCCCGCGCCGGCCAGGCGCATGAGCAATTGCTGGACGCGCGCAACCAGTTGCTGGGCATGTCCGGGCAGGACGGCCGCATCGCCTCGGCGCGACCGAACGGGCTGGAGGACGCGGCGCAATACAATCTCGACATCGACTGGCGCAAGGCGGGCGCCATGGGGGTCTCGGCCACCGATGTGGGCAGCCTGCTCTCGGTCGCCTGGGCCGGGCGCTATGTGAACGATTTCATCGACCGCGGAAGGATCAAGCGGGTCTATGTGCAGGGGGAATCCGAATCGCGCGCGCTGCCGACCGACATCGACAAGTGGCGGGTCAGGAACAGCTCGGGCGGGCTGGTGCCGTTTTCCAACTTCGCCGAGGGCCGCTGGAGCTATGGGCCGCAGGGCCTGGACCGCTATAACGGCGTGCCCGCCATGCAGATCCAGGGCAGCCCGGCGCCCGGCGTCTCGTCCGGGCAGGCCATGGCCGCGATCGAGGAACTGGCCGGGCAGCTGCCGGCCGGCTTCGACGTGGCCTGGACCGGGCTTTCGCTGGAAGAGCAGCAGGCCGGCAACCAGACCATGCTGCTTTACGGCCTGTCGCTGGCGGTGGTGTTCCTGTGCCTGGCCGCGCTTTACGAAAGCTGGTCGATCCCCTTCGCGGTGATGCTGGCCATGCCCATCGGCGTGCTGGGCGCGCTGGTCGGGGCCTGGCTGGGCGGCTTCGACAACGGCGTGTTCTTCCAGGTCGGCCTGCTGACGGTGATCGGCCTGACCGGCAAGAACGCCATCCTGATCGTCGAATTTGCCCGCGAGCAGGCCGAGCAGGGCAAGCCGCTTTACGAGGCGGTGGCCGAGGCGGCACGCCAGCGGTTCCGGCCGATCATCATGACCTCGGTCGCCTTCTCGCTGGGCGTGCTGCCGCTGGTGCTGTCCACGGGCGCCGGCGCCAACGGCCGCAACACCATCGGCGCCACGGTGCTGGGCGGCACGGTCTCGGCCACGGTGCTGGGCGTGCTGTTCGTGCCGCTGTTCTTCGTGCTGGTGCGGCGCGCGCTCGGCCGCCCCGAACCGGCCGAGCCCGCCGGCTCGCACGCCTGAGCCGGGCACCGCATCTCCAGGGGCCGGGACTGCATCCCGGCCCTTTCGCTTTGGCCCCTTCGCGGGACGCGCAGCCCGCTTGCCCCGCCCCGATCCGCATCCTAGTCTTTCCTTGGGGAGCCGCCGCAGGCGGCAGGGAGAGACATGGACGCAACCAGCCACATCGCGGCTGCCGATGACGCGCCGGCCCGGCACGGGCGGCCGCATGGCGTGGCGTTGCGGCTTCTGGCGCTTGGCGGCTCGGCCCTGGCCTGGCTTGCGATCTGCGCCGTCGTCGCCTCGGTGCTGGTCCTCAATGCCCGCGGCTCGGTCCGGGACGAGACCGGCTCGGCCTTCCGGCTGGCCAATGCCTTTGCCACGCTGCACCTGCCCACCGCCTTCGAGCGGCGCGACATGATGGAGCAGGCCGCCCGCATCGCCGCCGAAATCGAGGCGCAGCGGCACCTGTCCGCCGAGCTGCGCGACGCCTCGGGTCAGCCGGTCGCGCTGGCCCTGCCGCCGCGCCTGCCGCCCGGGCGGGTGCCGGAATGGTTCGCCGCGCTGATCCGCCCCGAGCCGCAGCGCGAGCTGATCGCCATCGCGCAATATCCCAATGTGCTGGGCGTGCTGGAGATCCGCAGCGATCCCCGCGACGAGATCGCCGAGGCCTGGGCCGACTTCCGGCTGATCCTGCCGCTGCTGGCCGCCATGGCGCTGGCGGCGATCGGCGTCACCATGGCCATCACGGCGCTGGTGCTGCGGCGGCTGGGGCTTCTTGGCGCGGCGCTGGACCGGATGCGGGCGGGCGATCTGGACCATCCCGCGCCGCAGACCGGGCTGGCGGAACTGGCGGCGCTGACCGATGGCGTGAACGCGCTGGCCGCACATCTGGCCGAGGAGCGGGCCGAGAACCGCCGCCTGCAAGGCCGGATGCTGACCCTGGCCGAGGCCGAGCGCGCCCGCATCGCCAGCGACCTGCATGACGGCATCGGCCCGCAGCTTTTCGCGCTGCAGGCGGCCGTGGGCCAGGCCGGCCGCGCCGCCGAAACCGCCCGCGATCCGGCCCTGTCCGAGGCGCTGGCCGCGGTCTCGCGCCACGCCCGGGCGATCCGGCAAAGCGCCCGCGCCGCCATCGACGACCTGCGTCTGGCCCCGGCCGAGGGCGCGAGCCTGGCCGAGATGCTGCAAGAGCTGCTGATCGAATTTGCCGAGATCGCGCCCGATACCGCCATGACGCTCGACTGCCCGCCCGACCTGCCCGAACCGGGCGAGGCCGGGCGGATCGCGCTTTACCGCTTCGTGCGCGAAAGCGTGCTGAATGCGCTGCGCCATGCCGCGCCGGCCAGGATCCGGGTCGAACTGGCGCGCGAGGACACGGGCATAACCGCGCAGGTCGCCGACGATGGCGGCCGCCCCCCGGCAGCAGAGCGCGCAGGGCTGGGCCAGACCGGGATGCGCGACCGCGCCGACGCTCTGGGCGGCCGCTACCGGCCGCCGCGGCGCGCGGGCGGCTGGACCCTGACCGAATGCCATCTGCCCTGCCCGACCGACCAAGGACCAGCCCGATGACCGCAACCGCCCTTGCCCCGCCCGACAAGCCCCTGCGCGTGCTGATCGTCGATGACCACCCGGTCGTCGCCGAGGGCTGGGAATGGATCACCCGCGGCCGGCTGGATTGCCAGGTGATCGCCGCGGCCACTCCCTCGCAGGGCTGGCGGGCCTGGCGGCGGCAGGCGCCGGACGTGATCGTCGTCGACCTGACCATGGGCGAAGCCAGGCTGGCCGGGCTGCGGCTGATCGAGCGTCTGCGCGCCGCGGGCGCGACCCAGCCGATCCTGGTCTTCACCATGCATCGCAGCCCGATCATCGCGCGGCGGGCGCTGCAGGCCGGCTGCAACGGCATCACCATGAAGGACTCGCCCTCGGAGGAGATCTGCGAGGCGCTGCGCGCGGTGGCGGACGGCGGTGATTACGTCCCGGCCGACCTGGCGCGCCGCATCGCCCTGCTGGAGCGGCCCGGCGCCACGCCGCCGCGCCCGCGCCTGACCCCGCGCGAGCTCGACATCCTGCGCGCCATCGCCGAGGGGCTCAGCTATCGCGAGATCGCCGAGCGGGCCAATATCAGCTACAAGACGGTGTCGAATGTCAGCCAGACCCTCAAGGACAAGCTGTCGGCGCAAAGCTTTGCCGACCTGGTCGTCAAGGCGATCCGTCACCTGGAGGAAACCCGCGACGGGATCTGAGCCATGCCACGTTCCTTGCCCCGCCATCCCGTCGCCCGCCCCCTGATCGGCACCCGCATCCGCGAGCGCCGCCTGTCGCTCGGCCGGCGCCAGACCGAGGTGGCGCGGCGGGCCGAGATCTCGGCCGCCTATCTGAACCTGATCGAGCATAACCGCCGCCCGGTCGGCGAGGAGCTGCTGTCGCGGCTGGCCGAGGCGCTGGAGATCGACGCGACCGAACTGGCCTCGGACCGCGAAGAGGCGCTGGTGGGCGCCCTGCGCGAGGCGGCGGCGCGCGCCGCCGACCAGCCCGGCGCCCCGGTCGAACTGGACCAGATCGCCGAGTTCGCCGCCCGCTTTCCCGGCTGGGCCTCGGCGCTGGCCGGGGCGGCGCGCCGCGCCGATGCGCTGGAGCGCCGGCTGATCGCGCTGTCGGACCGCATGACTCGCGACCCCTATCTGCTGGCGACGCTGCACGAGGTGCAATCGGCGGTCACGGCGCTGCGCTCGACCGCCTCGATCCTGGCCGAGACGCCCGAGATCGAGCCGGAATGGCGCGACCGCTTCCACGCCAACCTGGACAGCGACAGCCAGCGCCTGTCGCGCACCGCGCAGTCGCTGGTGGCCTATCTGGACAGTTTCGAGGACGAGGCGGTGCCGATGTCGCCGCAGGAGGAGGTCGAGGCCTGGATCGCCGCCGGCCAGCCCGAACCCGCGGATGCGGCGGAACTGGCCTCGGATGCAGCGCGGGCCATGGCGCAGGATCTCTTGGCGGCCCAGGCCCGCGACCGCGCCGCCCTGCCCGACGCGGCGCTGGCGGCGGCTGTGGAAGAGGCGGGCGAGGCGGCGGGCGATCCGGCGCTGATCGCCGCGCGGCTGGGGCGGCCGCTGGAGCTGGTGCTGCGCCGGCTGGGCATGCTGCGTCCCGGCCCCTGGGCGCAGGCCGGGCTGGTGGTCTGCGACGGCTCGGGCGCGACGCTGTTCCGCCTGGCCGCGCCGGGTTTCGAGCTGCCGCGTCCGGGCGAGGGCTGCGCGCTCTGGCCACTGTTCGAGGCGCTGGCCCAACCGCAGTTGCCGGTGGCACGGCTGATCGAGACCACGAACGGCAACCGCTTCGCCGCCTGGGCGGTGGCCGAGAGGCTGCTGCCGATGGGTTTCGGCGGCCCCGCGCTCAGCCGGGCGCAGATGCTGCTCCACCCCGCCCCCAGCCGCGACGGCCGCCCGGCGCTGGCGGTGGGCCCGGCCTGCCGCATTTGCCCGCGCCCGGCCTGCGCCGCCCGGCACGAGCCCTCGATCCTGGGGCCGGTCTGATCCGGAAGCGGCCTGATCCGGAAGCGGTCTGATCCGAAAGCAGCCTGGTTTTGACAACGCCCGCGCCCGCCGCCATGATCGCCGCGAATCTCCAGGAGGGTCGCCCGTGACCGCAAGTGTCGATGTGCTGCTGATCGAAGACGAACCCAGCATCGCCGAGGCGGTCCGCTTCATCCTGTCGCGCGAGGGCTGGCAATGCGAGCAATGGCCCGAGGGCAGCGACGCGCTTCAGCGCATCCGCGCGCTGGCGCCGCGGCTGGTCATCCTCGACGTGATGCTGCCCGGCCGCAGCGGCGCCGAGGTGCTGGCCGACCTGCGCGCCGATCCCGAGCTGCAGGCGCTGCCGGTGCTGCTGCTCAGCGCGCGCGGCATGGCGAACCTGCCCCAGGGCGCCGACCGGACGCTGGCCAAGCCCTTTGCCAATGCCGATCTGCGCGCCATGGTGCGCGAGCTTCTGGACGCGGGCTAGGGTCGCGCATGCGCCGGCTGTTTCTGGGCCGCGACGCCTATCGCAAGCGCCGGCTGGGCGATGCGGCCCGCGTCCTGCCGGTGCTGTTCGCGGTGCTGGTGGTGTTGCCGCCGATCTGGCTGCCGCAATATTTCAGCTACGGCCGCGGCGCGGTCTGGCTGGCGGCAAGCTGGGCGCTGACCATCGCCGCGACCGCCGCGCTGCATCGCGCCATCGGGCGCGCAAAGCCGGAGGACGAGGATGACGCCTGAAACCCTGGGCGCCGCCTCGGTCGTCTATGTCGCGCTGATGTTCCTTCTGGCCCATGCCGCCGACCGCGCCGCAGCCGCCGGCCGCTGGCGCTGGATGGACCGGCCGGTGATCTATACCCTGTCGCTCTCGGTCTATTGCTCGGCCTGGACCTTCTACGGCGCCGTCGGCTACGCCACCCGCTCGGGGCTGGAGTTCCTGACCATCTATCTTGGCCCCGGCATCGTCTTTGCCGGCGCCTGGTGGGGCCTCAGACGCCTGGTGCGGGTGGCGCGGCTGCATCGCGTGACCTCGATCGCCGACCTGATCTCCAGCCGCTTCGGCAAATCCGCCGCGCTCGCCGCGCTGGTGACGCTGATCGGCGTGTTGGCCTCGACCCCCTATATCGCGCTGCAACTGCAATCGGTCTCGATGGCGCTTTCGGCCTTTGCCAGCAGCGGCCATCCCCTGCCCGGCAATATCGCGCTGTGGGTGGCGGTCGGGCTGGCCGCCTTCGCCATCCTGTTCGGCACCCGCAACCTGGCCGCGAACGAGCGCCACCACGGCGTCGTCATCGCCATCGCGGTCGAGGCGGTGATCAAGCTTGCCGCCTTTCTCGCCGTCGGCGGCTATGTGCTGTGGGGCATGGCCGACGGGCCGGCCGACGTGCTGGCGCGCATCGACCGCATGGCCGTCTCGGCCGGGGGCGAGGGCTGGCAGATCCGGCCCGAACGCTGGTTCACCCTGATCGCCCTGTCGGGCGCCGCGGTCATGGTGCTGCCGCGCATGTTCCACGTCCTGGTGGTCGAGGCCAATGACGAGAGCCGCCTGCGCCAGGCCGGCTGGGCCTTTCCCGCCTATCTGGCCGCCATGTCCTTCCTGGTGCTGCCCATCGCCGTAGTCGGCATGGACCTGCTGCCCAAGGGCTCGAATCCCGACCTTTACGTCCTGGCCCTGCCCCTGTCGCAGGGGCGCGACACGCTGGCGGCGCTGGTGTTCCTGGGCGGCTTTTCCTCGGCCATGTCGATGGTGGTGGTCAGCGCCATCGCGCTGTCGACGATGATGGCGAATCACTGGCTCGTGCCCTTGTGGCTGTGGCTGCGCCAGACCGCGCTGTCCGAGCCGGCCCAGGCGCGCGAGGATCTGGGCACCTTGATGCTGAACGCGCGGCGGCTGGCCATCGTGGCGGTGATCGGCGCGGGCTGGCTTTACCACCGCACCACCGGCGGCACCACGGCGCTGGCCGCCATGGGCACGGTCGCCTTTTCCGGCATGGCGCAGGTGCTGCCCGCCATGGTCGCCGGGCTGGTCTGGCGCGGCGCGACCCGGCGCGGCGCCATCGCCGGCATCGTGGCCGGGGCGCTGATCTGGGGGCGGGCGATCTTCCTGCCGTCGCTGGGGCTGGCCGCGCCGCCGGCGTTTCCGGCCGGGATCGACGCCTTCGCCGGCGCGGTGCTGCTGGCGCTGGCGGTGAACCTGCTGCTTCTGGTGCTGATCTCGCTGGTGGATTTCCCCGAACCGACCGAGCGGTTGCAGGCGCTGTCCTTCGTCCATGCCATAGCCCCGATGCCTCCGCCAGCGAAACCGCCCCGGCGATCCAGGCCGAGGCGCTGCTGACGCTGGCCGGGCGGATCTGGGGCAACGACCACGCGCTCGAGGTGTTCCGCAAGGCCGCCGAGGGCCAGGGGAAATCCGGCTATCTGCCCGACCTGACGCCGCGCTTCCTGGCGGGTTTCGAGCGCCACCTGGCCGGCACGGTGGGCGCGGCAACCGCCTCGGCGCTGATGGCGCGGGTGGGCGGACGCGGCTCCGTTACCGTGGCCGAACTGATGGAGGTCGCGGGCGAGGCTAGCCGCGCGCGCGAAGACAACCGCCGGCTGGAACTGACCTCGGCCGAACTGGCCCGAACTGCCGCCATGCTGCGAGAAAGCAACGAGAAGCTGACCGTGCTTTCGGCGCAGAAGGACGCCTTCCTGGGCCAGATCAGCCATGAGTTGCGCACGCCCATGACCTCGATCCGCGCCTTTTCCGAGATCCTGATGGAGCCCGACCTGCCCGCCGCCGACCGCAGCCGCTTTGCCGGGATCATCCAAGACGAGGCCGGGCGCATGACCCGGCTGCTCGACGACCTGCTGGATCTTTCGGTGCTGGAATCGGGCCGGGCGCAACTGAAGCCCGGCATCGTCAACCTGCACGACCTGATCGAGCGCGCGCTGGCCGCGGGCGGCGCAAGCGCCGCGGGGCGCGATTTCGCCATCCGCCGCAACCCCGTGGCCGAGCATCTGCCGGTCATCACCGACCCCGACCGGCTGTTGCAGGTGCTGATCAACGTGATCTCGAACGCGCGGAAATATTGCGACGCCAGCGAGCCGGCGATCCGCATCGACGCCCGCCGCAGCCCCCAGGGGGGAACCGAGATCGACATCCACGACAACGGCTCGGGCATCCGCCCCGAGAACCGCGCGCTGATCTTCGAGAAATTCGCCCGGCTGGACGACCCCTCGCGCGCCGGCGGCGCCGGGCTGGGGCTGGCGATCTGCAAGGAAATCATGGGCTTCCTTGGCGGCTCGATCAGCTATCTGCCGGGCCAGGGCGGCGCCTGCTTTCGCATCGCGCTGCCGCCCCGGCCGCCGCGCCCACATCGCGGGACGGAAAATGCCGAAAATGCGACGGGTTAAACCTTTTCGCAACCGGTCCATGCCATCTTGCGCCAAAGCCAGCATCGATTCGGACCGCAATGGAAAGCGCAGCAAGGCAACAGTCGGACGACCCCGGACAGGCCGGGGCGGAACGGGACGGGTCCGCCGCCCCGGCGCCCGGCCAGGTCTTGCGCCGCCTGATCGCCGAACGCGACCGGGCCCGCGCGGCGGCCGGCCCTTCGGCCCGGCAGGTCGCGGAATTCCGGCTGGAACGTGCCGCCGCCACCGCCCTCGCCCGCGCGGCCGAGAAGCAATTGCACCTGCCGGTCTTCGTCGAAAAGGTGGAACGGTCGGGCATGGTGCTGGCCGAACTGCCCGAACTGCTGCCCGAGCGTGCCTTGCTGGCTGTGCTGGGGGGGCGGCGTGACGCGCTTGGCGTGGCCGCGCTTTGCCCCGGCCTTCTGGCCGCGCTGATCGAAATGCAGGCGATTGGGCGCGTCACCGCGCGCGCCGCGCCGCCGCGCAGGCCCACGCGGACGGATGCCGCGATCTCGGCCGATTTCGTGAACGCGCTGCTGGCCGAACTGGGCCGGGAATGCGCGTCGCAGCCGGGCTGCCCCGATTTCGGCGCCTTCCGCTATGCCACCTACCTGGACGATCCCCGCCCGCTGTCGCTGATGCTGGAGGATGGCGAAATGGCGCGGCTGGACTTTCGCTTCCGCCTGGGCAGCGGAGGGCAGCGCGACGGCCGGCTGATGATCGCCCTGCCCGTCGAGCCGGGAACGCTGGCCGATCCGCCGCTCGGCGCCGGAAACCCGGCGCGACTGCCCGCCCCATCCAAGGCCGCGCCTGCTCCGGCAACGCTGGCCGGGCCGATGCAGCAGGCGCCGGTGCGGCTGGCCGGCATTCTCTGTCGTCGCAAGCTGAGCCTGCATCAGCTGCGCAGCCTCACGCCCGGATCGCTGCTGCCCCTGCCCCAGAACGTGCTCGACGATGCCAGGGTGGAAACCGTGCACGGCCAGATTCTTGCGCGCGGACGGCTGGGCGAAAAGGACGGCTTCCATGCCATCCGCCTGCGCGGTACCGGCCAGGGCGTGGCGCCGGCGGCCCCTTTGCCTGTGCAGGACGGCTGGCGGGCGGAAAGCTTCGCCCCGCCGCCGGAGGGCGCAGCGCCCGCCGACCAGGCCGAATTGCCGCTGGCGGATCTTGACCATCCCGATGCCTTCCGCCTTGCCGAGCCGGTGCCGCCCCTGGTCAGGGCCGGATGAACCGCCGGCGCGCGCCCTGCCCGAATGCCGCAATCGCGCAACTTTTCCGCGAAATCCCGGCGCCGACAGGCCATCCGACCCAGGAAAGCCCGCCCAGGTCCAGATTCCCCTTGAAAAACCGCCCGTCTGGACGCATGTAGCTTGCGCCCGCCCAAGGCGCGGGTCATCCTACAGGAGAGAACATGGCCAAGGAAGAAATGCTCGAATTTCCCGGTGTCGTGAAGGAACTCCTGCCCAACGCGACATTCCGGGTCGAGCTAGAGAACGGCCATGAGATCATCGCGCATATGGCAGGAAAGATGCGCAAGAACCGCATCCGCGTCCTCGCCGGCGACAAGGTCCAGGTGGAAATGAACACCTATGACCTGACCAAGGGGCGGATCAATTACCGCTTCAAGTAAGCCCGCCGACCGTCCGGGAGCCTAGGATGACAGCGGTGCAAGATCTGCGGGATGCTGCCCAGTCCCCGCTGCAAAGCGCCGCCGCGCCGGCGCTGGTTCTCGGCTCGGCCAGTCCGCGCCGGCTGGAACTGCTGGCCCAGATCGGCATCGTGCCGGACAGGATCCTGCCGGCGGAAATCGACGAAGCCCCGCAGCGCGGGGAAAACCCCCGCGACTATGTGCGGCGCATGGCGCGCGAAAAGGCCGCGGCGCTTGCCGGTCACGCCGGAGACGCCGTTCTCTGCGCCGATACCGCCGTGGTGGCCGGGCGCAGGATCCTGGGAAAACCCGCCGATGCCGCCGAAGCGCGGCGCTTTCTGCAGCTGCTCTCGGGCCGCCGGCACCGGGTGCTGACCTCGGTCGCGCTGGCCCATGGCGGCCGGCTGCGCGAGCGGCTGGTGGAAACCGTCATCCGCTTCCGCCCCCTCACCGCCGCGCAGATCGACGCCTATCTCGCCACCGGCGAATGGCAGGGCAAGGCCGGCGCCTATGCCATCCAGGGCCATGCCTCGGCCTTTGCCATCTGGATGCAGGGTTCCTACAGCGGCGTCGTCGGCCTGCCGCTGGCCGAAACCGCGACGCTTCTGGCTGCCATCGGAATTCAAGGAAAAGCAACATGAAGGGACGCCAGATCGTCCTGGGACGGATTTTCGGCCGCGATGCGGCGGCGCTGATGCAGGACGGCAGGCTCGAGGATCTGATCGTCGATCCGTCCGGCGTCACCCCGCTTGCCCCCGGCGCGATCTGCCGCGCCAGGGTGGACCGGCTGGTCAAAGGCCAGGGCGGCGTCTTCCTGCGCCTGCCCGAAGGCGCACGCGGCTTCCTGCGCGACCGCTCGGGCCTGCGCGAAGGCCAGTCCCTGCTGGTTCAGGTCAGCGGCTGCGCCGAGGACGGCAAGGCGGTTCCGGTCTCGGCGCGGCTGAATTTCCGCGGCCGGCACGTGATCGTGACGCCCGGAGCGCCCGGCGTGAACGTCTCGCGCCGGATTCGCGACGGCGCGCTGCGCGACGGGCTGGCCGGCCTGGGCCTGTCCGCCCTGGACGGCCGGGAAGATGCGCCCGGCATCGTCTTCCGCTCCGCCGCAGCCACGGCCGGAGACGACGAGATCGCGACCGAGCTTGGGCAGCTTCTGGAACTGGCGCAAGCCGTCGCGGCCGATTGCGAAGGGGCGCCCGAGCTGCTGCTCGACGCGCCCGAGCCTGCCGAACAGGCATGGCAGGATTGGGCCGACCCGCCGCCCGACGCCGTCGAGGACGCGCCCGATGCCTTCGAGGCGAGCGGGGCCGAGGCGGCGGCGCTGCAATTGCTGCGCCCGCGCCTGGAACTGGGCGGCGGCGCCTGGGCCGAGATCGAGGCGCTGCGCGCGCTGGTCGCCATCGACGTCAATACCGGCGGCGACCATTCGCCGGCGGCTGGGCTCAAGGCAAACATCGCCCTGGCGCGCGACCTGTCGCGGCAATTGCGGCTGCGCGGTCTTGGCGGCCAGATCGTGGTGGATTTCGCGCCCATGCCCAAGCGCGACCGCGGCACGCTGGACCAGGTGCTGCGCGCCGCCTTCCGCCCCGACCCGGCCGAGACGGTGCTGATCGGCTGGACCGCGATGGGGCTTTACGAGATCAGCCGCAAGCGCGACCGCGTGCCGCTGTCGCGCCTCGCCCGGCCGGAGGACAAGGCATGAAATGCCCGATCTGCGGCAAGCCCGCCGCCGAGCGGTATCGCCCCTTCTGCTCGCGCCGCTGCGCGGATGTGGACCTGGCGCATTGGCTGCGCGGCGACTACCGCATTCCCGCCGAACCGGTTCCAGATAATGACGGGGAAGCGTGAAAAAGTTGTTTTTGGCTCTGGACAGCGGAGCGGCCCTGCCATAACAACGCGCCTGTCCGAAGCAAGACGCTCGGCGCCCGGATAGCTCAGTTGGTAGAGCAGCGGATTGAAAATCCGCGTGTCGGTGGTTCGAATCCGCCTCCGGGCACCATTCAACCCAATGAAAAGAGTTGTTTTTTCCGGCCGGATTCCTGGAGCATCTTTGGCATCTCGCCTTCGTGGCACAGCGACGGCACGAACGCCTGCAGCGTGACACGAATTTTTGCACGGCGTGACAGCAAGATTTGCAGCAGACGGGTTTTGCTGAACATCCCCATTCAAGGCCATATTCAGGGCGGCGCTTTCGGCCCGGCGGTGCGTCAACCCTCCTTCCCCCTCTCTCCCCGAAACTCGGTCACCAGCCCCCCATCAAGACGGTGACTGACCGACTTCGGATGCCATGTGCCTTTCAGTTCCGGCGCCGACCCTTCCAACTGGACCCTGGCGCCGCCCGGCAACGCTCGAACCCGGACATGGCGCAGGTGATTTTCATGGCCGCGCAGCCCGCACCTCGCAAGGCTGCTTCGGCGACGCGACATTCTGTCCGCAGAAACCGCGCATCAGGCATCAAACGGATAACGTTGAAAAAAGGCCGCGCCAACGGTGCTGGCCTTCCGAATCCTGCCGTTTCATGTAATGGATGCGGCCGCGGACCAGGCGTTTCATGCCGGTCTCGCAATAGTGCCGGATGGTCCAGCCCAGGCCGTTGAAGGCGACGATGCGGCGCCATTCCGCGTCCTCGACCTGATAGCCCTTCTCGTCGCGCACCGCCCGGCCTTCCGAACAGTGCAGGCGTGCGGTGACCGGCCCGAAGCGGGTGGTGTCGGTTCCGGCGCGGGTGTTACCGGCGAGGATGGCCATGTTCTGCATTGCAGGTCTTCATGGCTCGCAGGAGGAACCATTCCCCCGACGAGATCCGGCCGGGTCCATCGGGAGGCGCCTGCAACCGGCGCCCTCCGGGCGGCAGCTTGCCCGCAAGGCCCGGAGTGGGGCGGACAGCCGCACGCCCCGCGCGGCAATACGGTCCGGAGCCTTGGGGTTGCTGGTGAAAGCCGAACGGCGTTAGGGGATCGGGCAGGCAGAGGGATTGGGGCGTCCGGCCGAAGGGGTCGACGAGCGAGACAAGGGCACATCGACCCGCCGATGACGCTGCTGGCCGGGCCAAACGCCAGCATGGCCAGCAGAAAGCCGGCATATCGCATGGCAAAGCCGGGCCTTTGCGACCGCCGGCCTCTGACCGCACCAAAGAGCGGGATGACATGAGCCCCAGGCCAGGCTGGACGGGCGGAAACGCCGGACAGGGCAGCCGCAGGTGTCCGCCGGAATCCCCGTTCCGGCGGAGTCCACCAGACGGATCGTTGCGGCGTCGCAACCATACGGGCCTTGGAATCCGGCGCCGGAAACACGCTCTCGCAAGCGCAGCAGGCTCGTCAAAATCGACCCGGCCTCGGGCAGGTCGAGTTTCAGGCCGGCAACGATCGCGACCTCCAAGCCCTTGACGCCGGCCGCGCAGCCCTACCGAGAGAAACGGCAGCGGGGGTCGGATCGGATCCGGCCACCCGTCAGACCGCAGGCGCATCCCAGCTTTCCCGCGCCACCGCAGCGGCGAGTTCGCGGCGAAACCGGCCGACGGCGTATTCCGCAAAGCTGGAGAGCTGGCGATCCTTTTTCGTCACCACCCAGGCGGTAATACCGCCGGGCTCGGCCAATGGCCGGCGCACCACGCCGGGCATATAGACCTCGGCCACCGAAAATTCGTCGATCACCGCCACCCCCAGCCCGTGGCGCACCAGGCTGACCACCGTCTGCGCGAAGCGGCCGCGCATGGAATAGCGCGGCTCGATCCCCGCCTCTCGGAAGGGCTGGGCCAGGATCTCGCCATAGGGATCGGCCGGATCGACGCCGACAAAGGGCTCGCGCGCCAGGTCGTGGACCGAGATCGCCCGCTGCTCGGCCAGCCGGTGCCCCTCGGGGACGATGGCGACCAGCCGGCCATGCGCCAGCGGCGCGCTCGACAGCGCCGAATTGTCGATGGCCGAGCTCATCAGCACGAATTCGCCGCGCTCCAGCAGCAGATAGTCCGAGGTTTCCTCGATCTTCAGGATGTTCAGGTCGATGAACAGGTCGGGAAAGCGCGTGCGGATGCCGCGGATCGCCCGCGCCGCGATGAATTGCGCGATCGAGGGGGCCGAGGCGAAGGACAGCCGCACATCCTCGCCCTTGCGCAATGATGCGACGGCGGCGTTCAGATTCTCCATCTGGCGATGGACCTGATGCACCATCTCGAAGATCGCCGCCGCCTCGGTCGAGGGCACGAACAGCCCCGCCTTGCGCTCGAACAGGCGGATGTCCAGCGATTCCTCGGTATGCTTGACCAGCCGGGAAATGCCGGGGGCCGAGACGTTCAACAGTTTCGCGGCGCCCTGGATGGTGCCGGCCATCATCACGGCGCGGATCACCTCGACCTGGCGGAGAGTCAGTTCCTTCATGCGCCGATCCTAGCCGGGAACGCTGCGGATTTCTCGCGGAAATTCGCCGCGCCGATGCGGTTCAGGCCCGGCCCGCCGCACGCAGGATCGCCATGGTCGCGGCATGGGCCATGGCGGCGCGGCCAAGCGCATCGACCTTGGCGGCCAGGGCGCGATGCGGCACCTCGACGCTGACGGTGACGCCCTCGGGGATCGCCCGCGCCAGGCCGATCAGGTCGATGCCGCCCTGCCCCGGAAACAGCCGCTCGCCCCGCGCCACCCGGATCAGACCCTCGTCGCCGGGATCATAGGGCACGGCGCCGTCGCAGAACTGCACATAGTTCACCCGATGGCGCGGCAGCGCCGCGATCTGCGCCAGCGTGGTGGCCGAGCGGTCGTAATGCAGCGCATCGACCAGCACGCCGCCGTTCGGCCGGCCGGCATCCTCGACGATGCGCAGCGCCGCGGCCAGGTCGGGCACGGCGGTCCAGGGCATGAATTCCAGGTCCGCCGTCAGCCCGTGCGGTGCGGCCAGCGCGCAGAAGCGCGCGAAACTGTCGGTCAGCCGGCCAAGGTCCGCATCGTCGCCGGCGACGAGGACATGTTTCGCCCCCAGCGCCTCGCAACGGGCACAGAAGCGGGCGAAAACATCCCAGTCGTTTTCCGGCTTCAGACGGACGATCTCGACATCGCCGACCCGGATGCCGGTATCGTGCAGCGCCGCGCGCACCTCGGCCAGCAGCCGGTCGTCGGTCAGCAGCGGATAATCAGGCTCGGCCCCCGGCGCGGCGGGCAGGATGCGCAGCCCGACCATCTGGTATCCGGTGGCGGCGGCGATGCGGACGGCCTCGACCGGGCCGGCTTCGAATGTGGTCAGGAAGGCCAGCGATAGCGGATGCGTCATCACAGCCTCACTTGAGCGGAGAGAAGCCGAGCGGCAGCGCGATCTGGCTGGTCATGTCGGGCGACAACCAGTCCGGCCCGCCCTTGGGCGGCCATTTGCCGTCCGCGACCGATTTCGCCCGCGCCTCGCTGCGCGCGGCCAGGCTTTCATAGGGCCAGATCTGGGTCAGGCGCGGTTCGCCGTCCAGCCCGTACATGGCGACGGTCAGCTTCGAATAGGCCTCGCGCTCCGGCACCGCCGCGCGCCATTTCTCCATGGTGGGCAGGATGCCGTTCACCCTGGTCCTGTAGGTGCGGAACTCGTAGACCGGGCCGAAGCTGCCGGGCTGGACCGGCGGCAGGAAATCCAGCGCGCGATAGCTTTCCATCGACAGCCGCACCAGCTCATCGGCGCAGCCGAAGGGGTTGTCCGAGCGCAGGGCGCGCTCGCGTTCCTCATGAAGCTGCGCGAGGCTCTCGAAGGCGCGCAGCACAAAGACCCGGTTCAGCGTGCCGATATCGGTGCCCCAGGCGCCGCACAGCCGGCCCTGCCCCTGCGCCACCCAGGCCTCGATGCCCGGCGCGGCCTTGCCGGCGCCGAAGATCACCGTGTCGAGGGTGGCGAGTTCGTAATAGCTCATGACGTTTCCTCCTGTGAAAGCCCGGTCACGGGCAGGCCGGCCAGAACGCGGCCGGCGATATAGCCGAATGTCATGCCGGGCCCCAGCGTGATGCCGCCCGACGGGTAATGCCCGCCCATGACCGAGGCCATGTCGTTGCCCACGGCGTAAAGGCCGGGGATCGGCAGGCCGTCCCGGTCCAGCACCCGCGCCGCCGCATCGGTCCTGGCCCCGGCAAAGGTGCCGAGCGAGCCGGGCACGATCCTGACCGCGTAGAACGGCCCCCGCAGCAGCGGCCCCAGCGAAGGGTTCGGCCCATGCTCCGCATCGCCCTGCACGCGGTTGTAGAGGCTTTCGCCGCGCTGGAAGTCGGGATCCTCGCCGCGTTCGGCATGGGCATTGAAGCGGGCCACGGTCTCGGCCAGCGCCACGCCGGGAATGGCGCAGGCGCGGGCCAATTCCTCCAGCGTGCGGCCGCGCTTCAGATAGCCGCTGCGGATCGCCGGCCCCAGCGGGAATGGGAAGGGCTTGGACCAGCCCAGCCCCCAGCGGCGCTGCGCCTTGTGGTCGGCGATCAGCCAGCAATGCGGCGGCTCGCCCGGCGGCGTGGCGGCGATCAGCGCCCGCATGAAATCGTGATAGCTGTCGGCCTCGCTGACGAAGCGCCGGCCCTGCGGGGTCACGGCGATGATGCCGGGCTTGGCGCGTTCGACCAGATGCGGGAAATGCGCGGGCGGTCCGTCCCGGCGCGGCACCAGCGACACCGGCGCCAGCGCGACGTTCGAGGCCAGCTCGCCATCGACGGCAGCCCCCGCGCCCTCGGCCAGCCGCAGCCCGTCGCCGGTATTGGCCCGTGGCGCGGCCGAGAAATGCCCCGCCCCGCCGCCCGCCTGCGGCGCCAGCGCGTCGAGCCGCGCCGGATCATGCGGGAAGCCGCCGGTGGCCAGCACCACGCCGCGCCGCGCCTCGACCAGCAATGCGCCCCGCGGCGTCGAAAGCCGCGCACCCGCGACACGGCCGTCCTGCCGCTGCAGCGCCAGGACCGGCGCGCTGTCGAGCAGCGTGACCCCCTTGTCCAGCGCCGAACGCAGCAGCCGCGCCACCAGCGCATTGCCGTTGACCAGCTGCATGCCGCGCCGGTGCAGCGCCAGGTCGCGCAGATGCCGGGCGATCCGCCCCGTCGCGTAGAGCGCCGAGCGCGGGCTGCGGCTGGCGCGGAAGAAATGCCGCATGTCGGCGCCGCTGGCGATGCCCATGCCCCAAAGGCTCGCCACGTCCAGCGGCGGGCGCAGCTTGCCGATCCAGTCGCCCAGCTCGCGCCCGTCATAGGGCATGGCCGTGACCGAACGCCCGCCTTTCGCGGCGCCCGGAGTCTCGTGGAAATCCGGGACCGCATTGCCGTCGATCCAGCGCATCGCGGTATGGTCCTGAAAGAAGGCCACCATCTCGGGGCCGTTTTCCAGGAACACCTCCAGCCGCGGGTCGCTAGCGCGATTGCCCAGTTCGCTGCGCAGGTATTCACGGGGCGCTTCCGGCGGCTCGTCGATGCCGGCGGCGCGGGCCAAGGGATTGCGCGGGATCCACAACCAGCCCCCGGACCAGGCCGAGGTGCCGCCGAAAACCGGCGCCTTCTCGGCCAGCACCACGCGCAGGCCGAAATGCGCCGCCGTGACTGCAGCCGCCAGGCCCGAGGCCCCCGAGCCAATGACCAGCACATCGCAGGCCAGCCTGCGTTCGGATGAAGCTTCCATTCTCTCCTGCCCGTCAGGGGCGCGAGCCGGGAAAAAGCCTATGCGCTTTTCCGCCCGTCCTCGGCATCGGCGTCGATCGCCCTGACATTTGCCTGAAAATACTTGGTTCCCGCGGCGGCGGCGCCCAGTTCCCCGGCCGCGGCCTGAAGGCGCGGCGCCAGTTCCGCCATCCGCTCGGGCGTCATGCGCACCGCCGGACCGGCGATGGACAGGCAGCCCAGCACCGGCCCGTCGCCGTGATAGCGCACCGGCACCGCCATGGCCGCCATGCCGGCGATATAGCTGTCCACCGCCGTGGCATAGCCGCGCGCCCGCGCCTCGGCCAGCTGCTGCAGCAGCAGGGTGATGCTGGTCGGCGCGTTCGGCCCCATGCCCTCGGCCTGGCGCAGCAGGCCCTGCGCGCCGACGCACGCCAGCGCCTCGTCGTCGCTCATGCTGGCGAGCCAGGCCTTGCCTCCGGCCGAACTGGCAAGGTGCACGACCACGCCCTGCTCCTGCCCCGGATCGTAGCGCAAGCCGCGCGTCGCGCCCTGTGCCACCGCCACCCAGATCAGCCGCTCGCCGTCGATCACCGACAGCCGGATCAGCTCGCCGCTGTCGGCGGCCAGCTGGTCCAGCACCGGCTGGGCGACATCGGTGATGCCGGCGCGCCCCATGAAGCCCAGGCCCAGGGCCGGCAGCTTGATGGTCAGCGCGTAGTCGCCGCCCGCCTGCAGCTGCCGGACATAGCCCAGCCGCGCCAGTTCCTGCAGGGTACGGTGCACGCCGCTGGCCGGCTGTTCGGTCACCGCCGCGATGGTGGTGACCGGCAGGCCCATCGGGTGATCGACCAGAAGTTCGACGATGGCGAGGGCTTTTTCCAGAACGCTGCTCATGATCCTCTTCCGCTGTTGAAGGCGGTTTCAGGTTCGCGATTCAGCGCCGAAAGGTCAACCGCGACACGTTGCCCCGTCTCGGCCGCCGCGCGAATGGCGTCCAGCACGATCAGGTTGGCGGTGGCGTCGCGGGCCGAGACGCGCGGCGTCCCGCCATGGCGCACCAGATCGGCGAAATGCACCAGCTGCGCCTCATAGGGATCGCCGTGGCTGACGGGCAGCGGCCGGGGTTGCAGTTCCTGCGTCCAGTCCGGCGCGCCGGGCGGCTGCCACAGCAGCAGGTCGGGCAGCGACAGCCCCGCCCGGCTGCCGGCATAGTGATGCGCCGGGACGCGATGCGCCGGAAACCGCGCCATGTTCTCGCCCGCCGTCAGATCCCAGGCCCAAGGCCCGACCGCCGCGTCCGAGATGCACAGCGTCGCCAGCCCGCCCTCCGCAAAGCGCAGGCAGACCGCCGCCGTGTCCTCGACCGGGAAGCCGCGGCGGGCATGGCTGGCGATGGCCTGCACCTCGGCGATCTCGCCGAAGAAATGCCGCAGCAGGTCGATCTCGTGCACCAGGTTGATCAGCAGCGGCCCGCCCGCACCCTTGCTGCGCCGCCAGGGCGCCTGGAAATAATCGTCGGGCTTGGCCAGCGAGCAAGTCACGGTCGCCATGACCAGATCACCCAGCAGGCCGCCGCGGATCGCCCCATGCGCGGCGCGGATGATCGGATTGTGCCGGCGGTGATGGCCGACCAGCAGCGGCACCCCGGTCTCATCCGCCACCGCGATCAGCTGCCGCGCCGAATCGAGGCTTTCGGCCACCGGCTTTTCCAGCAGCACCGGGATGCCGGCGCGCAGCAACGCGGCCGAGACCGGCAGATGCGTCTCATTCGGCGTCGCCACGATGGCGGCCTGCGCCAGCCCCGAATCGATCAGCGCCGCCACGTCCGGCAGGCAGGCCACGCCCAGCGATTCGGCCAGCGCCCGGCCCGAGGGGGCGGGATCGACCAGCGCCGCCAGCCGCAGCCCCGACATGCGCGTCAGCGTATCGATATGCGTGCGCCCGATGACACCTGCGCCGATGACGACAACCCCGATCCGATCCATGGACACCCTCCTTCCGGCCTTCCCGGGCATCAAGTCAGAAATAAAATCGGAAGTCAATTTTAATATTGAATGATATTCCATTTTCTGCGATCTTCCGCTTCGAACCGGATGAGGTGCCGGAATCGCCCCCGCGGCGCAGAGGCGCGAAAATCCAATGTTCCGCCCCTATCGTCCATTTCCTGACGGCGGGGCGCGTGATTGTTTCAAGGCGCGGCCAGCCCCGGGGGCGCTGTCCGCAACAGGGAAAGAGGAACCAGCATGGCCCAACCGCTGCGCATCGACGGAGAGACGGCATTCTTCCCGATCATCGGCCATCCGATCGGGCAGGTGAAATCGCCGGCATCGCTCAGCCAGATCATGGCGGATCGCGGCCATAACGGCATGGTGGTGCCGATCCACGTCCTGCCCGAGGATCTGCCCGGCTGGCTGGCGCAGGCCGCGGCGGTCCAGAACTGTCCGGGTATCGTGGTGACGGTGCCGCACAAGGCGCCCTGCCTGGCCTTCTGCAGCCGCGTCACCGCGCGGGCGCAGGCCGCGGGCGCGGTGAACATCATGCTGCGCCGGGACGGGGGCTGGGTCGGCGACGCGACCGACGGGCAGGGCTACATGGACGGCATCGCCGCGCAGGGCTTCGACGTCGCCGGCAAGCCGGCGCTGCTGGTCGGGACCGGCGGCGCCGGCTCGGCCATCGCCTATGAGATCCTGGCGCGCGGCGCCTCGGAACTGGCGCTGCACGACATCGATGCGGCGCGGCGCGACGCGCTGATCGCCCGGCTGGACGCCGCCTTTCCCGGCCGGGTCCGCATCGGCGGCACCGATCCGCGCGGCTTTGCGCTGGTGGCGAACGCGACGCCGCTGGGCATGCGCGAAGGCGATCCGCTGCCGGTCGAGGCCGGGCTGCTGACCGCCGAGCAATTCGTCGCCGACGTGGTCACGCGACCGGCCATCCCGCCGCTGATCGCCGCCGCCCGCGCCACAGGCTGCGGCACGATGCCGGGCTCGGGCATGTTCGAGGCGCAGGCGGTGCTGCTGGCCGAACTGCTGATGGGGGTCCGGCAGATCGCGCTGGACTGAGCGGCGCAAGGGCGCTGCATAACCGCCCGATTATGTATCTTTGCGCGTTTTGCAATGTTCGCGTGGAACGCGACATGGCAGATTATGGAGAGGAAGAGGAGATCCCATGAAAAACAGGATCCGAACCAGGGAGGAAAGAAACGCAATGATCAGGACACTGACCGCAACCGCCGCCGCGCTGGCGCTGACCACCGTGCCGGCGCTGGCCGAGCTGAAGATCGGCTCGATCGTCGAGCTTTCCGGCCCCGGCGCCGCCGCCGGCACCAATTTCCGCGACGGCGTGCGGATGGGCTTCGAGGAGATCAACGCCGACGGCGGCGTGCTGGGCGAACCGGTCGCCATCACCGAATATGACAGCCAGACCGACCCGCAGGTCAGCCGCGCCATGGTGCAGAAGGCCATCGACGACGGGGTGGTGGCGATCACCGGCACGGTGTTCTCGTCCTCGACGGTGGTGAACATGCTGGTGGCGAAACAGGCCGGCATCCCGCAATTCACCGGCTCCGAGGCGCCCTCGATCACCGGGATGGGCAACCCCTACATCTTCCGCACCGCCTTCGGCTCGCAGAAGGGCGTGCCCAAGATGGCCAAATACATGGCCGAGGAAATGGGGGTGAAGAAGGTCGCCGTGGTCTGGGCCAACACCGAATTCGGCAAGGGCGGGCACGAATCCTTCCTGAAGGAGGCCGAGGCCCATGGCTTCGAGATCGTCGCCGACCTGCCCACCGAACAGGCGCAGACCGATTTCTCGGCCGATGTGGTCAAGCTGAAGGGCATCCAGGCCGACGCCGCCTTCGTCTACCTGACCGAGGAGGAAAGCGCCCGCTTCCTGCGCGAGGCCCGCAAGCAGGGCGTGACCCTGCCGCTGGTGGGCGAGACGACGCTGATCGGCCACAAGGTCATCGAGCTGGCCGGCGACGCCGCCAACGGCGCCATGGGCCATGTCGGCCTGACCCCCGACGCCAATATCCCGGCAATGACCGAGATGGTCGAGAAGTTCAAGGCCAAGTTCAACTACACGCCCGACCACAACGCCATCAAGGGCTACACGGCCGCCTATACCCTCAAATGCGTGGCCGAGATGGTGGGCGAGGCGGACAGCCAGGCCATCGCCGACAAGATGCACGGCCTGACGCTGACGGTGGCCGAATGCCCCGGCGTGCTGATGGACGTCAGCTGGGACGAGACCGGCGAGATGTCGCGCGAAAGCTTCTTCGTCGAGGTCCAGGACGGCAAGCAGGTGGTCAAGGCCATCCTGCCGCCGAACTGATCGGCCCGCACAGCACGCGAGGCAGGCTGGCACCGGCATTCCGCCGGCCTGCCCCCGTATCCGTCAACCTGACGTGAGGCTCTCATGGCCGAGTTAATCCAGATCCTGATCTCCGGCCTTGCCGCCGGTTCCATCTATGCCCTTGCCGCGGTGGGCTTCACCCTGCTGTGGCAGGCATCGCAGACCATCAACTTCGCGCAGGGCGAATTCGTCATGCTGCCGGCCTTCTTCGTGCTGGTCGGCATGGGGCTGGGGCTGCCGATGTGGCCCGCCATCGGCTTTGCGCTGCTGCTGTCGCTCTTGATCCTGGGCGTCGCCTTCAAGAAGCTGGTGGTCGAGCCGATGCTGCCGCATGGCACCTTGCCGCTGGTCATCGCCACCATCGCGCTTGGCCTGCTGATGAAGGAAAGCGTCAAGGAATTCTACGGCGCCACCGCCCAGCCCTTCCCGGCGATCTTTCCGCAGAAGGTCTATCACTTCGCCGGCGCCAGCGTCTCGGCGCAGGATATCGGCAACCTGATCGTCTCGATGCTGGCCATCGGCGGCTTGCAGTTGTTCTTGAACCGCACCCGCACCGGGCGCTGCATGCAGGCCAGCGCCCAGAACCCGGCCGTGGCCGAGATCCTGGGCGTCGATGTGAAGCGGATGGTGATGTATACCTTCCTGATCAACGCGGCACTGGCGACCATCGCCTCGGTGCTGATCTCGCCGATCTACCTGGCCAAGTTCTCGAATGGCGAGACGCTGGGCCTGGTGGCCTTCATCGCCGCCATCGTCGGCGGCTTCAACCAGATCCGCGGCGCGCTGGTGGGCGGGCTGCTGATCGGCGTGATCGACAATCTCTCGGCGGTCTATGTCTCGGCCGAATACCGCTCGGCCATGCCGCTGATCCTGCTCATCGCCATCATCCTGCTGCGCCCGCAGGGGCTGCTCGGCACCAAGGAGGGACGCGCCGTATGACCCGCACCCGCATCATCCTGATCGTCCTGGGCATCGCGGCGCTGGTCGCCGCGCCCATCGGCCAGGGCAATTACATCATCTATACGCTGACCTCGTGGCTGCTGTTCTCGATCTCGGCCATGGGGCTGAACCTGACGCTGGGCTATGCCGGGCAGGTCAGCCTGGCGCAGGCGGGCTTCATGGGCATCGGCGCCTATGTCACCGCGCTCTTGACGCTGGCGGGCGTGCCCTGGATCGCGGCGGCGCTGATCTCGATCTCCTCCTGCTTCGCGGTCGGGCTGCTGCTCGGCTGGCCGGCGCTGAGGGTGCAGCACCATTTCCTGGCCTTCGTGACGCTGGCGTTCAACACGCTGCTGTTCCTGGTGCTGCGCAACGAGGAAGAGATCACCGGCGGTTCCTTCGGGCTGGTCGGCATGCCGCGCCCCTCGGTTTTCGGCATCGCGACCGACAGCAACCTGAATTTCTACTATTTCGCGCTGGCCTGCTTCCTGGTCTCGGCCTTCGTGATGTGGTGGATCCTGCGCTCGCCCTGGGGCCGGGCCTTCAAGGCGCTGCGCGAGAACCCGATCCGCGCCGAAAGCCTGGGGCTGAAGATCCGCCGCCAGACGCTTCTGGCCTTCGCCATCGGCTCGGCCTTCGGGGGGCTGGCCGGGGCGCTGCAATCGCCGCTGGTGCAGTTCATCGAGCCGGGCAGCTTCGCGCTGATCCATTCGCTGAAGCTGCTTCTGATGGTGGTGGTGGGCGGCGCCGGCTTCTTCTTCGGCCCGATGCTGGGCGCGGCGGTGGTGATCCTGCTGCCGGAACTCTTGCGCTTTACCGAGGGCTATTACCTCATCATCTATTCAGCTCTGGTGATCGTGCTGATGGTGTTCTCGCCCCAGGGCCTGATCGGGCTGGGGCAGAAAATCTGGAACCAGTTCCGGCCCCGGCACGAGACGCGCCGCGACATGAAGAAGGGATTCCAGCTATGACGGCCTCCGTGCTTTCCGTCCGCAACATCTCGAAGCAGTTCGGCGGCATCCGCGCCGTGAACGATGTCAGCTTCGACGTCCAGAAGGGCGAGATCCTGGGCCTGATCGGGCCAAACGGCTCGGGCAAGTCGACGCTGTTCAACTGCATCCTGGGCCAGCTGCGCCCCAGCGCCGGCCATTGCCAGATCAACGGCCAGTCCACGGACGGCGTGCGGCCGGCCGACCTGTCGCTGATGGGGGTCGGCCGCACCTTCCAGCAGCTGTCGGTCTTTCCGCGCATGACGGTGCTCGACAACGTCATCCTGGCCGGACAGGAGCACGAGGGCTCGATGCTGAGCCGGCTTTTCGGCAAGTCCGACGCCGGCCTGACCGACAAGGCCGAGCAGCTGATCGAGTTCTTCAACCTGACCCCCTATCGCGACACCGAGGCGGGCTCGCTCTCCTACGGCCAGCAGAAGCTGGTCGATGCCGCGATGGCCTTCATGGCCGGGCCCGGCATCGTGCTGCTGGACGAGCCGGCGGGCGGGGTGAACCTGACCATGCTGGCGCATCTGAAAGAGCGGCTGATGACCTATAACCGCGAGCACGGCACCACCTTCGTGGTGATCGAGCACAACATGGAATTCGTCATGTCGCTTTGCACCCGCATCATCGTGCTGGCGCAAGGCGAGATCATCGCCGAAGGCTCGCCCGAGGAGATCCGGGCGAACCAGATGGTCATCGACGCCTATCTGGGGGGCTGACATGCTGGAACTCAAGGACGTCACCGGCGGCTATGGCCGCATCACCATCCTGAACGGCACCTCGTTCAGCATTCCCAAGGCATCGATCACCACGGTGATCGGGCCGAACGGCGCCGGGAAATCCACGGTGTTCAAGGCGATCTTCGGGCTGCTGAACATCCATTCCGGCCAGATCCTGCTGGAGGGCGAGGACGTGACCCGCAAGCGCCCGGCCGAGATGATCGCCCGCGGCGTCACCTATGTGCCGCAGGGCCGCAACGTGGTGCCGCAGCTGTCGGTGTTCCACAATCTCGAGCTGGGCGGCATCACCGCCCGCGACCAGTCCCGGGTCCGGCAACGGATGGAGCAGGTCATGGACCAGTTTCCCATGCTGCGCGAGCGCCGCGACCAGAAGGCCATCGAGCTGTCGGGCGGCCAGCAGAAGCAGCTGGAGATCGCCCGCGCCCTGCTGCTGGACCCCAAGCTGATCCTGATCGACGAGCCCTCGATCGGGCTGTCGCCCAATCTGGTGCAGGAGGTGTTCCAGACCCTGATCCGGCTGCGCGACCAGGGGGTGACGGTGCTGATGGTGGAACAGAACGCCAAGGCGGCGCTGGCCATGTCGGATTACGGGCTGGTGCTGGAACTGGGCCAGACGCGGATGTTCGACAGGGCCGACGCGCTGCTCAAGGATCCGCGCGTCGGCCAGCTGTTCCTGGGCGGCCATATCGAGGAGGCAGCCTGAGGCGCCGCCCCGTCAGATGCTGCGCTCGCGGCGCAGCGTCTGGCAGGACCAGCGGGCGATGCGCCAGTCGGGATGGGTCTCGACCCATTGCGCCAGCGCCGGCTGCGCGCCACGCATGCAGACCAGGGGCGTGACCTCGGTATAGATCAGGCTGTGTTCCCGGCAATCAGCCGGGGCGCCGCCCATGCAGGCGATGAAGACCAGTTCGATCATGGCAAGTCCCCGTCGAATCGGAGATGGCTCATGCCCGATTGTCGCGCCCTTCCGGCCCCAGGGCCATCGGAGGGGCCGGAAATCCGGCTTGGCGCAAGGCGCCTGCCCGTTCCTTGTGCAGCCGGCGCGCAAACCGGCGGGGCCGCGCTCAATCGGGGCGGCTCGCCTCGCCGAAATCGCCGAAGGCGGTCCAGCCGCCATCGACCGGCAGCACCGCCCCGGTGATGCCCGAGGCCGCGTCCGAGGCCAGGAAGGCCACCGCCGCCGCCACCTCGCGCGCCTCGATCAGCCGGCCCAGCGGCGTGCGGCGGCGGATGGCCGGCAGGTCGATCCGGCCCGCCTCGGCCAGCGTCCGGACCAGCGCGGTCTCGACGAAGGCCGGGGCGACGGCGTTCACGCGCAGCCCCTGCCCCGCCCATTCGCAGGCCATGGCCCGGGTCATCGCCACGATGCCGGCCTTGGCCGCGCCATAGGCATTGCGCCGCGGCAGGCCGGTCAGCCCGGCGATCGAGGACAGGTTCACCACCGCCCCGCGCCCGCGCGCCAGCATGCCGCGCGCCACCTGCCGCGTCATCAGGAAGGTTCCCGACAGATGCACGTCCAGCACCCGGCGAAAGGCGGTCAGATCCTGGTCCAGCGTCGGCAGGTGGCTGTCGCCGATGCCGGCATTGTTCACCAGGATGCCGAAAGGCGCGACGGCCGCCGCCGCTCGCGCCTGAACCTCGTCGGTGACGTCGCAGCGGATGCCGCGATGCCCCGCGCCCAGTTCCGCCGCCCGCAGCGCCACCTTGTCGCCGTCGAGATCGGCAATCGTGACCCGGCAGCCCTGCGCCGCAAGCGCCTGCGCGATGGCCCAGCCGATGCCCTCGGCCCCGCCGGTGACCAGCGCCTCGCTAGGCATAGCCCGGCCTCGGCACCAGCCCCATCAGGCTTTGCGACAAGCCGCCATCGACCACGATGTCCTGCCCGGTCACATAGGCCGCCCGGTCCGAGGCGAGATACAGCACCGCATCCGCCATGTCCTGCGGCGAGGCGATGCGGCGCAGCGGCACCATGGCCTCGCGCCGGACCTTGACCTCAGGATCGGCATAGAAGGCGGCGGACATCGGCGTCAGCACCAGCCCGGGGCTGACGCAGTTCGAGCGCAGGCCGCGCGGCCCCCATTCGGCGGCCAGTTGCCGCGACAGCATCGCCACCGCCGCCTTCGAGGCGGAATAGGCGCCGCTGGCCGGCTGCGGTTGGCTGGCGGCGATGCTGGCGACATGGACCAGTGCGCCGCGCCCGCGCCCTAACATGCCGCGCCCGAAAGCCTGCGCCGCGGTCAGGTAGCCGGTCAGGTTCACCGCCAGCATGGCCGACCAATCCTCGGGACTGACGCTCTCCAGCGCGCCGGGGCGCAGGATGGCGGCGCTGTTGACCAGCACGTCGGCGCCGCCCTCGGCCTCGACCCGCCCGGCGGCGGCAGCGACGCTGCCCGGATCGGCCAGATCGCAGGCCAGCGCCAAGGCGCCGCCGCCCAGCTGCTCGGCCAGCGGCCCGGAGCGGTCAAGATCGCGGTCCAGCAGGATCGCCCGCGCCCCTTCGGCGGCAAAGCTCCGCGCCAGCGCCTGCCCGATACCGCCGCCGGCACCGGTGATGACGACGGTCCTGCCTTCCAGTCCAAGCCAGCTCATGCTGCATCCTCCGTTGCGGCCGCGCGCCCGGCCAGATGGCGGCCGGTGATCCAGCCGAAGGTCATGGCCGGGCCCAGCGTGATGCCCGCGCCCGGATAGTTCCCGCCCATGATGCTGGCGCGGTCGTTGCCCACGGCATAGAGCCCCGCGATCGCCGCGCCCTGCCGGTCCAGCACCGCGCCCTCGACCGTGGTCCTGAGCCCGTCGAAAGTGCCCAGATCCCCCATTTCCATGCGCACGGCGTAGAACGGGCCGCGCTCGACCGGCGCCACGCAGGGGTTCGGCTTGTGCTCCGGATCGGCGAGATAGCGGTTGAAGCTGGTCTCGCCGCGGCGGAACTGCTCGTCCCGCCCCTCGCGCGCGCCGCGGTTATAGGCCGCGACCGTCGCCTCCAGCCCTGCCGGGTCGATGCCGCAGGCCCGCGCCAGACCGGCCAGCGTCCGGCCGCGCTTCAGATAGCCGCTGCGGGTCCAGAGCCATAGCGGCATCGGCGCCGGCTTGGCATGGCCAAGGCCGTATTTGCGGATCGTGCGATGGTCGCAGATCAGCCAGGCCGCGCCGTCGCCCGCGGCCATGGCCGCACCCACATCGTGATAGCTGTCGCTTTCGTTGACAAAGCGCCGCCCGTCGGACCGCACCGCGATCATGCCGGGCTTGTAGCGGTCCAGAAGATGCGGAAATACGCCCTTGCCCGGCACCAGGCTGACCGGCATCCAGGCGGCGGGCTGCGGGTATTCGGCCTCGAAGGCGCCGCCGACCGCCTCGCCCAGCCGGATGCCGTCGCCGGTATTGCCCGGGGGCACCGGCGAGTGATGCGCGCCCCCCGCCTTCAGATGGGCATAGATCCCGGCACGGCGGGCCAGGTCCTGCGCATAGCCGCCGCAGGCCAGCACCACGCCGCGTGCGGCCATGATGCTGCGCGGCTGCGCGCCGCCGACCTGCGCACCGGTAACGCGGCCGCCCTGCTTCAGCAGATGCAGCGCCGGGGTCTCGGTCAGGATCGGGATGCCGAGGTCGAAGCAGGTCTTGGCCAGCCGCGCCGCCAGGGCGTTGCCGCTGGTTACCTGCACGCCGCGGCCGTGGCGGACGACCTCGGCCGCATGGGCGGCCAGCCGCTTCGCGACATAGGCAAACGAGGTCAGCGAGCGGGTGGCGTTGAAGAAATGCCGGATGTCCGCGTTCGAGGAATTGAACATCATCCCCATGAAGGTGATGGTCGCCAAGGGCGGCCGCAGGCGGCGCAGGTTTTCCCCCAGCGCGCTGCTGTCATAGGGCGCCGCCAGCACCGAGCGGCCGACATCCACCCCGCCGGGCACGGTCGGGTGATAATCGGGGTAAAGCGTGGGGACGAACTTCACCTCGGTCTCGGCCTCGAACCAGTCCAGCATCTTCGGTCCGGCCTCCAGGAAGGCCTCGACCGCCTCGGGCTGGTGGAAATTGCCGGTCTCGGCCCGCAGATAGGCCCGCGCCGCCGCGCGCGTGTCATCCGGGTTCAGCGCCCGGCCGTGGCGGTTGCCGGGGATCCACAGCACGCCGCCCGAAAAGGCGGTGGTGCCGCCGAAGACCGGCTCCTTCTCGATCACGATCACCGACAGCCCGTGCTTTCTGGCGGTGATCGCCGTGGCCAGCCCGCCGGCGCCCGAGCCGATCACCAGCACGTCGCAATGCTCCTGCGCGCCCATTGGCTCCCTCCCTTTTTCGCTGCCTTCCTGCTACTGCGGGGGACATCGCGAACCAATGGACGCTGGCGCGCAATTCTTGCACTATTCGCAACCGACCGGGGGACGGAGGAACGCATGGGCGACAAGGCGGCGGGCGGCATCCCGCATTACTATCTCTATGGAGATCAGGAGGCGGATGTCGAACTGGACCTGCTTCATATCGAGCCGATCCGCGAGCGCAGCGGCCCGAACGATTGGAGGATTCGTCCGCATGCCCATCCCGATCACATGCAGGTGCTGCTGGTGAAATCGGGCGGCGGCGGCATCCGCATGGAGGACCGCCAGCTGCCGATCCCCGCCCCCGGCATCCTGGTGGTGCCGGCGGGCGTCGTACACCAGATCGACTTCGATCCCGGCACCGACGGGTTCGCGGTGACGGCGGCGCTTGGCTGCCTGCGCACGGCATCGGCCGGCGATCCGCGGCTGGCGACGGCGGCGGGCCGGCCGGCCGTCTATCCGCTGGCCGGGACCGGCCTCGACATTCCGGCGGTGATCGACACCTTTCACTGGCTGCACCGCGAATTCATCTGGTCGGCGCCGGGCCGGCGCACGGCGATCCTGGCGCAATACATGCGCATCCTGGTGGTGGTGCTGCGGCTGTCGATCGCGCATCAGGACGCCGGCACCGCCACGCCGGACCGCGACTACGACCTGCTGGTGCGCTATCGCGCGCTGCTCGAAGAGCATTTCCGCAGCCAGCGTTCGCTGGGCTTCTTTGCCGGCGAGCTGGCCGTCACCCCGGCGCGGCTGAACGCGGCCTGCAAGGCGCGCAGCGGCAAGACCGCATCCGAGCTGCTTTACGAGCGCATCGTGATCGAGGCCAAGCGTTATCTGGTCTATACCGAAAGCACGGTGGCACAGGTGGCGCATCTGACCGGCTTCGACGATCCGGCCTATTTCAACCGCTTCTTCACCCAGCGCGTCGGCATCTCGCCCGGCGCCTTCCGCAAGCAGGCCGCGCGATCCGAGGGCTGAGTCCAATCTTTCCGACGCGCGGTCCATTTCCGCGCGCCGCCGCCCACGCCAATCTGCGCGGCAGGAGGGACCGGCATGATCCATGAATGGCGCAGCTATCGGCTGAAACCCGGCGCGGCAGGCGATTACCTGGCCCTGCTGGCCGAACGCGGCCTGCCGCTGGTGACACGGCACCTGCCTCTGATGGGCTATTGGCTGGCCGAGACCGGGCCGCTGAACACCATCCATCACCTGTGGAGCTATGCCGACTGGACCGAACGCGAATCCCGCCGCGCCGCGCTGGCGCAGGAGGAAGGCTGGACCAGGGGTTTCATCCCCGCCGCCTTCGCGCTGGTCGATGCGCAGCAGAACCGTTTCCTGCGGCTCGACCGCGCCTCGCCGCGCTTCCATGCGGCGCTGGCGGGACGCTTGCGCGCCCATGCCGCGCCCGCCCCCGGCGCGGCGCTTTTCGCCGCCGATTGCGCCGCGCTGGTGATCGGCGCGGACCCGGCCGGGGCAGAGGCACTGTGGCAGCCGGTCTCGGGCGATGCGCGCGGTCCCGTCGCGCTGATGCCGCGCAGCGCCGAGCCGGTGCCGGCAGCGCCGCAGCCGGGACGGCATGTGATCCTGCGTCCGCTGGCCTTCTCGCCGCTTTGAATTAACGCAAGGTTAATCACAGCGCAGAATCGGCATTTGCCGTTACGCCGATTCTCTGCGACGCTTGGCGTATCAGGGAAAGGGGTGCGGAATGAAGACCTCGATTGCCACCGTGTCGATTTCGGGCAGCTTTACCGAGAAACTCACCGCGATCCAGCAGGCCGGATTCGACGGGATCGAGATCTTCGAGCAGGATTTCCTCGCCTCGGACTTCACCCCGGCCGAGGTCGGCCGCATGGTCCGCGACCATGGGCTGGAGATCACCCTGTTCCAGCCCTTCCGCGATTTCGAGGGCCTGCCCGAGCCCTTGCGCAGCCGCGCCTTCGCCCGGGCGCAGCGCAAGTTCGACCTGATGGCCGAGCTGGGCACCGACCTGGTGCTCGTCTGCTCCTCGACCCATCCCGAGGCGCTTGGCGGCATCGACCGCGCCGCCGCCGATTTCCGCGAACTGGGCGAGATCGCGGCAGAGCGCGGCATCCGCATCGGCTACGAGGCGCTGTGCTGGGGCCGGCATGTCAACGACCACCGCGACGCCTGGGAGATCGTGCGCCGCGCCGATCACCCGAATGTCGGCCTGATCCTCGACAGCTTCCACACACTCGGCCGCAAGCTCGACCCCGACAGCATCCGCCGCATTCCCGGCGACCGCATCTTCTTCGTGCAACTGGCCGATGCGCCGCTGATCGAGATGGACCTGCTCTATTGGTCGCGGCATTTCCGCAACATGCCGGGCGAGGGCGACCTGGACGTCGCCGACTTCACCCGCGCGGTCATGGCCACCGGCTATGACGGGCCGCTGAGTCTGGAAATCTTCAACGACCAGTTCCGCGCCGGCCTGCCGCGCCTGGTGGCCCGCGACGGCCATCGCAGCCTGGTGGCGCTGATGGACCGCGTGCGCCGGGCCGAGCCTTCGCTCTCCGTCGATCTGCCCGCCTTTCCCGCCCCGGCCCCGGTCGAGCGGGTGGAGTTCGTCGAATTCGCCACCTCGGTCGAGGATGCCGGGCCGCTGGAGACCCTGCTCGCCGCGGCCGGCTTCGAAAAGGCCGGGCGGCATCTCAGCAAGCAGGTGGCGCTGTGGCGGCAGGGCGGCGTCAACCTGCTGGTCAATGCCGAGCCCGGGGGCTACGCCCACAGCGCCTGGGTCACGCATGGCACCGGCGTGTCCGAAATCGGGCTGATGGTCCCCGACGCCCGCGCCGCCTTCGACCGCGCCCTGGCACTGGGGGCCGAGCCGCATGTCGCGCCCCATGCCGCGCAGGAGCTGGATATCCCCGGCATCCGCGGCGCCGGCAGCAACGTGATCCGCCTGCTGGACCGCCAGGGCGAGCTGGGCCGGATCTGGGAGGTGGATTTCGCCCTCGACGCCCCCGCGCCGCCGGGCGCCGGGCTTGCCGGCGTCGATCACCTGGGCCAGACCATGGCCTATGACGAAATGCTCAGCTGGTCGCTGTTCTACACCACCCTGTTCACGGCCCAAAAGGCGCCGATGGTCGATGTGGTCGATCCCGACGGGCTGGTGCGCAGCCAGGCCATCCAGGCCGGCGGGCTGCGCATCACCCTGAACGGCGCCGAGACGCGGCGCACCCTGGCCGGGCAGTTTCTGCACGAGACCTTCGGCTCCTCGGTCCAGCACCTCGCCTTCGCCAGCGACGACATCTTCGCCACCGCGGCCGAGATGGCGGCGCGCGGCTTCCCCTTCCTGCGCATCGGGGCGAATTACTACGACGATGTCGAGGCGCGCTTCGGGCTCGATCCGGATTTCACCGCCCGGCTGCGCGCCCATCACATCATGTATGACGAGGATGCCGGCGGGCAGTTCCTGCAATTCTACTCGACCGCCCTGCCCGGCGGCTTCTTCCTGGAGATCGTGCAGCGCCGCGGCGATTACGCCGGCTATGGCGCGCCGAACGCCCCGTTCCGCATCGCCGCGCAAAAGCGCACCCTGCGGCCCAAGGGCATGCCGAAAGCCTAGCCGCCCAGTTCCGCCAGCGTGCGGCGGATGCCCTCCTCGATCGGCGTGACCGGCTGCGCGCCCAGCCAGTCCGGCACCGGGTCCGAGGTCAGATCCGCCGGAATGCGCAGCGGCGGGCCGTCGATGGCGATGCCGTCCCAGCCGCTCTGCCGCGCCAGCTCGGCGGTGAAATCCGCCATCCCGCGCGTGTCGCCGGCCATGGTCAGCACCGTCGCGCCCTGCATCGGCCGCAGCATCGCCGCGGCCAGCAGCCGCGCCACGTCATCCACATGCACGAAGCCCACCCGGCCCGAGAAGCGGATCACCGCCGGCTCGCGCCGGACCGAGGCCGCCAGCGCGATGGACGGCCCGGCCGCGATGCCGCTGCTGATCCCCGGCCCGTAGACGATATAGGGCCGCAGCCCCAGGCTGGGCAGGCCGTGATCCGCGGCATGGACCCGCGCCAGCCCCTCGACCGCCAGCTTGGTCACGCCATAGACGGTCATCGGCCGCGGCAGCGTGGCGCTGTCCGGCCCGAACACCCCGGCGGTGCTGAGCCAGGCGACCGGCACCCGCAGCCGGCGCGCCAGTTCGAAGACATGCGCCGAGCCCAGCACATTGACCCGCACCGCCCGCGCCGGGTCGGCGGCGCAATCCACCGTCATCAGCCCGGCAAGATGCACGATGCCGTCGCAGCCCTCGCCGGCCCGCGCCAGCGAATCGGCATCGGTCACATCCCCCGCCGCCGCCTCGCAGCCCTTTGGCAGCACGGTGCGGCGGATCGCGGCTTCGAGGTCGAAAAGGCGCGGGACGATGCCCTGCGCCGCCAGCGCGGCCGCCACCCTCAGGCCGATGAAACCGGTGCCGCCGGTCAGAAGAATGCGGCGCGGCCGCCTTGTATCCTGTGTCATGCTGTCTCCTCCGGCCTACACTATATGGAATGATGTTCAATTATAAAAGCATCTTCCATTTTCATGCCAGCTGTGGCAAGTTCCGCCGCGCATCGGGGCAAAGAGGAGGGAGCGCGCATGACGGACATGGCTTTCGACGAAGAGGTCGATCTTCTGGTGATCGGCGCCGGCGCGGGCGGCATGACGGCGGCGCTGAGCGGCGCCATCGCCGGCCTGTCGGTGCTGCTTTGCGAAAAGACCGGCATGGTCGGTGGCACCACTGCCACCTCGGGCGGCACGACCTGGGTGCCGGGCACCGAGCTGAGCCACCGGGCCGGGGTGCCCGACAGCGCCGAGGACGCCGCCGCCTTCCTGCGCCATGTCGTCGGCAACCGCGGCGGCGATGCACGGCGCGAGGCGTTCCTGGCCGCCGGGGCCGAGGCCATCGCCGAGCTTGAACGCCATTCCGAGGTCCGCTTCGTCGCTGCCGCCGCGCATCCCGACTATCTGGACGGTCCCGGTTCGGCCTATGGTGGGCGCGCGCTCGCGCCGGTGGAATTCGACGGCCGGCTGCTCGGGGCCGAATTCGACCGGGTGCGGCCGCCGCGCGACGTGTTCATGGGGCTGGGCGGCATGATGGTCGGGCGCGGCGAGCTGGGGGCACTGCTTGCCCCCTTTGCCAGCACCGGCAACCTGACGACCGCGCTGAAGATCCTGCTGCGCTATGCCCGCGACCGGCTGGGCCATCGGCGCGGCACCCGGCTGCTGATGGGCAATGCGCTGGTGGCGCGGCTGTTTTTCAGCCTGCGCCGGCGCGAGGTGCCGATCTGGTTCGACAGCCCGCTGGCTGATCTCATCCGCGACGGGCAGGCGGTGATCGGCGCGGTGGTCGAGACCCCGCAGGGCCGGCGCCGCATCCGGGCGCGGCGCGGCGTGGTGCTGGCCACCGGCGGCATCGGCTGGAACCGCGCCCTGCGCGAGCGGCTGTTCCCGCCGCAGATCGCCCCCTTCTCGCAGGCGCCCGAGGGCAATAGCGGCGACGGCATCGCCCTCGCGGTCGAGCGCGCCGGCGCGGCGCTGGACGATGGCTGCGACAGCGCCGGGCTGTGGATGCCCTGCTCGCTGCTCGGCCGTCCGGACGGGTCGCAGGCAATCTGGCCGCATATCATCCTCGACCGCGCCAAGCCGGGGCTGATCGCCGTCGGCCGCGACGGCCGTCGCTTCGTGAACGAGGCCGGAAGCTATCACGATTTCTGCTTGGGCATGATCCGCGCCGGCCTGTCCGAGGCCTGGCTGGTGGTCGATTCCGGTTTCATCCGCCGCTACGGGCTGGGGCTGGTCCTGCCGGGCGGGCGCGGGTTGCGGCGGCTGCTGCGGCAGGGCTATCTGCGACGCGCAGGCAACCTTGACGCGTTGGCAGCCGCCATCGGGGTCGATGCGCAGGGGCTGGCCGAAAGCGTCCGGGCCAATAACCGCTTCGCGGAAACCGGTTCCGACGCCGATTTCGGCCGCGGCTCGACGGTGGTGAACCGCTTCAACGGCGATCCCGAGGTCAAGCCCAATCCCTGCCTGGGCCCGATCCGGCAGGCACCCTTCTATGCGCTGCGCGTGGTGCCGGTCGATCTGGCCGGCAGCGGCGGGCTCGACTGCAATGCCGATGCGCAGGTGCTGGACCGCGAGGGCCGGCCGATCCCCGGGCTTTACGCCTGCGGCAACGACGCCGCCTCGATCTTCCGCGGCACCTATCCGGGGCCCGGCACCACCATCGGCCCGGCCATGGTCTTCGGCTGGAAAATCGCCCGACAGTTGGCAGAGCAGGGCTGATTTTCCGCCCTTGCCGGAAAAACACCGGCCATCGGGCCATCGGGGCAATTTCGCCAGCGGCAGGCACGAAAATCAATCCCTTGCCCGGAATCGCCACGTCGTTCCAGCCGATCCCGGCGCCGATGAATTAACTTGATGTTAACATAAAGCGTTAAACGGTCTTTGACGTTATTCGCTTGTTTTGCGACCTTTTGCCACAGACCGCGCAATCAGAGGAGCTGGCGTGGTCAGCTTCAGGGAGGTTACCCATGACCGCTTCACTGGCCATCGCGCCCAAGGGCAGGCATCAATCCGGCAAGGCTGCGGCCAGCGGCTGGATCGGCTCTGCGCTGGAATATTACGACTTCTTCATCTACGCCACCGCCGCCTCGCTGGTGTTTCCGCAGATCTTCTTCCCGTCGGAAAACCCGCGCGTCGCCATCGTCGCCTCGCTGGCGACCTATGGCGTGGGCTATGTCGCCCGGCCGATCGGCGCCTTCGTGCTGGGCCATTGGGGCGACACCCATGGCCGCAAGAACGTGCTGATCCTGTGCATGTTCCTGATGGGCATCTCGACCCTGCTGGTCGGCCTTCTGCCGACCTATCAGCAGGTCGGCATCCTGGCCCCGATCCTTCTGGTGATCCTGCGGCTGGTGCAGGGCTTCGCCGTGGCGGGCGAGATCTCGGGCGCCAGCTCGATGATCATGGAACACGCGCCCTTCGGCCGGCGCGGCTTTTTCGCCAGCTTCACGCTGCAAGGTGTGCAGGCCGGCCAGATCCTGGCCGCCGCCGTCTTCCTGCCGCTGGCGCATTACATGCCCGACGAGGCCTTCAACAGCTGGGGCTGGCGCATCCCGTTCCTGCTGAGCTTCGTCGTCATCATCGCCGGCTGGATCATCCGCCGCGAGGTCGAGGAAACCCCCGCCTTCCGCCAGGAAGAGGCCGAGCACGCCACCCCGCGCTCGCCCGTCGTCGAGGCGATCCGCACCACCTGGCCGGACATGATCCGGGTGATCTGCATGGCGCTGATGAACACCATCCCGGTCGTCGCCACCGTCTTCGGCGCCGCCTATGCCGTGCAGGCCGCCTATGGCATCGGCTTCCACAAGGACGTCTATCTGTGGATCCCGGTCCTGGGCAATATCGTCGCCTGCCTGGCGATCCCGCTGGTCGGCAATCTGTCGGACCGCATCGGCCGCCGTCCGCCGATCATCGTCGGCGCGCTGGGATCGGGCCTCTTGGCCTTCGGCTATCTCTATGCGATCTCGATCCATTCGGTGCCGCTGGCGATCCTGATGTCGCTTCTGATGTGGGGCGTGGTCTATCAGGGCTATAACGCGGTCTTCCCCAGCTTCTACCCCGAGCTGTTCCCGACCCGGACCCGCGTGTCCTCGATGGCGATCTCGCAGAACATCGGCACCACGATCACCGCGCTCTTGCCTGCGCTCTTCGCCACCGTCGCCCCTCCCGGCTCGACCAATGTGCCGCTGATGGTGGGTTCGATCACCTTCGCCATCTGCTGCATCGCCGCCGCCGCGGCCTGGTCGGCGCGCGAGACCTACCGGGTCCGCATCGAGGATCTGGGCAAGCCGAATGCCGCACCGGTGACAAAGGCGGAATACGACCACCTGCGGACCGAGGCCGCCGCCAGCCGCTGAACTCCACCGCAAGGCCCCGGTCCATCCGGGGCCTTTCCCCCGAGCAGGAAAGGCAAGGCATCATGATCCGCGGAACCACCAGACTGATCGCGCATCTGGGCTATCCGACCACGACCTTCAAATCGCCGATGATCTACAACCCGTGGTTCCGGCGGCGCGGCATCGACGCCGTGGTGGTGCCGATGGGCTGCAAGCCCGAGGATTACCCCGATTTCCTGCGCCTGCTGTTCCGGCTGTCGAACATCCACGGCGCCCTGATCACCATGCCGCACAAGGTCAGCACGCTGGCGCTGGCCGACCGCGTCTCGGTCACCGCCCGCATCGCCGGCGCGGCAAACGGGCTGCGGCTGGCCGAGGACGGCGCGCTCGAGGCCGACATGTTCGACGGCGAGGGCTTCGTGCGCGGCGTGCTGGCCAAGGGCCAGGAGCTGCAGGGCCGTTCGGCGCTGGTCGTCGGCTGCGGCGGCGTCGGCTCGGCCATCGCCGCCTCGCTGGCCCGGGCGGGCGTGGCGCGGCTGGCGCTCTACGACCCGGCGGCCGCCAATGCCGAGGCGCTGGCCGGCCGTATCGCCGCCGCCTATCCCGGCATCGCGCTGGAGACCGGCGCGAACGACCCGGCGGGCTTCGACCTGGCGGTGAACGCCTCGCCCTTGGGCATGACCGAGGGCGACCCGCTGCCCATGGATCCCGAACGCCTCGACCCCGCCACCTTCGTCGGCGAGGTGGTGCTGAAATCCGAGATCACGCCCCTGCTTGCCGCCGCCCGCGCCCGCGGCTGCCGCTATCAGGTCGGCACCGACATGCTGTTCGAGCAGATCCCGGCCTATCTGGAGTTCTTCGGCTTCCCCAAGCCCAGCGTCGCGGAACTGCGCGAAAGCGCCGCGATCAGCTATTGACCGGCGGCGGCGCGAGGCCGGGCATCGATGCCCGTGCCCCGCGCCGCCATGGCCGGCTGGTTTCGTCCCGGCTGGGGCACCGGCCTTGCCTGCCCGGTCTCGGTCGAGGCGGACGCGCTGCGCATCCGCGCGGATCGCCGGGGCGCCGCCTAGATCCTGCCCATATCAAATCCAAGCATAGCCTGCGTTTTTGAGGTGGTTGGCGCACTCCTTTGCGGAGAAGCTGTCAGGTCATGTGCCGAGGCGTTTCCAGGCGGCTTCGACGGTGCGTTCGGCGGCGGAGCGCATGAGGGGCTTGGGCGCGACGAATATGAGGGGGCGAACGCCATGCGTTCGAGTGAGCCCCCGATCGTGTTCGATGGGGCTCAGATCCGGGCTGTATGGCGGGAGGAACAGCAGATGCGCGCCTGCCGCCCGCATGGCCTTTCGCACCGCGCCGCCCTTGTGGCTGCCGAGATCGTCCATGACCACCACGTCGCCCGGACGCAGGGTCGGAAAGAAGCACCGGCTCGACACAGGCGCGGAACAGATCCCCATTGATCGGGCCATCGATGACGCAGGGCGCGTCGATCCGCTCCATCCGCGGCGCCCCCACGAAGGTCATCCTGCGCCAGTGCCCCTGTGGCGCACGGCCCGGCAGGCGGGTGCCCCTCGGCCCCCGGCCGCGCCGCGGGGCCATGTTTGTCTGCACCCAGGTTTCCTCGATGAACACGAGCCGGCGCGGGTCGATCCTGTGCTGGTGCCGCCGCCAGCGGGCGCGGCGGCGGGCGATGTCGGGCCGTCCGGTCTCGGCGGCAAGGACGGCCTTTTTTTGAACGACACCCCCTCGGCATGGACGAAACGCCACAACGCGCCATAGCTGACCCTGACCCCGCGCGCGGCCAGCCCGGCCCGGAGCCGGCGCAGGGGCAGCGAGGGGTGTTCCGCAAGCCGGGCCAGCGCGTCGTCCCGTCCCGGCGCCATCACATCGCGCCGCTTACCGCCCATCGGACTGGCCTCGCAACTGCCTGTCGCGCGCCATCTCCGGGACCATTTCACAACGCTCGGCACGCTGAGGCCGAACATAGACGCAACCGCGCGCACCGTCTCTCCCTCAGCAACGCGCGCAACAACGCGTGTCCGAAGATCGCTGGACAAAGGTCTCGCCATGCATGCCGGCCTCCTTTCCCAGCAGCCATGTCGAAGCAGACCACCCCCGATCTGGGAACGCCCGATCCAGCCTGAAACGATCAGGCTTTAGGCGCCGGCAGCCTCGGCAAAGGCCCGCGCCTCGGCCGGGGCGGTGCCGAGCCCGCCGGCGGCGGAAAGGTCCAGATCCGGGAAGTCGCGGGCGACCAGCGCCGGCAGCGGCTGGCCGCCGGATTGCGCCTCGGCGCAGAGCGCCTTGATCCTGGCCTGCGCCTCGGGGCGCGGCATGTGGCGGGCCAGGGCGAAGGTGAAGGCCTCGGCATGGATCAGCCCGCTGCCGTCGTCGAGCCCGCGCGCCATGGCCTGCGCATCGGGTGCGATCCGCCCCGACAGGTCCAGCGCCAGCGCCAGCGCCCGGCCGGTCGAGATGCAGAGCTGCGGCAGGGTCAGCCATTCCACGAACCAGGCCGCGCCGTCGCGCTGCTGGCGGTGGATGCCGGCGCCCTGCAGCGCCGAGGCCAGCGCCGCCGCCTGCCGCGCCAGCGCCACCAGCACCGAGGGGCCGACCGGATTCTGCTTTTGCGGCATGGTCGAGGAACCGCCGGCGCCGGAGATGCGGATTTCGCCGATGCCGCTTTGCGCCATCAGGATCAGGTCCTCGCCCATCTTGCCCAGGCTGGCGCAGAGCCCCGCCATCCAGGCGGCGAAATTGCCGATGCGGTCGCGTTCGGCGTGCCAGCCGTGGCCGGGATCATGGAGGCCGAGCGCCGCGGCCAGGCCGGCGCGCACGGCGGGGCCCTCGGCGCCCATGGCCGAGAGCGTGCCCGCCGCGCCGCCCAGCGAAACGGTGGCCAGCTCCGGCGCCAGCGCCTGAAGCCGCGCGCGGTGGCGCAGCAGCGGACGGCCCCAGCCTGCGATCGCGGCACCGAATCCGGTCGGCGTCGCCGCCTGCCCGTAGGTCCGCGCCGCCATCGGCAGATCGGCATGCTCGCGGGCCAGCCGGCCGAGCGCGGCAGCCAGCCGGCCGAGCCTGTCGTCCCAGATCCCCGTCAGCCGGCGCAGCCGCAGCGCCTGACCGGTTTCCATGATATCCTGGCTGGTCGCGCCCCAATGCAAGTATTGCGCATGATCGGGCGCCTCCATGGCCTTGCGGAAGGCCGCGACCAGCCCCGGGACCGGCACGCCGTTGGTCGCGGTCTCGGCAGCCAGCGCGGCGGGGTCGATCTGCACCTCGCGCGCGGCGCGCTCGATGAAGGCGCCGGCGGTTTCGGGGATCAGGCCCAGCCGGGCCTGCGCGCGGGCCAGCGCGCCCTCGACCAGCAGCATGGCGCGGATCTCGGCGCTGTCGGCGAAGAGCGCGGCGGTCTCGTCATCCGAGAAGAGGCTGCGATAAAGGGCGCTGTCGGCGGCTGCGGCGGGCATCGGTCGGTCCTTTTGCAATGGCGGGACCGGGGGGCCGTCTGCCCCCGGACCCCCCGAGGATATTTGGACAAGAAAGAAGATGCGAGAGGCCGGCGGCAGGGCTCAGGCGGCAGGCTCAGGGGGGCGCAGGCCGAGGATCTGCCGGGCCTGGCGCCAGGTCGCCACCGGGCGGCGGTATTTCTCGCAAAGCGCCGCGGCGCGTTTCACCAGCGCGGCGTTGGAGGGGGCGAGCCTGTCGCGGTCGAGGCGGACATTGTCCTCGAGCCCGGTGCGGGCATGGCCGCCGGCAGAGATCGCCCAGTCGTTCAGCACGATCTGGTTCGGCCCGATGCCCGCCGCGCACCAGGGCGCATCGGCGCCGAAAAGGCGCTTCACCGTATGGACGTAATAGTCGAAGACCCCGCGGTCGGCGGGCATGGCGTTTTTCACCCCCATGACGAATTGCACATAGGGCCGGTCCTTGATCTGGCCCGCCTGCCACATCTGATGCGCCTTGAGGATATGGCTGAGGTCGAAAGCCTCGATTTCCGGTTTGATATCGTATTTCGCCATCTCGGCGGCCAGCCAGTCCACCAGGTCCGGCGGGTTCTCGTAGACCCGGGTCGGGAAATTGTTCGAACCGACCGAGAGCGAGGCCATGTCGGGGGCCAGCGGCAGCATGCCGCCGCGGGCGCGACCCGCCCCCGAGCGGCCGCCGGTCGAGAGCTGGACGATCATGCCGGGGCAATGCGTCTCGATCCCTTCCTTGAGCCGGGCGAAGCGTTCGGGGTCGGAACTCGGCCGGCCCTCGTCGTCGCGGACGTGGCAATGGGCGATCGTCGCGCCGGCCTCGAAGGCTTCCTGCGTCGATTCGACCTGCTCCTCGATGGTGATCGGCACCGCCGGGTTGTTGTCCTTGGTCGGCAGCGAGCCGGTGATGGCGACGCAGATGATGCAGGGGGTTGCGGTCATGGCCTTGCCCTCAGATGTCGAAGAAGACGGTTTCGTTCTCGCCCTGCAGCTTGAAGTCGAAGCCGTATTCGCCCGGTCCGGTCCGCTTCGCCATGAGCGTCTGGATGCGGGCCTTGTGCTCGATCCGGGCGAGGACCGGGCATTCGGCATTGGCCGCCTCCTCGTCCTCGAAGCAGATCCGGGTCTGGAGCCCGAGATTGATGCCGCGCGCCACCAGCCAGACATTGATATGCGGCGCCATCAGCCGGCCGTCCGGGAAGGGCACGCGGCCCGGCTTGACGGTTTCCAGCCGCCAGATGCCGGTGTCGAAATCCGCCGCGACCCGGGCCCAGCCGGTGACGTTCGGATCGGCGGCGCCGCGCGGGTCGTTGCCGGGATAGATGCCATCCGCATCGGCCTGCCAGGTTTCGAAAAGCGCATCGCGCAGGACCATGCCGGCGCCGTCGATGACGCGGCCGGTGATGATGATGCGCTCGCCCCGCGCGCCCTCGCGGATCGGCGAGAGGCCCAGATCCTGCGGATAGATGCCGGGATTGCCGAGCGCGTTCGGGGTCAGGCCGATATGGACATAGGGGCCGGCGGTCTGCGAGGGGGTTTCCTTGAGATAGTCCAGTCCCTGCATCACATCCCCTCCTTGCGGTTTTCGAAGAACGACTGGCGGCGGCCGCGCAGCACGATGTCGAACTTGTAGGCCAGGCAGTCCATCGGGATCGCCCGGTTCATGTCCAGGGGCGCCACCAGCGCCTGGATGGCGCGGTCCTGGCCGATGGTGTTGACGATCGGGCATTTCGCGATCAGCGGGTCGCCCTCGAAATACATCTGGGTGATCAGGCGCTGGCCGAAGCCGGTGCCGAAGACCGAGATGTGGATATGCATCGGCCGCCAGTTGTTGACATGGTTCGGCCAGGGATAGGCGCCCGGGCGGATGGTCAGGAATTCGTAGCTTCCATCCGGCCCGGTCAGCGTGCGCCCGCAGCCGCCGAAATTCGGATCCAGCGGCGCCAGGTAGCCGTCCTTCTTGTGGCGGTAGCGGCCGCCGGCATTGGCCTGCCAGATCTCGACCAGCACGTTCGGCACGCCGCGGCCGTTCTCGTCCAGCACCCGGCCGTGCATGATGATGCGTTCGCCGATGGCAGGCTGGCCGGTGAAGTTCATCACCAGGTTGTTGTCCAGCACCCCGATCATGTCATGGCCGAAGGCGGGGCCGGTTTCCTCGCTGAGCGTCGAGCCGAGCGCCACCAGCGCGCGATGCGGGGCGCGGGTCATCGAGGTCTTGTAGCCCGGCGTATAGGCCGGCGGGTGCCAGTCGCGGTCGCGGAAGAACAGCGGGCCGCGGTCGGTTGCATTGCTGAGGGTCATCGCTTGGCCGCCTCCATTTCGGCAAAGGTCTCCTTGGCGATCTTGATCGCGTGGTTGGCGCGCGGGACGCCGGCATAGATGGCGACATGCAGCAGCGCCTCGATCACGTCGCCGGGCGTGGCGCCGGTGTTGGCGGTGGCGCGGATATGCAGGGCCAGTTCGTGGTCGTTGCCCAGCCCCGCCAGCAGCGCGATGGTCAGCATCGAGCGCTCGCGCGGGCTGATCGTGTCGCGCGACCAGACCGCGCCCCAGGCGGATTCGGTGATCAGCCTCTGGAAGGGCTCGTCGAAATCGGTCTTGGCGGCCTCGGCGCGGGCGACATGGGCATCGCCCAGCACCCGGCGCCGGGTGGTCATGCCTTGGTCGTAACGGTCACTCATCGGGCGTGGTCCTGAAGGAAGGGGGCCAGCAGCGCGGCCCATGCGGCGGGGGTTTCGACGCAGGGCAGATGGCCGGCGCCGGGGATGACGTGGAAATCCGCGCCGGGGATCAGATCGGCGGTGCCGCGCACCAGATCCGGCGGCGAGGAGCCGTCCTGGTCCCCGGCGATCACCAGCGCGGGCAGGCGCAGGCTGGCGGCGGCTTCGGTCAGGTCGGCGGCGGCGATGGCCTCGCAGGCGGCGATGTAGCCCTGCGCGTCGCAGCGGGCCAGCATGTTGCGCCAGGGATGCAGCGCCGGCGTGGTGCGGAAGGGCGGTGCGAACCAGCGCTCCATCACCGCATCGGCGATGCTGGCGACGCCGCCGGCACGGACGGCGGCGATGCGGGCGGCCCAGATCTCGGGCGCGCCCATGCGGGGCGCCGTGTTCGACAGCACCAGCGCACGCAGCAGTTCGGGCCGGCGCGCGGCCAGCGCCTGGCCGATCATGCCGCCGATGGACAGGCCGACGAAGACCGCCGGTCCGCCGGTCGCCTCGATCAGCGCCGCGGCGTCCTCGGCCAGATCGGCGATCGAGACGGGGCCGCCGGAATCGGACAGGCCGTGGCCGCGCTTGTCGTAGCGAATGGCGCGGATGCCCGGCAGAAGCGGCAGCACCGCGTCCCAAAGCCGCAGGTCGGTGCCCAGGGAATTGGCGAAAACCACCGGCAACCCGTCCTCGGGCCCGTCGATCCGGTAATGCATCGCCCCCCAGGGTCGCATCAGAACTTGCATGGCAACTCCTCTCTCACCCATAATCTGCCACAGCCTGTTCCGGGCGAAAAATGCTAAATGAGCGATCATGTATAATCATTCCATTATGCATCCGGCGATCAAGCTGCGCCATATCCGCGCCTTTCTGGACATCGCGGCCGAGGGCGGGCTGTCCGCCGTCGCCCGCCGGCAAGGCATCACCCAGCCGGCGCTGTCGCGCACCCTGGCCGAGCTGGAGACGCTGCTGGGGCAGCGGCTGTTCCTGCGCCAGGGGCGGCGGCTGGTGCTGACCGAACAGGGCGCGCTGTTTCGCCACCATGCCGCCCAGGCCCTGCAGGCGCTGGAGGCAGGCGCGGCGGCGTTGCGGCCGGGGACCAGCGGCACGATCCGGGTCGGCGTGCTGCCCACGGTGGCGACGCGGTTCTTTCCGCAGGTGGTGCTGCGGCTGCGGCAGATCCTGCCCGAGGTGACGCTGGCGGTCGAGACCGGGCCGCATCACTACCTGATCCGCATGCTGCGCGCGGGCAGCATCGACCTGATGATCGGGCGCCTGCCCAGCCCCTCGGAAATGGCGGGGCTGAGCTTCGATCACCTTTACGAGGAGGACGTCGTGCTGGTGGCGCGCGCCGGTCATCCCGCGGCCGGCCGGCCGGCCGCCGAGGCGCTGCGCGAGGCGCCGCTGATCCTGCCGCCGGCGACGGCGCTGATCCGCGCCTCGGTCGATGCCTATCTGGTCTCGCTGGGGCTGGCCGGCGGCCGGCCGCTGGTCGAGACGGTGTCGCTGGCGCTGGGGCGGGGGATCTGCCTGGCCTCGGACAGCCTGTGGTTCATCTCGCGCGGGGTGGTGCTGGACGAGGTCGAGCGCGGCCTGCTGGTCGAATTCCCGACCGGTGCCAGGTTCCTGTCCGGCGCGGTCGGCATGACCCGCCGGCAGGCCGCCGCGACGCCGGGCCTTGCCACGCTGGAACAGGTGGCGCGCCAGATCGCCGGCCGGGCGGCGGGCGGCTGACGGCGCGATTGGTGCCAGCAGTCAGGCGACGGTCATGAAGGGCCGGCGATAGGCGCTTGGCGTCGTGCCGCGCAAAAGCCGGAACCGGCGCGAGAAATGCGCCGGGTCGTGAAAGCCCAGCCGATAGCCGATCTCGGCCACCGGCAGCTGGGTAAAGGCCAGCAGGCGGCAGGCCTCGGCCATCACCAGCCCCTCGATATGGCGCGAGGCGCTGACCCCCGTCGCCTCGCGGCACAGCCGGTTCAGATGGCCGGGCGTGATCGCCAGCGCGCGGGCATAGTCGCCGGGCCGCCAGCCCTCGGCCATATGCGCCGCGACCAGCGCCGCAAGCCGCTGCAGCCGCTGCGGGCTGCCGCCGACCGTCTCGGCCGAGGCCGCGCGGTCGAGTTCGCAGATCGCGGTCAGCAGGGCATGCGACAGCGCCGCCAGCAGCGGCCCGCGATAGGCGCCCTGGCCGGCGAAGGCGTCGGAGAGCTGGCCGATCAGCGTCAGCAGCCCCTCGTCCAGCGCGCCGAAGAACGGGCGCGACAGGTGCCGGCCGATCTCGGCCGAGGCGGCCTGCAAGCCGGCGGCGACGCTCAGCGGAAAGGACAGCACCAGGCCCTCGCTGCCCTTGCGGAAGCGGAAACCATGCACGACCAGCGCCGGCACGAACAGGAATTGCCCGTCATGCAGGCACGCGGCATCGCCGTCCAGCATCACCTGCGCCTCGCCCTGCCGCATGGCGAAGACCTGCATCATCTCGCGATGGCGATGCGGCGAGATCGCCCAGTCGTGCAGACGCGCCCGGTCCCAGATCCGCTCGCAATGGATCACGTCCGGAAAGGCGGCAGTCTCGCCGAACAGGTTGAAGACCGGGATGGGGCCGGGCACGCTCATGCACGATTCATACAAGTCTTTGCCGCCCGCGTCCATTCATCGCCGCCCGCCCGCCGCCTATGCTGCAAGTCAGGGAAACAAGCGGACATCGTCATGGACACTCAGGTCGTCATCATCGGCGGCGGGCCTTCGGGGCTGCTGCTGTCGCAGCTTCTGAACCGCGCCGGCATCGCCACGGTCATCCTGGAACGCGCCAGCCGCGAGCATGTGCTGTCGCGCATCCGCGCCGGCATCCTGGAATGGGGCAGCGTCGAGCTGCTGCGCGAGGCCGGGGTCGGCGCCCGCATGGATGCCGAGGGCATCGCGCATGACGGCGCCTGGCTCACCGATGCCGACCTGATGGTGCATGTCGATTTCAAGGCGCTGACCGGCAGGCAGGTCATGGTCTATGGTCAGACCGAGGTCACGCATGACCTTTACGACGCGCAGGACGCCATGGGCACCACCATCCTGCACGGCGTCGAGGATGTGCGCATCCTCGACCTCGACGGGCCGCAGGCGGCGGTCGAATACACGCAGGGCGGCCGGCGCCACCGCCTGAGCTGCGCCTATGTCGCGGGCTGCGACGGCTTTCACGGCGTCTCGCGCAGGACCATCCCCGAGGATCGGCGCCGCGAATTCGAGCGGGTCTATCCCTTCGGCTGGCTGGGCATCCTGTCGCGCACGCCGCCGGTCGCCGACGAGCTGATCTATGCCAATTCGCCGCATGGTTTCGCGCTGGCCTCGATGCGCAACCACAATCTCGTGCGCTATTACGTGCAGGTGCCGCTGAGCGACCGGGTCGAGGACTGGCCCGACGACCGCTTCTGGGCCGAGTTCCGCCGCCGCATCCCCGCCCAGGCCGCGGCGCGGCTGGTCACCGGCCCCTCGATCGAGAAATCCGTCGCGCCGCTGCGTAGCTTCGTCTCGGAGCCGCTGCGCTGGGGCCGGCTGTTCCTGGTGGGCGATGCCGCGCATATCGTGCCGCCGACCGGCGCCAAGGGGCTGAACCTGGCGGTGTCGGACGTGTTCTACCTGCATCAGGCGCTGATTGCGGCGCTGAAGCAGGGCGATCAGGCCGGGCTCGACACCTATTCCGACCGCGCGCTGGCGCGGATCTGGAAGGCGATGCGCTTCAGCTGGCAGATGACCATGATGCTGCACCGTTTCGACGGCGAGGACGGTTTCGCCGCGCAGATGCGCCGCGCCACGCTGGCACATCTGGCGGAATCCGAGACCGCGCGCCGCGAACTGGCCGAGAATTACGTGGGCCTGCCTTACTGACATGCATGGCCTGGGCTTGCAGCAAGGCGGTCCGACGAACGGTGCCCAGCATTGCCCCGCATCCAGCGCCGCAAGGGAGACCGCGCCTTCTTCTTGCACAGGCTGCAAACGCAGATCGGCAGGCGGTCGCGCTTGGTCAGGCCCGAGACCAGGTTGATCGCCACGATCTCGCGATCCTCGATCCGGCCCATGAGCCACAGCCCGCTGAGAAACTGCACCGCGCCCATATGGAACAATAGAAAGCAAGCGGCATGGACCTCTCTTTTGGTGGAGCCGTACGTGCCGAAAGCCGGGACGCGGGCGCGGGGCGCCGTCAGCCGGTCCTAGCGACCGAACCCCCCGTGACCTGGCGTTTCGGCCCGTCGCCGCCGGGCCGGATGTCGAAGTCGAGGATGCCGGTCGGGAGCGCCGGCGTCGCGCCGACAGGGGGATGTCCACGATGCCGGCGCTGCGGCTCTCGACCGGGACGGCGCCGAGGATCATGTAGCCCTGCTCGCCCGAACGGCCGAGCCTCCTCAGGTATTCCATGGCGTTGAAGCAGGCCCGGCGACAAGCGACATGCGCGTCGAGGTAATATTGCTCGCCCGTGCGTTCGTCGACCAAGATGCCCTCGAAGATCAGGGTATCGTCGAAATCCAGGTCGATGGGCTAAGGCCGAAAGATCGGGTTGATGACGCCGTATTTCGCCATGCCGCGGCTCTGCTGCACGAATCGGTTGATGGCCGGAGTGCCCCTTTCCCCGGACAGGCTTGTCCCACGGCTTGGGTGACGGATATGTCGAGGGCGGTGAATCCGTTCAGCACGGCAACCCGGGCCCGGAACTCTGCAGCTTGACGGTCGAAGTCCCGCGCTGTCAGTCGCTGACCCGGCAGCTTCACGCAATGCATCCGATCATCGGGAAAACAGTCCACTGGACCGTTTTCTGATCCTCCTTACATCTCTCGACACGGCTCAGGCGATGATAGCCGCGCCGTCGTCGCCAGATGGCCTTGCCGAAGCGTCTGGATGCACGCCGAGCCTTGCTGCGGATGATCGCTGCGGCTGTGTTCGTCACCCAGGGTTTGGCGTTCTTGCGGGGCGGCATGATCGCGGCGGCACCACGGGCGACGCTGGCATCATGGCACCTGCGCATGCCGAAGGCACCGTCGGCGGTGACGCTGGCGATATCCTGATCCGCAAGGATCGGGTCGAGAGGTTCTGGCAGCATCGGTGCGTCGCCGAGGTCGCTGCTGGTGCATTCTGCCGCCCGTATTTCCGGGGTTTTCTCGCCAATCCCCAAGCGGATCTTGCGCCGGACGCGCCGCTTGGGCCCGCCATGCTTGCGCGCGTTCCATTCCCCCTCGCCCCCGGCCGTGATGCCAATGCTGTCGATCGACAGGTGCAGCGGTCCCTGCGATCCGCGATAGGGAATGCCGACCTTCAGGCGCTTCCGGCGCCGCGATCTAAGCCGGGCGCGGCGGATCACTCTTCCGCGGGATGCCGGCGACCTTGCTACCGGCGACCGTCAAACGCGCCATAGCGACCGGCAAGATTCTGGCCGGGAACATGGATCATGCCAGGGCATCAGCCGTGTCCTTGCCCTTGGTGAACACCGGCTTGCGGCCTGTCGAATGGCTTGGCGCGAAGATCCGCAGGAAAACGATCCGCGCGGTTCGCAATACCCTCGCCAGGGCAAATACGGGACTCAAAGGCCGATGAGCCCGGCGCCAAAGCCGCAAGGGCGGGCACCCGGCCCGGGGCCCGCAATCGGGGCACCGATCAGCGCCCGCCTTCCCACGCGACCCGGCAGCAAGCAGGGAACCGATGCCGAGAAAGGCCGGGCGGCGCCGGCCCGGCCGCTTCACCCGTCAGCCGCGGCGCAGCTGCTCGAGCAACGCGGCCGACGGCTCGCCCGTCACCGGCAGCCCGCGCGAGGCCTGATAGGCGCGGATGGCGCTGATCGTGTTCGAGCCGACATTGCCGTCCACCCCCTGGGTGTCGAAGCCGCGGGCGGTCAGCAGGCGCTGCATCTCCTTGCGCTGCTCGATGCGCAGGCCGGGATGGTCGGCCGGCCAGGGATTGGCCAGTCCCGGATAGCCCTTGAGCCGGTCCGCCAGATGCGACACCGCCAGCGCATAGCTGTCGGCATTGTTGTAGCGCAGGATGGCGTGGAAGTTGCGGGTGATCAGGAAGGCCGCGCCCGAGGCACCGCCGGGCACGATCAGCTCGGTCGAGGTGCCGGCGGGCGGCAGCGGCCGCTGGTTGGCCTGGCGCACGCCCAGGGACTGCCATTCCGCGACGCTGCGCCGCTTGCCCTTGCCGGCCAGCGCGGTGTTGAAGCCGGGCGGCAGCGTGACCTCGACCGCCGCCGGGAGGCCGCGCTGCCAACCCGATTTCGCCAGGTAGTTCGCGGCCGAGGCCAGCGCGTCGGACGGGTCGTTCGACCAGATGTCGCGCCGGCCGTCGCCGGTGAAATCCACCGCGAAGGCAAGATAGGTGGTCGGAATGAACTGGGTATGCCCCATGGCGCCGGCCCAACTGCCGGTCATGTGGCCGGGGTCGATGTCGCCCGATTGCAGGATCTTCAGCGCCGCCATCAGCTGGCTGCGGAAGAAATCACCGCGATAGCCCTCATAGCCCAGGGTGGCCAGGCTTTCGATCAGCGGCAGGTCGCCGCGCCGCTCGCCATAGGTCGATTCCATGCCCCAGACCGCGGCAACGACCTCCTTGTCCACGCCATAGGTCGCCTCGACCCGCGTGAGCACGCCGCCATATTGCGCCAGCGCCGCCCGGCCGTTGGCCTGACGCTTTTCCGAAACCGCGTTCTCCAGGTATTCCCACAGCGATTTCTTGAACTCCGCCTGGTTCTGCGAGCGGCGCAGCGCCTCGGGGTTATAGGTCACGTCGCGGAAGGCGAATTCCAGCGTGCTGTCGCTGATGCCCTGGCCGCGGGCGCTGGCCTTGAAGCCTTCGACCCAGTTGCGCAGCCCGGCGACCTTTTCGGCCGGCGGGTTCTGGTAGCGGCCCCATTTGATCTCCTGGCTCTGCTGGGGAACCCCCGCGCCGGGGTATTGGCCGGCGCACCCCCCAAGCAGCAGAGCCATGGCCGTGAGCGTCGCCGAAAGTCGCAATGAAAGCCGCATTCCTGTCCCCTTGGTCAAGCCTTTTGCCGCAGCCTAGCGTCCGATGTCCCGCGCCGAAAGCCGGAAAACCGGCGCCGGCAAGAGGCCGCCCTTCCCGAAAGGGCATCGGGCCCCTGCCGGTGGCGGGGCATCATCCGGCCGGCAGCGGGGTCCAGATCACCTCGTCGATGCGCGGTGCGCCGGTGGCCAGCATCACCAGCCGGTCGAACCCCAGCGCGCAGCCCGAGGCCGGCGGCATGAAGGCCAGCGCGCGCAGGAAATCCTCGTCCAGCGGATAGCGTTCGTCATGGACCCGCGCCTTTTCCGCCATCTCCAGCTCGAAGCGGCGGCGCTGCTCGGCCGGGTCGGTGAGTTCGCCGAAACCGTTGGCCAGCTCGACGCCGCAGGCGTAAAGCTCGAACCGCTCGGCCTCGCGCGGCTCGTCCGCGGCGCGCCGCGCCAGCGCCGCCTCGGGCGCGGGGTAGCGGTCCAGGATCAGCGGCCGGCCATGGCCCAGATGCGGCTCGACCCGCTCCACCAGCACGCGCGACAGGATATCGGACCAGCCGTCGTCCGCCGCCAGGCGGATCCCCCGCGCCTCGGCCTGGGCGCGCAGGGCCGCGGCATCGGTCTCGGCCCCGTCGCAGGTCGAAAGCAGGTCGATGCCGGCATAGTCGCGGAAGGCCTCGGCCACGCTCATCACCTCGGGCGTGGCATAGGGGTCGCATTCGGCGCCGCGAAAGCGCAGCATCTCGGCGCCCGCGCATTCCGCCGCATGGCGCAGATATTGCGCGCAATCGTCGAAAAGCGCGCGGTAATCCTCGCCCGCCCGATACCATTCCAGCATGCAGAACTCGGGGCTGTGCAGCGGCCCGCGCTCGCGGTTGCGCCAGACATGGCCGAAGGCGAAGATGCGCTCCTCGCCCGCGGCCAGCAGTTTCTTCATGGCAAATTCGGGGCTGGTATGCAGATACATCCGCCGCGGCACGCCGTCATTGCCGATCTGGTCGGTGGCGAAGGCGTGCAGATGCGCCTCGTTGCCCGGGCTGACCGCCAGGGCCAGCGGATCGACCTCGACGAAGCCCTGCGCGCCCAGCCAGTCGCGGATCGCGGCCTGGATGCGGTTTCGCGCCAGCAGCAGCGGCCGGCGCCCGGCATGGCGGTCACGGTCCCACCAGGGGCTTTCATCGGCGGGTTTCATGCGCGCACCTCCTGCATCTGTGTCGTTTTTCCCTTGCGGCTGGCGCAAAGCTGCGAAAAACGCTATGGGATGTCATCCTGCCGGACTTGGTATCCGGCATCCCGGAATTTGAAAAGCAGGCAAGGGAAACCGCCTTGAAAGTCATCGCCTCCAGCCTTCGCAAAGGCAATGTCGTCGAGATCGACGGCAAGCTCCATGTCGTCCTGACGGCGACCAATTTCCACCCCGGCAAGGGCACCCCGACGACCCAGGTCGAGCTGCGCCGCATCTCGGACGGCAACAAGGTCTCGGAACGCTGGAAGACCACCGAACAGGTCGAGCGTGCCCATGTCGACGAGCGCGCCTATAACTTCCTTTACGAGGACGGCGAGGGCTTTCACTTCATGGAGCCGGAAAGCTATGAGCAGGTCGTGGTCTCGCCCGAGGTGGTCGGCGACGACAAGGTGTTCCTGGAGGACGGCATCAGCGTCTTCCTGCAGGTCCATAACGGCGTCGCCATCGCCATCGAGCTGCCGCAGAAGGTGACGGTCGAGGTGGTCGAGACCGAACCGGTGGTCAAGGGCCAGACCGCCTCGTCCAGCTACAAGCCGGCGATGGCGCATAACGGCGTGCGCATCATGGTGCCGCCGCATATCGGCGTGGGCACCAAGGTCGTCATCAACACCGCCGACCTGACCTATGTCGAGCGCGCCAAGAGCTGATCGCTGAAGCTTTCGGGGGCGGGGCGTCCTCGCGCCCTGCCCCTTTGCGTTCCGCCGCATCATCCGCAGGCTCGCGGGATCATGCGGATCAATCGGCAGTCGCGGCCCCGATGGTCCCGCCCACCACGGCGCCGGCGGGACCGGCGATGACCGCCCCGCCCAGACCGCCCGTGGCGGCGCGTTCGGTGGGATTGTCGCCGCAACCGGCCAGAACAAGCAGCATGGCGGAAGCGGCAGTCGCAATCAGGCTACGCATCTTGCTGTCCTCCTTCAGGGCGGCGAAACGCCGCCCCTATCCGAGACAAGACGCGCAACCTCGCCCTATGGTTCCGGTCAGGGAAAGATCGGCGCCAGCATCAGCCCTTCCGTTTCGGGCAGGCCCAGCATCAGGTTGGCGTTCTGCACCGCCTGACCCGAAGAGCCCTTGCACAGGTTGTCCAGCGTCGAGACGACCAGCGCCCGCCCCGAGATCCGGTCGCCGGTCACGCCGATATGGCAGAAGTTCGAACCCTGCACATGCGCCATCGCCGGCAGTTGGCCAAAGGGCAGCACGACGATGAAAGGCTCGTCGGCATAGGCCTCGGCCAGCGCGGCATGCACCGCCTGCGGCTCGCCCTTGAGATAGCAGGACGCCAGGATGCCGCGGTTCACCGGCACCAGATGCGGGGTGAACTGGATGCGCACCTCGCGCCCGGCAATGGCCGAAAACTCCTGGTCGAACTCGCCCAGGTGGCGGTGCTTGCCGCCCTGGGAATAGCCCGCCACATCCTCTGAGCGTTCGGCGAAGAGCATGTTTTCCTTGAGCGAGCGCCCCGCCCCGGACACGCCGTTCTTGAGGTCGCAGATGATGTCGTCGAGGTCGATCAGCTCTGATGCGATCAGTGGCCGCAGCGCGAATTGCACGGTGGCGGCGTTGCAGCCGGTGCCGGCGACCAGCCGCGCGCCCTTGATCTGGTCGCGATAGAACTCGGTCAGGCCATAGACCGCCTGCGGCTGGATCTCGGGCGCGGCATGGTCGAGCCCGTACCATTTCCGGTAATCCGCCGGGTCGCGCAGCCGGAAATCGGCGCCCAGGTCGACGATCTTCACATCGCCCGGCAATTGCCCGACCAGCGGCTGGCTAAGGCCGTGCGGCAGGGCGCAGAACACCAGGTCGATGGCCGAGAAGTCGATCTCCTCCATCCTGACCAGCGCCGGCAGCCTGAGATGTCGCAGATGCGGGAAGACCTCGTCATAGCCCTGCCCCGCCTTGCGGTCGGCGGACAGCGCGGCGATCTGGATCCGGGGATGGGTGGCCAGGATGCGGACGAGTTCGGCACCCGTATAGCCCGAGGCCCCAAGGATGGCAGCTTTCAGCGTCATGTCTCGATCCCGAGGAAACGGCCGCATTCGGCGCGGCGCTGGTTGGTCCGGCCCCGCAAGGGGCCAGATCCGGCACTAGGCCCCGGTCCCCGGCATGTCAAGCCGCGGGCCGGGGCGGATCGGGCGGGCCGGCATCCATGCGGGCGGGCATCCATGCGGGCAGGTCTGGCCGCGGATGGCGCCGCCGCATGGGTATTGGGGGAACGAAGAAGCCGCCGGCCGCGCGGGGGCGGCCATGCCTTGCCGGACGGGGGCCGGCCTTGGGGCGGGGTGAATTCCAACATATTGTATTTGCTTTTGAAATTTCGAGCATCGATTGCTGCCCCGGCCGGCCGGCTTATTTTCCTGCGCAAGAATGCTGCATCTGCATCATTTTATTGCGAGACATGGCGGCGCGAATCCAATATTCGGGCGGCGGCCGCCAAGGCCCTGGATAACGGAGGAAGTGATGAGCGCGACCCCTGATCGCAAGAGCCAGCTTGGCCCCGGTGACATCCGCGCCCGCAAGGGCGGCGAGCCGGTGGTCTGCCTGACCGCCTATACCACCCCCATGGCCCGGCTGGTCGATGCGCATTGCGACATCGCGCTGGTCGGCGACAGCCTGGGCATGGTCCTGCACGGCCTGCCCTCGACCATCGGCGTGACCATGGAGATGATGATCCTGCACGGCAAGGCGGTGGCGCGGGGCTGCTCGCGCGCCTGCCTGGTGGTGGACATGCCCTTCGGCAGCTACGAGGAAGGGTGCGAACAGGCCATGCGCAACGCGGCACGGCTGATGGCCGAGACCGGCTGCCAGGCGGTCAAGCTGGAGGGCGGGCGGCACATGGCCGAGACGGTGGCCTTCCTGGTCGCGCGCGGCATTCCGGTCATGGGCCATGTCGGGCTGACGCCGCAAGCGGTCAATGTGCTGGGCGGCTACAAGGTGCAGGGCCGCGGCCGGGACGAGGCCGACCGCATCGCCCAGGACGCCGCCGCGCTGACCGACGCCGGCGCCTTTGCCGTGGTGCTGGAAAAGCTGCCCGCGGCGCTGGGGGCGCGCATCACGCAGGAGATCGCCGTGCCGACCATCGGCATCGGGGCGGGTCTCGATTGCGACGGGCAGGTGCTGGTGGTGGACGACATGCTGGGCCTGTTCGCGGATTTCCGGCCGAAATTCGTCAAGCGCTATGCCGAACTGGGCCGCGATGCCGATGCCGCCATCGCCGGCTATGCCGCCGAGGTCCGCGCCCGGCGCTTTCCCGGCCCCGAACATGTCTTCGGCGAGGGCAAGCCCGCATGAGCGCGCCCATCGTCCGGCCGCTGGCCGAGCTGCGCGCGCTGGTGCGCGGCTGGAAATCCCGCGGCGAAAGCATCGGCGTGGTGCCGACCATGGGCGCGCTGCACGAAGGGCACCTGAGCCTGGTCCGGGCCGCCAGGGCCAGTTGCGACCGGGTGATCGTGACCCTGTTCGTCAACCCGCGCCAGTTCAACAATGCCGAGGATTTCGCCCGCTATCCCCGCACCGAACATGCCGATGCGGAACTGCTGGCGCCCCTGGGCGTCGATGCGCTGTTCGTGCCCGATGGCGACGAGGTCTATCCGCCCGACCACGCCACGGTGGTCTCGGTCTCGGGCGTGACGGCCCCGCTGGAAGGGGCGCATCGTCCGGGCCATTTCGACGGCGTGGCCACGGTGGTGACGCTGCTGTTCAACATGACCCAGGCCGACCGGGCGTTTTTCGGCGAGAAGGACTGGCAGCAGCTGCAGCTGGTACGCCGGCTGGTGCAGGATCTGAAGCTGCCGGTCGAGATCGTGCCCTGCCCCTGCGTGCGGGCCGGGGACGGGCTGGCGCTGTCCTCGCGCAACCAGCGCCTGACGGCCGAGGGGCGCGCGCGCGCCGCCGCGCTGCCGCAGGCGCTGTTCGAGGCGGCGCGGCGAATCGAAGCCGGCGAACCCGCCGAGGCCGCTCTGGCCGCGGCGCAGGCCGGGCTGGAGGCGGCGGGCGTGGGTCCGGTCGAATATCTGGAACTGCGCGACGGCGAAACCCTGGGCAAGCCGCAGCCGGGCCGGCCGGCGCGGCTGCTGGTCGCGGCCTGGCTCGACGGGGTGCGGCTGATCGACAACCTGGCGGTCACGCTGCCCTGAGCGCATTCATCGGGCCAGGACAGCACCGGGGGCGCCTGCCTCATGAGTATCTGCAAAACGGTGAAAGCGGCGCGCCCTGGGAATGGGGCGCTGCCGCGTCGAGATGCAATTCGGCCCGGAAGCCGGGACGGGCGTTGCGCATCCGCAGTTCCCCCTGCGCGGCATCGACGATCTCGGCGACCACGGCCAGGCCGATACCCTGCCCCTCACCGCTGGGATCGAGGCTGAGGCCGCGCTGGGGGAGCCGTTCCAGATCCGTCTCGGGAATGCCCGGCCCGTCGTCCCGGACAGCGACGAGGATGCGGCCGGCCTTGCGGCGGGCCGAGACGCGAACGGTGCGCATGGCGCATGGCGTTTTCCAGCAACGCGCCGAGCGCCTCTGTCAGTTCGTCGGGGTCGATGCGGGCGGCAAGGCCGGGGGGGCGCCGAAAACTGCCAGTCGATGCCGGCGCCCAGCGGCGTGCGGCGCAGCACGCCGATCAGCCGGGTCGCGATCCGCCCCGGCTCGGCGCTTTGTGCATCGCGGCCGGACCGGAGGCAGGCGCGGGCCAGTTCGCGATCGACATGGCGCCGACCTGGCGTAGCGGACGCGGGCCGACGGTGATCTGCAGCCAGTTGGCCAGCAGCGGCTCGCCGCGCGGGCCGGGAAGCGTGCGCACCGCGGTTTCGCCAGCCGTCTCGACCAGGAAGCCCGCCGCCTTCAGCCCCGTTCCAGATCGGCGCGATCCGGGGCTCATCCTCGACGATCAAGGTGCGCATCAGTCCCCGTCCTCCTCGTCCAGGGCCAGGATCCGCCCCGAGGCCGCGTCGATCTCGACCTCGATCAGGCGGCCGACGGGGGTCGCCAGCTCGACCTCATAGATCATCATGCCGTCCTCGTCGTCCAGGTCCACCTCGATCACCCGTCCGGGCTGGGTTTCGTGCAGCCGTGCCAGCACCTCGGCAAGGGGCAGGATCCGGCCACGCTCGACCGCCTCGCGCGCCTGTTCGAAATCCGGCTTGGCGATGGCCTGGCCGGCCGCCAGAAAGGGCGGCAGCAGCGACAGAAGGAGAATTGCGGCAAGCCGTCTCATGCCGCCCCTGTTCGTCCGGGAACTGACGGGCGGCTGACAAAGCCGGCGCGGGGCCCTGCCGCCGCGCGCGGCGTGCCGAAACGGCAACAGCCCGGCCCGGCGGCCTTCCGCCCAGGCGGGGCGTTCCTGACGACGGCCTGACAGGCCGGATCAGAGGGCAGTCAGCAAGCCTGCGGCATTGCGGCCCCGTTATCCCGCGGACGGGCAACCGCCACCTTACCATGAAAGGGCCAAGAGATGCTGCGCAAGAGCGGGACGAGCTTCGCCGAGACGCTGAACGGCACGCCATCCGGCGACGGGCTGTCGAAGATGGCTGGCCAGGACCGGCTATTCGGCTTTGGCGGCAACGACCGGCCGGAGGGCAGGCGCGGCAACGACGTCCTGACCGGCGGCGCGGCGGCCAATGTCTTCGAGTTCGGGCGCGGCATCACCGCCGATTTCCAGAACGGCATGGACCGGCTGGACTTCGACGAATTCAGCCGTGCGCAGGTGCAGGCCGTCATCAACAGTGCCCGGCAGGCCGGCGACGACCTGGTGCTGCGGCTATCCGCCGATACCATCGTCACCATCCAGGACGTGCAGAAGGCGCAGCTCGACCTGGGCGACTTCGCCTTCTGATCGGAAACAGCGCCACCGGCAGGATGCCGCCGCATGTGCCGGCGGCGGCGCTTTCCCTGCTTGCGGGCTATGCCGGCGGGCATTTTCCCGCCAGTATCGGGGGCGGGCGATCCCGGCTCCCGGACGCGGCGGCCTCTTCCCCCGCCAGCCAAGGCGGGTTTCGCCCCGCAAGCGCATCCCGCAGATCGGCCCGCAAGGAGGAAATGCCATGACCACCGCACCCGACCACGTGCTGACGCTCGAGCGCGTCCTGGATGCGCCCGTCGACCGGCTCTGGCGCTGCTGGACCCAGCCGGACCTGCTGAAGCAATGGTTCTGCCCGAAGCCCTGGCATGTCTCCGAGGCGCGCATCGACCTGCGACCGGGCGGGGCCTTCTTCACCGTCATGAACGGCCCCGACGGCGAGCGGTTCGAGAATATCGGCGTGTTCCTGGAGATCGAGCCGCAGCGCCGGCTGGTCTCGACCGACGCCTTCCGGCCGGGCTGGCTGCCGACCGCGCGGGCCTTCATGGTCTCGCATGTGCATTTCGAACCGCGGGGCCAGCGGACGCATTACCGCGCCCAGGCCATGCACTGGAACGAGGAAACGCTCAGGCAGCACGAGCAGATGGGCTTTCACGAAGGCTGGAACATGGCCGCCGACCAGCTCGAGGCCCTGGCGAAAAGCCTGTAGGGCCCGGCCGGCCGGCCTTTCACTCCGCCGCGTCTCACTCCGCCGCGTCGATCTTCAGCACGCCGCGGCGGATCTGGTCCGCCTCGATCGATTCGAACAGGGCGCGGAAATTGCCCTCGCCGAAACCGTCATCGCCCTTGCGCTGGATGAACTCGAAGAAGATCGGCCCGATCACGGTCCTCGAGAAGATCTGCAGCAGCACCCGCGTCATGCCGCCGCCGACGACGCCCTCGCCGTCGATCAGGATGCCGTGCTTTCTCATGCGCTCGACGGGTTCCTGATGGCCCTTAACCCGGTCGTGCGACATCTCGTAATAGGTGTCGGGCGGGCCGGGCATGAACTTCATCCCCGCCTCGGCGATGCGGTCGGTGGCAGCATAGATGTCCTCGGTGGCGATGGCGATGTGCTGGATGCCCTCGCCCTTGTAGGCGCGCAGGTATTCCTCGATCTGGCTGTGATCGTCGGTCGATTCGTTGATCGGGATGCGGATCTTGCCGTCGGGCGAGGTCAGCGCCCGGCTGACCAGCCCGGTCTGCTTGCCCTTGATGTCGAAGAACCGGATCTCGCGGAAATTGAACGTGTCGTGGTAGAACTTGTACCAGGTGTCCATGTTGCCGCGCACGACGTTATGCGTCAGGTGGTCGAGATAGTAGAAGCCGAACCCCTCGGGGCGCGGGTCGGGCTCGCCCAGCCAGTCGTAATCGGCCGCATAGGCGCTGCCGGCATCGCCGTAGCGGTCGATGAAGTACAGAAGCGAGCCGCCGATGCCGTAGACCGCCGGCGCCTCGATGGATTTTCCGCTGCCGGTATATTCCCTGGCGCCCAGGTCCAGCGCCCGCCGCAAGGCGTGTTGGGCATCGACCACGCGCCAGGCCATGGCCGGGGCGCAGGGGCCGTGTTCGCGCACGAAACCGGCGGCATGGCTGTCCGGGTCGGCATTCAGCAGATAATTGATGTCGCCCTGGCGATAGAGCGTGATGTCCTTGCGCCTGTGCCGCGCCACCGGCGCGAAACCCATCTGGCGAAAGATGCGGTCCAGGGTCTCGGGCTGCGGATGGGCGAATTCGACGAATTCAAACCCGTCCGTCCCGGCGGGATTTTCGGCGCTGATCGTGGCTTTCGGGGCGTCATGCGGGAACGGTCCCATGGCGTCTCCTCCCTAGTGTTCGCGTGTCCTGAAACCATGATCGCGCGAATGCGATGCAAACCGGGCGCAAACTGTGCCATGATCGGGACACAAAGGCACGAAACGCGCATGGATGAGACGATTTATGCCAGAAACACGCATGGACGGATTCGACATCGCCATTCTCGACGCCCTGCAGCGCGACGGGGCGATGACCAATGCCGCGCTGGCCGAACTGGTGAACCTGTCGGCCTCGCAATGTTCGCGCCGGCGGGCGGCGCTGGAGGAGGCGGGCGTGATCGAGGGCTATGCCGCGCGGCTGAACCCGCAGAAACTGGGCTTTGGCCTGCGCGCCATCATCCGGGTGAACCTGCGCAGCCATGGCCAGGGCAAGGAGGACGATTTCGCCCGCTTCGTCGCCGCGCATCCGCAGATCCGCTCGGCCTTTTCGGTCTCGGGCGATGCCGATTACATCCTCGACGTACGGCTGCGTGATCTGGAGGCGTTTTCGGACTTCATCCATCGCCACCTGCTGCCGCAACCGCAGGTGGCCCAGGTGCGTTCCGAAATCGTGCTCAGGACGCTCAAGGACGACCGCAGCCTGGTGCTGCCCTGAGCCATGCGGCAAGGCCCGCTCTTGCCAAGACCGGCCAGGGGGTCGATAAACCGCCCTTCCCTTTCGCCGCAAGAGGCCGCCTTGTCCCAGCGCCCGATCACCACCGTTCCCGCCCTGGTCGAGGCCGGCCTGGCCGATGCCGCGCAGGCCGAGGCACTGGACGCGGTGGCGGCCGAGTTCCGCATCCGCATCTCGCCCGCCATGCGCCAGGCCATGCGGGCGCCCGGCGACGGCGTCGCCGCGCAATTCCTGCCCGATGCGCGCGAATTGCGGATCCGCCCCGAGGAACTGGCCGATCCGATCGGGGACGACGCGCACAGCCCGACGCCCGGCCTGACCCATCGCTATCCCGACCGGGTGATCCTGCATGTCACCAGGACATGCGAGGTCTATTGCCGCTTCTGTTTTCGCCGCGAGGTGGTGGGCGAGGAGGGCACCCTGCCCGAGCCCCAGCTGGCGGCGGCGCTGGACTATATCGCCCGCACCCCGGCGATCCGCGAGGTGATCCTGACCGGCGGCGACCCGATGGTGCTGTCAGCGCGCCGCATCGCGGCACTGATGGCGCGGCTGGAGGCGATCGCCCATGTCGATGTCGTACGCTTCCATACCCGCGTGCCGGTGGTGGCCCCCGGCCGCATCGACGCGGCCATGCTGGCGGCGCTGCGGCCGGCGCGGCTGGCGGTCTGGGTGGTGATCCACACCAATCACGCGCAGGAACTGACCGAGGCCGCCCGCGCCGCGCTGGCGCGGCTGGCCGATGCGGGCATCCCGCTGTTGTCGCAGACCGTGCTGCTTCGGGGAGTGAATGCCGATCCCGAGGTGCTGGCCGAGCTGTTCCGGGCGCTGATCCGCAACCGGGTCAAGCCCTATTACCTGCATCATTGCGACCTGGCGCGCGGCACCGGCCATTTCCGCACCTCCATCGCCGAGGGACAGGCGATCATGGCGGCCCTGCGCGGGCGGCTGTCGGGGACATGCCTGCCGACCTATGTGCTGGACCTGCCGGGCGGGCACGGCAAGGTGCCGCTGGGCCCCGACCACGTCCGGCCGACCGCGCCCGGCCGCTATGCGATCCGCGACTGGCGGGGACGGCTGCACGAATATCGCGATCCGGAAGGCGGCGACGCTTGCGACTGACCGCAGGGGCGGCCCCGGCGCCAGGGAACCCGTCCGGCCCCGCGCATGTTTCCCCTGCGAACAGCCGAAGGACCGGCCCCATGCGCAAATCGCTTCTTTCCCTGATCCTCTGTACCGCGCTGATGCCCGCCGCAGCCGGGGCACAGGATTACGAACCCCCGCTGGCCGACGAGCCGCCGCCGCAGGGCCTGCCTGCACCCGACGAATCCGACACGCTGGAGCGCGGGCTGGAAAACTTCATGCGCAACCTTCTGGAACAGGCCGAGCCGCATCTGGACCGGCTGGGCCGCGACCTGGGCGATACGCTGGGCGCGGTCGCGCCGGTGCTGCAGGACATCGGCAAGCTGATGGACGACGTGCGCAACTACCAGGCACCCGAGCGGCTGGAGAATGGCGACATCCTGATCCGCCGCCGCGCCGACGCGCCGCCGCCCCCGCCGGTGGGCGATGCGCTGCGCGACATGCTGCGCCCCGCGCCCGAGGACGACCCGCGCCTGGCCCCGCCGCCCGAGGCGACGCCGCCACTGCCCGGACGCGACCCCGAAAGCGAGATCGAGCTTTAGGGCGCGAAGCTTTCCACCCAGTCGATCAACCGCGGCAGGCAATGGCCGTGCAGGTCATAGCCCTGCCGGATGGTGTCGCGCGCCGCCGCCCGCAGGCGCGGCGCCTCGGGGTCGCCGGCCAGGCCGCGGATCAGCGCCGCCTCCAGCGCGGGCTGGTCGAAAAACGGCACCAGCCGGCCGTTCTCGCCGTCGCGGATCAGCTCGCGCACCGGCTCGGTATCGGAACCGACGACATAGCAGCCCGCCGCCATCGCCTCGGTCAGCGACCAGCTGAGCACGAAGGGATAGGTCAGGTAGCAATGCACCCGGCTGACCTGCAGCAGCGCCAGATAGTGCGAATAAGGCACCCGGCCCAGGAAATGGATGCGCGCCAGGTCCAGCCGGCCGTCGAGTTCGGCCAGCAGCTTTTCGCGCCAGCTTGGCGTGTCCTTGGGCAGGCCGCCATAGCTGGCCCCATCGGCGCCGACCAGCACCACCTGCGCATTCGGCCGCGTCCGCAGCACCTCGGGCAACGCGCGCATGAAGCGGTGAAAGCCGCGATAGGGCTCGAGCGAGCGCGAGACATAGGTCAGAACCTCGTCCCCCGCCCGCAGCTTGCGGCCGTCGGGCAGCGCAAGCTCGGCCTGCGGATCAGGGCGGACCTTCTGCGTGTCGATGCCGTCGTGGATCACCGTCAGCTTGCCGCGCAATTCCGGCGGAAAGGATTTCGCCTGGTATTGCGTCGGCGACAGCCCGGCATCGGCCTGCACCAGCCCCTGGATCAGATGCGCCGAGCGCGCGACGGTGCCGACCCGCGCCTCGTCGCTGCCGGGGCTGATCTCGGGGTCGAAGCCGACGTCATGGCCGCGGGTGCGATACATCAGCTCGGCATAGACCAGCAACTTCGCCTCGGGCCAGATCTCGCGCAGAAACAGCGTCTCGCCCCAGCCGCTATGGCCGAAGATCAGGTCGGGCGCATAGCCGTGCCGGTCGCGCAAGGCCCGGCAGCCGCGGGCCGCGACCCAGCCGCGCTCGGCCATCTCGCCGTAGGTCCGGCCCAGCATGGGCGGCAGGTCCAGCGCGCCCGGTGTCTTGTAGCGCAGCACGCGGACCGGAGAGGCGCGCTGGTTCTTCTCGTCCGTCAGCGCCATGACGTGATGGCCGCGCGCGGCCAGGGCCGGCGCCAGATGCAGGAACTGGCCGGGGAAATTCTGGTGAATAAAAAGGATTTTCAACTGGTTGCCTTAAGATCTTCACTTGTTACCGCAAGAAATGCCGCCTGGATCAACTGGCGGGTATAATCGCTTTCGGGACGCTCGAAGACCGCGTCGGTCGAGCCTTGCTCGACCACTTCTCCGGCGCGCATGACCATGATCTGATGCGACATGGCGCGCACGACGCGCAGGTCATGGCTGATGAAAAGATAGGCCAGCCCAAGCTTGCGCTGCAAGCGCCGCAAAAGCTCGACGATCTGCACCTGCACGGTCATGTCCAGCGCGCTGGTCGGCTCGTCCAGAACCACCAGCTTGGGGTTCAGGATCATGGCGCGGGCGATGGCGATGCGCTGGCGCTGGCCGCCGCTGAACTCATGCGGATAGCGATGCAGGGTGGCGGGATCCAGCCCGACCTCGCGCATCATCGCCTCGACCATCTCGCGGCGGTTGCGGCCCGGCTCGATGCCATGCACGCCCAGGCCCTCGGCGATGATCTGCTCGACCGTCATGCGCGGCGACAGGCTGCCGAAGGGATCCTGGAACACGATCTGCATGTCGCGGCGCAAGCCGCGCAGCGCCCGGCCCGGCACCCTGGAAATGTCGCGGCCCATGTAGAGGATCGGCCCGTCGCTTTCGATCAGCCGCATGATCGCCAGCGCCAGGGTGGTCTTGCCCGAACCGGATTCGCCGACGATGCCCAGCGTCTCGCCGGCCCGGACCGAGAGGGTGGCGCCGTTCACCGCCTTCACATGGCCGATGGTGCGGCGCAGGAAGCCGCGCTGGATCGGGAACCAGACCTTCAGATCGCGGGTCGAGACCACCTCGGGCGGGTCGCCGGCCAGCGGTTCGGCCCGGCCCTTGGGCTCGGCCGCCAGCAGCATGCGGGTATATTCGTGCTGCGGATGGGCAAAGATCTGCTCGACCGGGCCCTGTTCGACGATCTCGCCGCCCTTCATCACGCAGACCCGGTCGGCGATGCGGCGCACCAGGCCCAGGTCGTGGCTGATGAACAGCATCGACAGCCCCTCGGCGGCCTTCAGTTCCGCCAGCAGCTCCATGATCTGCGCCTGGATGGTCACGTCCAGCGCCGTCGTCGGCTCGTCGGCGATCAGCAGCTCCGGCCCGTTCGCCAGCGCCATGGCAATCATCACCCGCTGGCGCTGGCCGCCCGACAGCTGGTGCGGGTAATCGGCCAGCCGCGTTTCCGGGTCGCGGATGCCGACGCGGGTCAAAAGCTCGATGATCCGCGCCCGCGCCGCCGCGCCGCGCAGGCCCTGGTGCAGCGCCAGGCTTTCGGCCAGCTGCCGCTCCAGCGTGTGCAGCGGGTTCAGCGAGGTCATCGGTTCCTGGAAGATGAAGCTAATGTCATTGCCGCGCACCCGGCGCAATTCCGCCTCGGCGGCACCCAGCAGTTCCCGCCCGTCATAGCGGACCGAGCCCGCGACCTCGGCCGCCTCGCCCAGCAGCCGCACGGTCGACAAAGCCGTGACCGACTTGCCCGAGCCGGATTCGCCGACCAGCGCCACCGTCTCGCCCTTGGCCACGGTGAAGCTGACGCCCTTGACGGCGGGCACCAATTGCCCGTCCTGCCGGAACCCCACCCGCAGGTCGCTGACTTCCAGAACCGGCGTCATCGAAAGGTCTTTCTTGGGTCGAAGGCGTCGCGCACGCCTTCGAAGATGAACACCAGCAGCGACAGCATGATGGCGAAGCTGAAGAAGGCGGTGAAGCCCAGCCAGGGCGCCTGCAAGTTCTGCTTGGCCTGCAGGGCCAACTCCCCCAGCGAGGGGGCCGAGCTGGGCAGGCCGTAGCCCAGATAATCCAGCGCCGCCAGCGACGAGATGGTGCCGGTGACGACGAAGGGCAGCATGGTCAGCGTCGCCACCATGGCATTGGGCAGGATGTGGCGGAACATGATCGTGCGGTCATTGACGCCAAGCGCGCGGGCGGCGCGGACATATTCGAAGTTGCGCGCCCGCAGGAACTCGGCCCGCACCACGCCGACCAGCGCCGGCCAGCCGAACAGGATCGAGACGAAGACCAAGAGCCAGAAACTTCGCCCCAGAATCGCGAACAGGATGATAATCACGTAAAGCGAAGGGGTTGAACCCCATATCTCAAGCAATCTCTGAAAGACCAGATCGGTGCGACCGCCGAAATAGCCCTGCACCGCCCCCGCCGCGATGCCCAGAAGCGAGGCGACCACGGTCACGATCAGCGTGAACAGGATCGACAGGCGAAAGCCGTAGATCACCCGCGCCAGCACATCGCGCGCCGTGTCGTCGGTGCCCAGCCAATGCGCCGCATCGGGCGCGCTGGGGGCGGTGCCGACATTGTTGATGGTGCGATAGTGATAGGGGATCGGCGGCCAGAGCATCCAGCCCCGCTCGACCGCCTCGCCCGCGACCTGGCCGGTCTCGCGCGCCTCCTGCTCGGTCGCCTCGGGGTCGTCCCAGCATTCCTCACGCCCGCCGGTGCGGATCAGGCATTGCACGCCGGGATCGGTATAGATCGCCTCGGTGCCGAAATCGCCGCCGAAGGCGGTCTCGGGATAGAAGCGATAGACGGGGAAATGCAGCTCGCCCCTGTAGCTGACCAGGATCGGCTTGTCGTTGGCGATCAGTTCCGCGAACAGCGAGGCGACGAACAGGATGGTGAAGACCACCAGCGACCAGAAGGCGCGCTTGTTGCGGCGGAAATTGCGCAGCCGGCGGCGGTTCAGCTCGGTCATCGCCATCAGCCGGCCCTCCGCTCGAAATCGATGCGCGGGTCGACCAGCACATACATCAGGTCCGAGAGGATCCCGACCAGCAGGCCCAGCAGGCCGAAGACGTAAAGCGTGCCGAAGATCACCGGGTAGTCGCGCTGCACCGCCGCCTCGAAGCCCAGTCGGCCGAGGCCATCGAGCGAGAAGATGGTCTCGATCAGGATCGAGGAGCCGAAGAACACGCCCAGGAACATCGACGGAAACCCGGCGATCACGATCAGCATGGCGTTGCGGAAGACATGGCCGTAAAGCACCCGGCCCTCGGTCAGGCCCTTGGCGCGGGCGGTCATGACATATTGCTTGTTGATCTCGTCCAGGAAGCTGTTCTTGGTCAAGAGCGTCAGCGTGGCGAAGCTGGAGATGGTGGTGGCCGTCACCGGCAGGGCGATGTGCCACAGATAGTCCTTGACCTTGCCCCAGAGGCTCAGATCAGCCCAGTTGTCCGAGGTCAGGCCGCGCAGCGGAAAGATCTGCCAATAGCTGCCGCCCGCGAACAGCACCATCAAGAGGACCGCGAACAGGAAGGCCGGGATGGCATAGCCGACGATGATCGCGCCCGAGGTCCAGGTGTCGAAGGGCGTGCCGTTCCTGACCGCCTTGCGGATGCCCAGCGGTATCGAGATCAGATAGGCGATCAGGGTCGACCACAGGCCCAGCGTGATCGAGACCGGCATCTTTTCCAGCACCAGGTCGATGACCGAGATCGAGCGGAAGAAGCTGGTGCCGAAATCGAAGCGGACGTAATTGCCCAGCATGATCAGGAAACGCTCGGCCGCACCGATCTTTTCCTTGCTGCAATCGGGGGATTTCAGGTCCGGCTCGCCCTGGTGGCCCGGCATGCAGGCGATGCGGGCAAAGCCCATCTGCACCTCAAGCTGGTCCAGCAATTCGGGCGGGATGCCGCGGGCGCCGGCATATTCGGTGCTCTGCGGCGACTCGCCCGCGCCGCCGGTAATGTTGCGCAGCGCGTCGCCCTCGCCCTGGACGCGGGCGATGATCTGCTCGATCGGGCCGCCGGGAACGAATTGCGTCAGCGTGAAGTTGACCAGCATGATGCCGATCAGCGTGGGTATGATCAGCAGCAAGCGCCGCAGGATATAGGCTGCCATCCGTCCCCTTGCTCCGCCTTGATCCGCGCCGGCCCCGCAGGGTCTAGCGCAGCGCGCCGGATTGTTTCAGCTTTGCCGCCTTATCCGCGTCATACCACCAGAAATCAAGCTCACCCAGCGCATAGGGCGGCAGGGTCTCGGGATGGCCGAAGATGTCGTAATAGGCAACGGTATACTGGGCCTTGAACCATTGCGGCACCCAGAAGCGCAGCGCCCGCAGGCTGCGGTCCAGCGCATGGGCCACGGTGATCATCTCTTCCTCGGTCTTTGCCTCGATGCCCAGCTGGATCAGCCGGTCGATGGCCGGATTGGCCAGGCCCATCGGGTTGAACACGTCGCCGACATTTTCCGAGCCGAAGGTCTGCTCGGTATCGCCGGTCAGGAAATAGCCCTGGGAGACATGATCCGTCACGATGTCGAAATCATGGCTGCGGGTGCGCGCGGTCAACTGGGCGTCGTCCACCCGCAGGTTCACCGCGTCGATGCCGATGGCCCGCAGGTTCTGCACGAAGGGGTTGATCACCCGGTCGAAGGTGGCGCTGTCGTTCAGGAACTCGACCCGCAGCACCTCGCCCTGGGCATTGCGGCGCATGCCGTCCGCGCCCGGCTTCCAGCCCGCCTCGTCCAGCAGCTGCGCCGCGCGGCGCATGTTGCGCCGGTCGAGCTGGGTCTTGCCCGAAACGGGCTGAAGCACCGCGTCGTCGGTCAGCACGCCCGGCGGCAGATCCTTGGCCAGGGGCTCCAGCAGCGCCAGCTCGGCCGGCGTGGGCTTGCCCTCGGCCATCAGCGGGCTGTTTTCCCAGGGCGAGTTCACCCGCGCGTAAAGCCCATAGAACAGCGTCTCGTTCGACCATTCGAAGTTGAACATCAGCCCGATGGCCTCGCGCACGCGGATGTCCTGGAACTTGGGACGGCGCAGGTTGAAGACCCAGCCCTGGCCGTTGGCGATGCTGCCGTCGGGCAGCGCCTCCTTTTTCACCGCGCCGGATTGCACGGCAGGGAAATCATAGCGCGTCGCCCAGTGGATCGAGCTTGCCTCGTTGCGGAAGGTATAGACGCCGGCCTTGAAGGCCTCGAAGGCGCTGTCGTAATCGCCGAAATACTCGACGCGGATGCGGTCGAAATTGTGCCGGCCGATGTTGATCGGCAGATCCTTGCCCCAATAGTCGGGATTGCGCCGCAGGGTGATCGAGCGGCCGGCATCGGCCCGGTCGAACATGTAAGGCCCCGAGCCGACGAAGGGGATGTTGCTCGACTGTTCGATGTCGCGCTTGTTCTTGCGGAAATCCTCGCGCGAGAAGACGATCTGGCCGCCGACCGACTGGATCACGTCCCGGCGCGGATAATCCGGCCGGAAGATGAACTTGATGGTGCGGTCGTCGATCACCTCGGCCTTGGCGACGATCTTGGAAATGATCGTGCGATACGAGGACAGGCCCTTGTCGCGCAGCAGTTCAAAGGAAAACAGCACGTCATGCGCGGTCAGCGGCGTGCCGTCCGAGAATTTCGCCTCGGGGCGCAGGTGGAAGATCACCCAGTCGCGGCTTTCGGGATATTCGATGGTCTCGCAGAGCAGGCAATAGGCGGTGCCGATCTCGTCGGCGACGCCTTCCATCAGCGGCTCCAGCATGGCGTTGGACAGCATGGCCGCGCGGCCGCGGTGGGTATAGGGGTTGTAGCTGTCGAAGCCGCCGCTGAACCATTCCGAAATCTCGCCGCCCTTGGGCGCATCGGGGTTCACATAGCGCAGATGCGGGAAATCGGCTGGCAGTTCGGGTTCGCCGAAGACCGCGATGCCATGCGACACGATGGTCCGGGGCTCCTGCGGCTCCTGCGCCAAGACCAGGCCGGGCAGAAGCGCCGTGAAGGCAAGCATCGGGGCATGTCGCAGGAAACGCATCGTCATCGGGTCTTGTCGATCCTTGTTCTGGTTCTGGCCTTGTTCTGGTTCTGGCCTTGCTCGAGGGCGGCGGCGCGCCCGCGGCAAGGCTAGCAGCCCTCGGGCCCGGTTCAACATGCAAATGCGTGATCCGCCGCGCGGGGCCGGGCCGCGGCAACGAAAAAGGGCGCCCCCAAGGGACGCCCCATGCCTGCCGCGCGGGCCGCGCCGCTTACTGCTGGCCCTGCAGATAGGCGATCAGGTTGGCGCGATCCTCGATCTTGGGCAGGCCGGCGAAGGACATCTTGGTGCCCTTGATCACGGTCTTGGGATTGGCGAGGAACTCTTGCAGCGCCTCGGGCGTCCAGTCGCCGCCATGCGCCTTCATCGGGTCGGAATAGTTGAAGCCATCGACGCCGGCGACCGCGCGGCCGACGACGCCGTTCAGATGCGGGCCGACGCCATCGTTGCCGTCCAGCTTGTGACAGGCCTTGCACTTGCCGAACACCTTCTCGCCCGCGGCCGCATCGGCCGAAGCCAGGACGGTGGCGAAATCCGGGCCTTCATCGGCCGCGGCGTCGTCGGCCCCGCCGGCATCCTCGACCGGGATGGTGTATGCCTGGGCGTGTTCCTCGCCCTCGGCGCCATGGCCCGAGACGCCGACGTGAAAGATGCCCGATGCCGCCCAGCTCATCAACAGCAGGAACAGAAGCGAGCCGATTAGCGCACCGGCTGCCTTGGTGACGGTCATGGTATCGAACATGTCTGCGGATCCCCTGGGCTGTCCGTGGATTTGGCCGTATCTACCCGCTTTTGTTCCACCGGTTCAAGGTGTAGTTGTCGCTGGCAAAGCACAAAACGGACCAGGAGGCCAGCCCGGCACGAGGGCAAGGCCCAGGCCGCCACCCCGAGCCAAGGTGTGATCCATGACCGACGCCCCCACCCAGAACGTGATCGCATTCCAGGGCGAACCCGGCGCCTACAGCCACCAGGCCTGCCGCTTCTATCGCCCGCAGATGGAGGCGCTGCCCTGCCGCACCTTCGAGGACACGATCGAGGCGGTGCGGGCCGGCAAGGCCGAGCTGGCGATGCTGCCGGTCGAGAACTCGACCTATGGCCGGGTGGCGGACATCCACCACCTGCTGCCCGAAACCGGGCTGCACATCATCGACGAGGGCTTCGTGCGGGTGCGCATCAGCCTGCTGGCGGTGCCCGGCACCAAGCTGTCGCAGATCAGCGAGGCAATGAGCCACCCGGTGCTGCTGGGTCAATGCCGCGGCTTCTTGCGCCGCCACGCCATCCGCAGCATCGTCGGCGCCGACACGGCCGGCTCGGCGCTGGAGGTCGCGCGCCGGGCCGAGCCGTCGCTGGCCGCGCTGGCCGCGCCGCTGGCGGGCGAGATCTACGGGCTCGAGGAACTCGCCTCGGGCATCGAGGACCGGCAGAACAACACCACCCGCTTCCTGGTCATGGCGCGCCAGCCCGATTTCAGCCGCCGCACCAATGCCCAGGGCGGCACGACGATGATGACCAGCTTCGTCTTCCGGGTGCGCAACATCCCGGCGGCGCTCTACAAGGCGCTTGGCGGCTTTGCCACCAACGGCGTCAACATGACCAAGCTGGAAAGCTACATGGTGGACGGCGTCTTCACCGCGACGCAGTTCTATGCCGACATCGAGGGCCATCCCGAGGATCCGCACGTCGCCCGCGCGCTGGAGGAACTGGACTATTTCACTTCCAGCCTGAACATCCTGGGCGTCTATCCGGCCGATCCGCTGCGCGCCGCGCAGTCGCAGGCGGCCGCGTGATAGGCAGGCCGGCCGTTAGGCAGCCTGCGCGCCCGAGGCCAGGTCGGCGATGAACTCGCCGATCCGCCGGCCGAATTTGCGGTCCAGCTGCGCCTTGCCCAGCTTGGCAGTCTGCAACATCAGCCGCGCCTTCATGCTGCGCGGACGCGCCTCGGTCTCGAAGATCATCCGCGACTTCGTCCGGGTCAGCGCCACCACGGACATGCGGATGACCAGGTCGAACTGGTCGGATGTGCCGTTGAGGACCAGCAACTCGGGCGCGTCCAGCCGCGCCACCTCGGCCGTGACTTCGCGATGGCGGCCGCGCCAGTCGAAGCCGATCAGCCAGCGCATTCCCACCCCAGGGGCGGCCAGGTCGTCGAGCCGGCGCACCGTCGCCCCGCGCCGCACCAGCATCCGCTCGATGGCGTGAAAATTGCTGGCTGCACGGAACAGGGCCTCCGCGGCCAGGTCGACATCCCGTCGGGTCGAAAACTTCATTGCTGATCCAGTCAAATCAAAGAAACCAGGCACCGCCCCGGTCATCCCATGTTGTGCCGGGGCATGCAAGTCGCCGCCCGCAAGGGCCAACAGGCCGCAGGCATGAAATACAATCCAAGGTTGCAATATGTATCAATAGACTGCATTCATGCGTCATGACTTGCATATGCTCCGTTCCCAAATCGCATTCTGGCGTCAAGTCCATTGCAGTTCGCGTCTTGGCGACGACCGATCTGCACATGCATATGCTGGGTTACGACTATTTCGCCGACCGCCCCTCGGGGCGGCTGGGGCTGTCGCGGGCAGCAGCCCTGATCGCCCGAGCACGCCAGACGGCACGCAATTGCCTGCTGTTCGACAATGGCGACGGGCTGCAAGGCAGCCCGATGGGCGACTACCTGGCCGAGATGGACGACATCGGCGCCCGCCAGCCGCATCCGGCCATCGCGGCGATGAACGCGCTCGGCTATGACGCGGCGACCATCGGCAACCACGATTTCAGCTTCGGCCTGGGCTTTCTGCGCCGCACGCTGGAGGGCGCCGAGTTTCCCGTCGTCTCGACCAACCTGCGCCCGCACCATCCCCTGCCGGTGCAGGCCCATGCCCTGCTGACGCGGCAGTTCCACGACGACCAGGGCCGGACGCATGCGCTGCGCATCGGCGTGCTGGGCTTTCTGCCGCCGCAGACCGTGGAATGGGAACGCGGGCTGAAGGCCGAGATCGAGGTTCAGGACATCCTGCTGGCCGCCCGCACCGGCATCGCGGCCCTGCGCGAACAGGGCGCGGAACTGATCGTGGCGCTGGCGCATAGCGGCATCGGCGCGCTCGCCCCGGCGCCGATGATGGAGAACGCGGCCACCGCGCTGGCCGCCCTGCCCGGCATCGACGTGGTGATCGCCGGCCATACGCATCGGGTGTTCCCCTCGGCCGACCACCCGCAGGGGCCGGGGATCGACGCCCGCCGCGGCACGCTGGCCGGCAAGCCCGCGGTCATGCCCGGTTTCTGGGGCTCGCATCTGGGGGTGATCGACCTGCGGCTGGAGCCGCTGGCCCAGGGCTGGCGCATCGCCGATTTCACCTGCCGCGCCGAGCCGGTCGGCGCCGACGAGGATCACCCCGCCGTCACCGGCCCGGCCCTGTCCGCCCATCGCCAGACCCTGCGGCATTTCCGCCGCCGGATCGGCCGCACCGAGCGGCCGCTGAGCAGCTATTTCTCGCTGATCGGCGAGGATCCCGGCCTGCGGCTGGTGGCCATGGCGCAACGCTGGCACGTGCGGCGCGCCCTGCGCGGCACGCGCTGGCAGGATCTGCCGATCCTGTCGGCGGTCGCACCGTTCCGCGCCGGCGGCCGCGGCGGGCCGCAGCATTACACCGACGTCCCGGCCGGGCGGCTGACGCTGCGCAACATCGCCGATCTCTATCTGTTTCCGAACCGGATCTGCGCCATCCGCCTGACCGGGGCCGAGCTGTGCGAATGGCTGGAACGCTCCGCCAGCATGTTCCTGCGCATCGAGCCGGGCAAGCCGGACCAGCCGCTGATCGACCCCGAGTTTCCCAGCTACAATTTCGACATCATCGACGGGCTGGGCTGGCAGATCGACCTGAGCCGCCCGCCGCGCTACGCGCCCGACGGAAAGCTGGCCCATCCCGATTCGCACCGCATCTGCGCTCTGACCCACCGCATGCGCCCGGTCGCGCCGGACCAGCCCTTCATCTTGGTGACGAACAGCTACCGGCTGTCGGACAGCGGGCTTTTCGCCCCGGTGGCGGCGGGACGGCCGGTGCTGCTGGACAGCTCCTGCCCCACCCGCGAGGTGCTGCGCCGCTACGTGGCGCAACGCCGGGTGCTGGCCCCCAACCCCCGCGCCGGCTGGAGCTTTCGCCCCCTGCCCGGCACCTCGGTCCTGTTCGAGACCGGGCCTGCGGCGGCGGGGCATCTCGACGGGCTTTCCACCCCGGTCGAGCCGGCCGGAATCGCCCCCGACGGCTTCCTGCGCCTGCGCCTGCACCTGTAGGCGGCCAAGCCGCTTGCATCCCGCCGCGCGCGCGCCTATCTAGGCGGCGAGAGGTTGGCGCGGGCAGGCGCCTCGCCAACCCGGTCAGGTCCGGAAGGAAGCAGCCGTAACGAGTCCCGCTTGGGTCGCTGTCCAGCCTCTCACCCAGATTTCCCGACGATGGCAAGGATCGTGCCCGCATATCCGCGGTCGACCGGCACCGATGCCGGGCTATCGGCGGCCGAAAAGCTGCGCCAGGTCATAGGAATCACGTGCGCCGATATTGGCCGCATCCTTGTCCAGGAATCGCTCGGCGGCCTCGACCCCGGCATCATGCATGCGCTGCAACAGGCCGGGATTCGGCAGCAGCTTGGTCCGGGCGCTCAGCGAGTTCATCAGATCCTCGTCCATGATCGCATGCAGCAGCACGTTCTTCATCGGCCGCCCGGTCAGCCGCTCCTCGGCATGCAGCCGCTTGACGAAATTGATCGCCCGCAGCTCGGCCAGAAGCGCCGCGTTGAAGCTGATCTCATTCACCCGGTCCTGGATCGCGGCCGGGGTCTTGGGGATCGCCTCGCGCAGCATCGGGTTGATGTTGACGATGACGATGTCGCGCGGCAGGTCGCCGCGATACAGCGGGAACAGCGCCGGGTTGCCGGAATAGCCGCCGTCCCAATAGGCCTCGCGCCTTCCGGTCAGCGGATCGTCGATCTCGACGGCGCGGAACAGCTCGGGCAGGCAGGCCGAGGCCAGCACCGTCTCGACCGTCACCTCGGCCCCGCCAAAGACCCGCACCAGCCCGGTGCGCACATTGGTCGCAGTAACGAAAAGCGCCGGCCCCTCCTCGCGCCCCAACCGGGGATGCGGCATCTCGCGCAGGATGGCGGCCAGCGGGTTGGTATAGAACGGCCCCGAATCATAGGGGCTGAACACTCGCGTCAGCGATTCCATCCATGCCACGGGCGAGAAAAGCTCGGTCAGCCGCTGCCAGGCGCGCGGCACCGGGAACATGGAATGCAGCCAGCGCACCACCGAATTGTCGCTGACCTGCCCCACCTGCGACCAGATATGGGCCAGGTTCTGCCGCGCCGCCTCGCGCCCGCGCCGGCCCGGCCCGCAGGACAGGCCCGCCGCCAGGGCCGCCCCGTTCAGCGCCCCGGCCGAGGTGCCGCTGATGCCGCGGATCTCGATGTCCGGCTCGTCCAGCAACCGGTCCAGCACGCCCCAGGCGAATGCGCCATGCGCACCGCCGCCCTGCAGCGCCAGATTGATCCGCTTCACGTCCATGCCGCGCCCCTGTCGATCCAGACCGCCCGCAGGCTAACCCGGCGCCACGCGACACAAAACCCCGCACCCCGCGCCCGGCCTCTGCGCATTTCTTCGTTCCCCAAATACCCATGCGGCCGTGTCAGCGTCGCCCGTGCATGGGTATTTGAGGAACAGAGAAGACGCTCGTACAGCGCCCCGCACCCGCGCGGCGCCTGTTTCACCGTTTCCCCAATACTCATGCGGCCGCGCAACGGGCGCGGCGGATCAGTCCTCGGCCTGCGCCTCGGCCCGGCTCTTGCCCGCCACGTCCAGCGCCAGCGTCGCGGCCATGAAGGCATCCAGGTCGCCGTCCAGCACGCCCTGCGTGTCCGAGGTCTCGTGCCCGGTGCGCAGATCCTTCACCATCTGATAGGGATGCAGCACGTATGAGCGGATCTGGTTGCCCCAGCCGGCATCGCCCTTGGCCTCGTGCTGGGCGTTGATCGCGGCATTGCGCTTGTCCAGTTCCAGCTGATACAGCCGCGCCTTCAGCGCCGCCATGGCGTTGGCGCGGTTCTGGTGCTGCGATTTTTCCGAGCTGGTCACGACGATGCCGGTCGGCAAGTGGGTGATGCGCACCGCCGAATCGGTGGTGTTGACGTGCTGCCCCCCCGCGCCGGACGACCGATAGGTGTCGATCCTGATCTCATTGTCGGGGATGGTGATCTCGATATTGTCATCCACCACCGGATAGACCCAGACCGAGGAAAACGAGGTATGCCGCCGCGCCGCCGAATCATAGGGCGAGATGCGCACCAGCCGATGCACGCCCGATTCCGACTTCAGCCAGCCATAGGCGTTCGGCCCCGAGATCTTGTAGGCGGCGGAACGGATGCCCGCCTCCTCGCCCGGCGTCTCGGACAGAAGCTCGACATTATAGCCCTTCTTCTCGGCCCAGCGGACATACATGCGCGCGAGCATGCTGGCCCAGTCGGCGCTTTCCGTGCCGCCGGCGCCGGCATTGATCTCCAGGAAGGTGTCGTTGCCGTCGGCTTCGCCGTTCAGCAGCGCCTCCAGTTCCTTCTGCGCCGCGAGTTCGGCCAGCGACTTCAGCGCGCCCTCGGCATCGGCGACGATCTCGGCATCGCCCTCGGCCTCGCCCAGTTCGATCAGCTCGGCATTGTCCTTGAGCTCGGTGTCGATGCGGCGATAGGTCTCGACCGCGTCGGACAGCATCTGCCGGTCGCGCATCAATTTCTGGGCGCGGGCCGGGTCGGACCAGATGTCGCCCGCCTCGATCATGGCGTTCAGCTCTTCCAGCCGGTGCGGCGCGGTTTCCCAGTCCATGCGCTGGCCGAGCAGTTTCAGCGATTTGCGGATCGCCTCGATGGTGGCTTGGGTTTCGGCGCGCATGGGCACTCTCTGGGTTCGGATTTCGGTCAGGGCAGGACAAATAGCGCGGGCGGCGGGCGGCGGCAAGCACCCGCCCGGCAAAGCGCCTTCAATACAGCCCGCCCGAGGACAGGGTGCCGAAATCGGCCTTTTTCGGGATCACCTTCTTCTTGCCGGTCGAGGTCGTCACCGCCTGGCCGCCGTCGCGGCCCTGGGTGAACAGCGGCAAGGTGCCCGGATCGGCGCGGCCGAAGCCACCGTCGACCAGCACCAGCCCGGTCAGATCCTGGCCGTCGCGGAAATATTCGGCGATGACGTTGTCGCCCTTGGCATCCGGGCCCAGGATCGCGCCGCTGAAGCGGTCGATATTGACGAAATGCCCGCCCGGCGGAACCTTGAAGGCGGTGCCGCCGAATTCCTTGACCGCCTCCTGCATGAACTCGTTGAAGACCGGCACGCAAAGCGTTCCGCCATAGGCGTTGGCGCCCAGCGTGCGCGGCTGGTCATAGCCCAGGTAGCAGCCGGCAACGATGTTCGAGGTAAAGCCGATGAACCACACGTCCTTGGCATCGTTGGTTGTGCCGGTCTTGCCGGCGACCGGCACCGGCAGGTTCACCCCGCGCCCCGAGCCGCGTTTCACCACGCCCTCAAGCATCGAGGTCAGCTGATAGGCGGTGATCGCGTCCATCACCCGCTCGCGGTTCGAACGGATCTCGGGCGCGGCGCCGGCGGGCAGGGTCGGCTGGCCGCAGGTCACGCAGTCGCGGCGGTCGTGGCGATAGATGGTGCGGCCGCGGCGGTCCTGCACGCGGTCGACCAGCGTGGGTTCCACCCGCTCGCCGCCATTGGCGAACATGGCATAGGCGGCGACCATCTTGAACAGCGTCGTTTCCTGTGCGCCGAGGCTGTTCGCCAGGAAATGGCCGAGATGGTCGTAGACGCCGAATTTCTCGGCATATTTCGCCACCGTATCCATGCCGATGCCCTGGGCGATGCGGATGGTCATCAGGTTGCGGGACTGCTCGATCCCGGTGCGCATCGGTGTCGGGCCGTAGAACTTGCCGCTGGCGTTCTTGGGCGTCCACAGCCCCTGCGGCGTGTTCACGGTGATCGGCTCGTCAACCACGATGGTCGCCGGGTTGAAGCCCGAATCCAGTGCCGCCGCATAGACGAAGGGCTTGAAGCTGGAGCCCGGCTGGCGCTGCGCCTGGGTGGCGCGGTTGAAGACCGAGCTTTGATAGGAAAAGCCGCCCTGCATGGCGATGACCCGGCCGGTGTTCACGTCCATGGCCATGAAGCCGCCCTGCACCTCGGGCACCTGGCGCAGGGTCCAGCGGATGAAGCTGCCGTCGCTGTCGCTGGTCATGCGACGCACCAGCACCACGTCGCCCACATCCAGCAGGTCCGAGGCCACCTGGGCCTTGGGCGCCAGCGTGCCGTCGGCGCGCCGCTTCCTGGCCCATTGCACGTCCTTGGCCGGGATTGTCGCCGTACCTTCCTGGTCCTCGATGCCGATGGTGGCGTCGCTCTCTCCCAGCGCCAGCACCACGGCCGGGAACCAGCCCTCGATGTCGCGCGGCACGGCGGCATCGGAGAGCGCGGCGCGCCATGCCTGCTCGTCGCCCAGCTGCTCGGCCGGGATCGTAAGCCGGGTGCCGCGCCAGACGCCGCGACCGCGGTCGTATTTCTCCAGCGCCTGCTGCAGCGCATGCGCGGCGACCTGTTGCAGCTTGGGATCGACCGTCGCCCGGATCGCCAGCCCGCCGCCGAAGAACTCCTCGGCGCCGAATTGCGCCGAAAGCTGGCGGCGGATCTCGTCGGTGAAATAGTCGCGCGGCGGCAATTGCTGCTGGAAGGCGGGGAAATCGCCGTTCTGCACCGAACGCAGCGACTGCCTGGCCTCGGCCTCGTAGGTGGCCTGGTCGATATAGCCGTTCTGCCACATCTCGCGCAGCACATAGTCGCGCCGCTCGGTCAGCGCCTCTCTGGCGCGGACCGGGTGATAGCGGCCCGGCGCCTTGGGCATGGCGGCCAGCGTCGCCGCCTCATGCGGCGCGAGTTCGGTCAGCGGCTTGTTGAAATAGCTTTGCGCCGCCGCGGCCACGCCGAAGCTGTTCTGGCCCAGGAAGATCTCGTTGAGGTAAAGCTCAAGGATCTGGTCCTTGCTCAGCGTCGATTCCAGCCGGGTGGCCAGGATCAGCTCCTTGATCTTGCGCTCGATGCTGCGGTCGCTGGACAGCAGGAAGTTCTTCATCACCTGCTGGGTGATGGTCGAGGCGCCGCGCAGGTTGCGCCCGCCCGAACTGATCGCATCCAGCGCCGCCTTGCCCATGCCCATCGGGTCGAAGCCGTGATGGCTGTAGAAATGCTTGTCCTCGGCGCTGATGAAGGCCTGCTTCACCAGCGGCGGGATCTCGTCGATGGGCACGAAGATGCGGCGTTCCTCGGCGAACTCGTCGATCAGCCGCCCTTCGGCGGAATAGATCCGGCTGATGGTCTTGGGCGCGTATTGCGCCAATTGTTCATGGCTGGGCAGGTCGCGCGAATACATCCAGAACACCGCCCCGACCGTCAGGGCGATGAAGAAGACCGCGGTCACGAGCCAGGAAAAGATCGCACCGATGAAAGACAGCAGGAAGCGCAGCAATGGGCAAGCCTCTGGGGATAACCTGCGCCTCTATAGACAGCGAGGCCGCGCCCGTCAAAGCAACCTTGCGCTACTTGCGCAGCAGGGCGGCGCGGGCGGCATCGTCCTGCGCCCAAAGCCCGATGGCCTGCGCCAGCGCCTGGGCGGTCTGCGCGCGCCATTCGGGGTCGAACAGGTTGGCGCGGTCGCCCGGATCGGTCAGGAAGCCCAGCTCGACCAGCACCGAGGGGATGTCGGGCGATTTCAGCACCGAAAATGCCGCGCCGCGCACCGGCCGGCGATGCATGGCGATGCCCGCCCGGTTCAGTTCGGAGACTGCGAATTTGGCAAAGGCTTCCGAGCGCGGATGCGTCTCGGTCCGCGCCAGGTCCATCAGCACGTCGGCGACCTGGTCGTCGGTCCCCGACAGGTCCAGCCCGGCCAGCAGGTCGGCCCGGTCGTGGCGCATCGCCAGTTCGCGCGTGGCGCGGTCGTCGGCCTGCGGATTCCAGACATAGATCGACAGCCCCGCCGCCTCGCCCGCCGGCAACGCATCGGCATGCAGCGAGATGAACAGGTCCGCCCGCTCGGCGCGGGCAATGGTCATGCGCTGTTCCAGCGGAATGAAGCTGTCGTCCTTGCGGGTGGCGATGACCTCGAAACCGGCGGCGGTCAGGATCTCGGTCAACTCGCGGGCAAAGCCCAGCATCAGCGCCGCCTCGCTGATCGCGCCGACCTGGGCGCCGGGGTCGTGGCCGCCATGGCCGGGATCCAGCGCCACGCGCAGGGGCCGCGTGCCCGCGCGTCGCGGCGGCAACGAGGCCACGGCCGCCGGCTGCGGCAAGTCCCACAGCGCCGAAAGCGCATTGCCGCGGGTGGCGAAATCCTCGGGCTTGACCGGCTCCATGCGCAGCCTGACCAGCGCCCCCTTGGCACCGCCCTCGGCCGGACCTTGCACCGCCAGCCGCAGGGCATAGGGTCCGGGCAGCTCCATCACCAGCCGCGACCAGCCGGCACGAAAGCGGCCCCAGCGCAGCGCCGGCACCAGTTCGCGGCCAGGCATTGCGTCGGCATCGGCGCCGGAAAAATCGATCTCGCGGAAATCCACCACCAGCCGCGGCGGCCCGTCGAGGAAATAGACCCGGTAGGGCACCGGCCGGCTGATCGTCAGCCGCAGTTCCATCGGCCGCGGCTTGCCGCGGTCGCGCCCCTCGGCCATCAGAGAGGATTGCGCCAGATCGACCGTCGCAGGTGCCGGGCGCGCGCCGTCATCGGCCAGCGCAGGCAGCGCCAGCCAGACCAGCAACAAGGCCCAGAGCCATCTCATCGTGCGGCCATGAAGGCCGCCAGCCGGTCCAGCCCCTCGGCGATCTCGGCCGGCCCCGCGGCATAGCTGAAGCGCAGGGTCCGCGCGCCGCGACGCGGATCGAAATCCAGCCCCGGCGTTACCGCCACGCCCGCTTTTTCAAGGATTTCCGCGGCGAAGCTCAGGCTGTCCGTGGTCAGGTCCGACACGTCGGCATAGATGTAGAAGGCGCCCTCGGGCGGGGCGATGCGGTCGAATCCCATCTTCGGCAGCCGGTCCAGCATCAGCCGGCGGTTCTCGGCATAGACGGCCAGGTTCGCCTCGGCCTCCTCCACGCAATCCAGCGCCGCCAGCGCCGCGACCTGGCTGGCATGCGGCGGGCAGATGAACATGTTCTGCGCGATGCGCTCGACGGTGCGGATCATGCTGTCCGGCACCACCATCCAGCCGACGCGCCAGCCGGTCATGCTGAAATATTTCGAGAAGCTGTTGATGACGAATACCTCGTCCGTGACCTCCAGCGCGGAATGGAAGCCGGCGCCGTAATCGAGCCCGTGATAGATCTCGTCCGAGATCACGCTCATGCCCAGTTCCGCCGCCCGCGCGGTCAGCGCCGCCAGTTCCTCGCGCCGCAGCACCGTACCGGATGGGTTGCCCGGCGAGGCCAGGATCAGCCCCTGCGCATCCGCCGGCAGGTCGTCGGGACGCGGCTGATAGCGGTCCTCGGCCCGGGTCTGGATGCCCACCGGCTCCAGCGACATGGCGCGCAGGATCTGGCGATAGCTGGGATAGCCCGGCTCGCCCAAGGCCACCCGCTCACCCGCATCGAAAAGCGCCGAGAAGGCCAGGATGAAGGCGCCCGAGGAGCCCGGCGTCACCACCACACGGGCCGGGTCGAGGTCGAGCCCGTACCAGCGCCGGTAAAGCCCGGCGATGCCCCGGCGCAGTTCCGGCAGCCCGAGCGCCACCGTATAGCCCAGCGGCCGGTCCAGCGCCGCCGCCAGCGCCCGGCGCGCCCCCTCGGGCGCGGGGGTCGAGGGCTGGCCGACCTCCATGTGGATGATGCGGCGGCCTCCGGCCTCGGCCTTGCGGGCGGCCTCCATCACATCCATGACGATGAAGGGATCCACCTGCCCGCGACGGGATTGTCTCATGTCAGCCTGCCTCGTGGTTTTTGCCGGGTATCGGGCCTGCGGACGGCCCGGTCAAGCCCGCGTGATGCCCCGGCCGGCCGCTTGCAACACCGCGCGCAAGCGGTCAAGTTGCCGGGAACCGGAGAGGATTGTTCCATGAAAGCCCTTGTGACCGCCGCGCTGATCAGCGCCACCGCCCTGCCCGCCCTGGCCTTCGACCCGGCCAATATGACCGAGGCCGAGAAGGCCGCCTTCGGCGAGGCGGTGCGCGACTACCTGATGGCCAATCCGGACGTGCTGATCGAATCGATCAACGTGCTGGAGGAACGCCGCCTTGCCGACGAGGCCAGGAACGACGAACTGCTGGTCGAGAACAATCGCACGGCGATCTTCGACGACGGCCACAGCTGGGTCGGCGGCAATCCCGAGGGCGACGTGACCCTGGTCGAGTTCGTCGATTACCGCTGCGGCGTCTGCAAGCGGGTCAGCCCGGACGTGGAAAAGCTGATCTCGGCCGATGGCAACATCCGCTGGATCGTCAAGGAATTCCCGATCCTGACCCAGGAAAGCGACATGGCCGCGCGCTTTGCCGTCGCGGTGCAGCAGGAGGCGGGGCCCGATGCCTACAAGCAGGCGCATGACGCGCTGATGGAATCGCGCGGGCCGGTGAACCTGGAAAGCCTGACCAAGCTGGCCGGAGACCTGGAGCTGGACAGCCAGGCGGTGCTGAACCGGATGAACACCGAGGAGGTCTCGGCCGTGCTGCGCAAGAACCACCAGCTGGCCGAGCAGATGCGGATCATGGGCACCCCCACCTTCATCATCGGCGGCGAGATGCTGCGCGGCATGCCCACCGAGGGGCTGGAGGGCGCGATTGCCCGCGCACGCGCGGCCAAGGCCGAGGGCTGAGGCTGCGCCGCCTGGGCGGGTTGCGCGGGCGGAATGGGTATTTGAGGAACGAAGAAGCACGGGGCGGCTCGCGAGGGCCGCCCTTTCGCCTATTCGGCGGCGGCTTGCGCGGCCTCGAGTTCGGCGGCGCGTTTCTCGACCAGTTCGACGATATGGTCGACCATCTGCTCGTTGGTCATCTTGTGGTCCTGCTTGCCGGCCAGATAGACCATGCCGGAACCCGCGCCGCCGCCGGTGAAGCCGATATCGGTCATCAGCGCCTCGCCCGGCCCGTTCACCACGCAGCCGATGATCGACAGGCTCATCGGCGTCTTGATATGTTCGAGGCGCTTTTCCAGGGTCTCGACCGTCCTGATCACGTCGAAGCCCTGGCGCGCGCAGCTGGGGCAGGAGATGATCTGCACGCCACGGGTGCGCAGGCCCAGGGATTTCAGGATCTCGAACCCGACCTTGACCTCCTCGACCGGATCGGCCGAGAGGCTGACCCGGATGGTGTCGCCGATGCCCATCCACAGAAGGTTGCCCAGGCCGATGGCGGATTTCACCGTGCCCGACACCAGCCCGCCCGCCTCGGTGATGCCCAGGTGGATCGGCGCGTCGGTCGCCTCGGCCAGCTGCTGATAGGCGGCGGCGGCGAGGAAGACATCGCTGGCCTTCACGCTGATCTTGAATTCGTGGAAATCGTTGTCCTGCAGGATCCTGATGTGGTCGAGGCCGGATTCCACCATCGCATCCGGGCAGGGCTCGCCGTATTTTTCCAGCAGGTGCCGTTCCAGGCTGCCGGCATTCACGCCGATGCGGATCGAGCAGCCATGGTCGCGGGCGGCCTTGATCACCTCGCGCACGCGGGCAGCGTCGCCGATATTGCCGGGATTGATGCGCAGGCAGGCGGCGCCGGCCTCGGCGGCCTCGATGGCGCGGCGGTAGTGGAAATGGATATCGGCCACGATCGGCACCGGGCTTTCGCGGCAGATCTCGCGCAGGGCGCGGGTCGAGGCTTCGTCGGGGGTCGAGACGCGGACGATGTCGGCGCCGACGTCGGCGGCGCGGATGATCTGGTCCAGCGTCGCGCGCACGTCCGAGGTGTCGGTATTGGTCATGGTCTGCACGCTGATCGGCGCGTCGCCCCCGACCGGCACGTTGCCGACCATGATCCGGCGCGACTTGCGCCGGTCGATATTGCGCCAGGGGCGGATCGGATTATGCGACATGGCTGGTGCCTTTTCCTGCGCCAGGGGCGGCTTCACCCGTCAGAAATAGGCCGATCCGGCCAGACGGGCAAGCCATCCGGTCCCGGTCAGGCGCGCGATGCCGCATCCGTGACCCCGGATTCATGCTCCGGCGGCCATGACCCGGCGCCCGGTCAATCCTGCGCGGGGGCCTGTTCCGGCGGCTCGGCCGATGCCAGGGCGACCATTTCGGCCAGCTGCGGATCCTTGCTGAGATCGGCAAAGGCATATTGCGCCGTCAGCGCCGTCGGCGAAAGCTCGACATTCTTGACCACCTTGGCGCCGGGTGCGGCCGGGCCGTAGGTGCGGCCGTTGACCGCGAAATAGACCGCGCCGGAATTACCGGCGCGCAGCACCGGCGGCGCCTCGAGCTTGGGCAGGGCGAAACGCTCGCCCGCGTCCATGGTCTTTTCCAGCAGCACCGTGCCGTCGGCCGAGGTGACGCGCACCCAGGCGGGACGGGCGGCAAGGATCTCGATCTCGGGCGCATCGGGGGCAACGGTGCGCACAGCCGCCTGTTCGGGCGGCATCTGCGGGCCATAGACCCGGTCGTGGACCGCGGCGCTGCGGGTCGCAGGCACGGCGCCTTCCGGCTTGGGCGTGGAGGTGTCCAGCCGCGGGTCGATGGCGGCGATGGGCCCGTCGCGGGCGACCAGCACGGGCAGTTCCAGCGCCTGCGGCCGGTAGGTACGGTCCAGCCCCTCGGGGCGCGGCAGGTTGACCTGGGCCGATTCGACGGTTTCGGGCTCGGCCGCCTCCTGCACCGGGTCCAGCGCGGCGATCACGCCGGGCGCCTGCTCGCCGGGGGTCAGGTTGACCTTCTGCACCTCTTGCAGCACGGCCCAGCCGCCATAGCCCAACCCGCAGGCCAGCACGACCATGACCAGCAGCGAGCCGATGGCCCGCGGCTCGATCGAGCTCCAGATGCTTTCCTGCCGGGGCAGGAAGATCGGATGCGGATTGGCCAGCGCCTCGGCCGGGTCCGAGGGGCGGCGCTGCGGCTTCGGCCCGGCGGCGGCGGGGGCCATGCCATGCGTGGGCTGGAAACCCGATTCCTGGCAGAAGCGGCGGAAGGTCCAATCGGCATCCATGCCGAGATAGCGGGCATAAGAACGCACGTAGCCGGCGATGAAGCTCGGCGTGTCGAAGGCGGAAATGTCGCAATTCTCGATGGCGGCGACATAGGAGGCGCGAATGCGCAATTCGCGCTGGACATCCAGCAGCGACTTGCCCAGCGTGGCCCGTTCGCCCCGCATCAGATCTCCGAGACGAATGTCAGGATCGTCGAAACCGGGCGGCAAGGCCGCCGGCTCCTCATGGCCATTGGACGGGGGGTTCCCCCTTAGCCCGATCATTGCGCCTGCCCCATACTTTGCTGCTCGTCCCCGCGAATCGGAAGACTCTCAGAACTTGATTAAAGCAAGGTTATCACGGGCGCGAGAGGTCTTCACCCCGAAACCGTCTCAGGCAGCCGAAGTTGAACGGTTCAGTTTGCACTGCGACCAGAGGCTGTCCATGGCCTTCACCAGGTGGTCGATCTGCTTGGGGTCATGCACCGGCGAGGGCGTGAAGCGCAGCCGTTCCGTGCCGCGCGGCACGGTCGGGAAGTTGATCGGCTGCACATAGATGCCGAAATCGGCCAGCAGCATGTCGGACAGCGCCTTGCAATGCACCGGGTTGCCGACATGCACCGGCACGATATGGCTGCCATGGTCCATGATCGGCATGCCCAGCCCGCGCAGCCGCATCTTCAGGATGCGGGCGTTCAGCTGCTGCTGGTCGCGCAGCAACTGCCCCTCGGCCGTCTTGAGGAAGGCGATCGAGGCCGCGGCGCCCGCCGCCACCGCCGGCGGCAGCGAAGTGGTGAAGATGAAGCCCGGCGCATAGGAGCGGATCGCGTCCACCATCTTGGCCGAGGCGGCAATATAACCGCCGAAGACGCCGAAAGCCTTTCCCAGCGTGCCGTTGAAGATGTCAATGCGATGGCTCAGCCCGTCGCGCTCGGCCACGCCGCCGCCGCGGGGGCCATACATGCCGACGGCATGGACCTCGTCCAGATAGGTCAGGGCGTTGAACTCGTCCGCGAGGTCGCAGATCGCGGCGATGGGGCCGAAATCGCCATCCATGGAATAGATCGACTCGAAGGCGATCAGCTTGGGCGCCTCGGGATCGTCGGCCTCCAGCAGCTCGCGCAGATGCGCCACGTCGTTGTGGCGGAAGATGCGCTTGGCGCCATCGAAACGCTTGATCCCCTCGATCATCGAGGCGTGGTTCAGCTCGTCCGAATAGATGATGAGGCCGGGAAACAGCTTGCGCAGGGTCGAGAGCGTCGCGTCATTGGCGGTATAGGCGCTGGAAAAGACCAGCGCGGCCTCTTTCCCGTGCAGATCGGCCAGTTCCCCTTCCAGGCGCTTGTGATAGACGGTGGTGCCCGAGATGTTGCGCGTGCCGCCGGAACCCGCCCCCGTGGCATCCAGCGCCTCGTGCATCGCCGCCAGCACCACCGGATGCTGGCCCATGCCCAGGTAGTCGTTCCCGCACCATACGGTGATCTGGGTCTCGGTCCCGTCGGGACGGGTCCAGACCGCCTGCGGATAGGCCCCCTTGCGGCGCTCGATGTCGATGAAGGTGCGATAACGACCCTCTTCGTGCAGCTTGCCGATGGCCTGATCGAGGGCGGCTGAATAGTCCATCACGGATCCCTTGCCTTGCTTGAACTTGCTCGCTTGGGGGATCATGCTGCGATCCCGCGGGTCATACCTTGATACGCATCAAGCCAGAGAAAATACAGCGTAAAAATGTCGCACCCATACCAAGATGACAGGCATTTTCTCTGATAAAATCAATCAGGAAAGGCGAAGGATGACGGACAATTCCAGAATCGGCGAAGTACTTTCAACGCTGGACGCGGGGCTGCCCCAGGCGCTCGACCGGCTGATGGAATTTCTTCGCATTCCCTCGGTCTCGACCGACCCGGCCTATGCGGCCGAGGTGCGGCGGGCGGCGGAGTGGCTTTGCGCCGAACTGACCTCGCTGGGCTTCCAGGCCGCGTTGCGCGACACGCCCGGCCATCCGATGGTGGTCGCGCATTCGCCCAAGGGCACGCGGCGGCCCTTGCTGTTCTATGGCCATTACGACGTGCAGCCGGTCGATCCGCTGGAACTGTGGCACCATCCCCCCTTCGAGCCCCGCATCGAGCATACGCCCCAGGGCAGGGTGATCCGCGGCCGCGGCGCCTCGGACGACAAGGGCCAGCTGATGACCTTCATCGAGGCGTTCCGGGCCTGGAAGGCCGTGCATGGCAGCCTGCCCTCGGACCTGGTGCTGCTGTTCGAGGGCGAGGAGGAATCCGGCTCGCCCAGCCTGCGCCCCTTCCTGCGCGAGAATGCCGGGGAATTGCGCGCCGGCATCGCCATGATCTGCGACACCGGGCTTTATGCCGACGGCCGCCCGGCCATCACCACCCAGCTGCGCGGGCTTTGCGGCGAGGAGATCGTGATCCGCGCCGCGGACCGCGACCTGCATTCCGGCAGCTTCGGCGGGCTGGCGGCGAACCCGGTCCAGATCCTTGTCAACGCGCTTGCGACGGTCAAGGACGCCAGCGGCCGCGTCACCCTGCCCGGCTTCTACGAGGGCGTCGAGGAACTGTCCCCGGAACTGCGCGCCGACTGGGACGCGCTCGGCTTCGACCCGGCCGAGTTCCTGGCGCGCGTCGGGCTGAAGCATCCGGTCGGCGAGACGGGCCGCACCGGGCTGGAGATGGTCTGGAACCGCCCCACCTTCGAGATCAACGGCATCACCGGCGGCTATACCAGCGAGGGTTTCAAGACCGTCCTGCCGGCCGAGGCCCGCGCCAAGGTCAGCTTCCGCCTGACCGGCACCCAGGATCCCGACCGCATCCGCGAGACCTTCCGCGCCCATGTCCGCGCCCATGTGCCCGAGGATTGCACCGTCGAGTTCCATGGCCATGGAGCAAGCCCGGCCAGCCGCATGGACATCTCGGACCCGGCCTTCGCCGCGGCCAAGGCGGCGCTGAGCCAGGAATGGGGCCGCGAGGCCGCCTATATCGGCGCCGGCGGCTCGATCCCCATCGCCGGGGATTTCAAGGAGATCCTGGGCATGGACTCCATGCTGATCGGCTTTGCCCGCGACGACGACCGCATCCATTCCCCGAACGAGAAATACGACCTCGACAGCTTTGCCAGGGGCGCGCGCAGCTGGGCGCGCATCCTGGCCGCCCTGGGCTGAGAGGAGACCGGGGACGGCGGCCCGGCCGGGTCGCCTCCCTCGGCGCGGCGGCAGCGGCGAAAAAGGGGCCGAGACCGGATCCTTGGCTTGCGCCCGTGACCCAGATCAATTCATGGGGGCAAGCGCCGTGATAGGGCGCGGGCAGCATTGAAAGGACAGGCATCCAACATGACCACGGCTGCATTCGTTTCGACGGTTCTGGCGCTGCTGCTGGCGCCGGGGCCGACGAATACGTTGATGGGAATCGCGGGGGCGCAGCGTGGCCTGGCCCGCGTCGCGCGCCTGCTGCCGGCAGAGCTGGCAGGCTACCTGACCGCCATCCTGCCGCTGGCCTTCCTGGGCGCGGGGCTGCTTGAACAGATGCCGGCCCTGGCGGTCGGGCTGAAACTGGCGGCGGCCGGCTGGATCATGGTTCTGGCGACGGCCCTGTGGCGGGCGCCGGGCAGCGATGGAGAAAGCCGGGACATCGGCGCCCGGCGGATCTATGTGACCACCGTCCTGAACCCCAAGGCGCTGATCCTTGGCCTTGTCCTGCTGCCCGCGCCGCAGGATCCGGCTTTCGCGACGCGGCTGGGGATGTTCTGCCTGATGGTGATCGGCGCGGCCCTGGCCTGGGGCTGCGCCGGGATCCTGGCGCAGGCGGGAAACGGCGGCCGGGAACGGCTGCAGGGCGTCCAGCGCGTCGCCTCGGTCTGGCTTGCATTCGTCTCGATTTCGCTGGTGTTCGGCCTCATCCGCGTCTGATGCCCGGCGGTGCTGTCCCGCGGGGCTCCGCCTCGGCTCCGGGGCGGCAGGCAGCCTCGGCGCGGACCCGCATCCCGGCATGAAAAGGGGCGCCCCCGCGGGCGCCCCGATCATCCCGGCGGGCCGTCCTTCAGGCGGCGCGGGCGGTCAGCACGGTCTCGACCTTCTTCTGGGCGCCGGCCTCGTCCATGCCGGAAACGGCGGCGACCTCGCGGGTCAGGCGGTCCAGCGCGGCCTCGTAAAGCTGGCGCTCGGAATAGGACTGTTCGCGCTGGTCGTCGGTGCGATGCAGGTCGCGCACCACCTCGGCGATCGACATCAGATCGCCCGAATTGATCTTCTGCTCATATTCCTGGGCGCGGCGCGACCACATCGCCCGCTTGACGCGGGCCTTGCCCTTCAGCGTGTCCAGCGCCCGCTCGACCAGGTCCGGGGTCGAGAGGCCGCGCATGCCGATCTCGGTCGCGCGGGCGGTGGGCACGCGCAGGGTCATTTTGTCCTTCTCGAACGAGATCACGAACATCTCGAGGCGCAGCCCCGCCACCTCCTGCTCTTCGATCGACACGATGCGGCCCACGCCATGCGTGGGATAGACGACAAAGTCATCGGGGCGAAATTCGGTCTTCTTGGCTTTCGACATTGGGCATCCTTCGCAGTTGCGCCGCCGCGCGACACAAAAACCCCCAAGGAGGGACGATCCCCCCCTTACGGGCCAACATTGTTGTTCTTGCACTTCTGACCGGGCAGTCGATCAGGACAGGCAGCAACGCCGGCCAGGCCACAAAAGCAGCCCGACCGGCGCGAGATGGCTGCACCATAGCACAAAAATCGCGCCGGTTCAAAGGTTCCCTGAAAGGCGGCACCGGCCCCGTTTGGCGAAAGAAAATCGTTTAAACTCAACACCAGGAAAACGCCTCACCGAACAGAGCCGATGCATGGTCAGGGCGAATCGACGCCCTCGCCACGGACACGATCTAGCGGCCGCGCCCCCGGCCCGCCAGCGATGCGGCAGTCAAATCCCACATATGAGACGGGACATGATGCGCGGCAGGCACAGTCGTTAGCATTTCAAACAAGATCGGGGACCACCAGCGGAACCGGAGGTCTCAATCCCCTTCACCGGGCGCTTCCGAGAAATATTTCTCCAGCTTGCCGGGCATGCCGTCCATCTCCTGATAGCCGGGCATCGGATCCTTCTTGCGCGTGATCACCGGCCAGGATTCGGCATATTTGCGGTTGAACTCGACCCATGTCTCCATGTCGGGCTCGGTATCGGGGCGAATCGCGTCAGCCGGGCATTCCGGTTCGCAGACGCCGCAGTCGATGCATTCGTCGGGATGGATGACCAGCGTGTTCTCGCCTTCATAAAAACAGTCCACGGGGCACACCTCGACGCAGTCGGTGTATTTGCACATGATGCAGTTTTCAGTGACGACATAGGTCATGGCGAGATATTCCTGTTTCCTGATCGGCTAGTTACGCCCGCCGCCGCCATCAATCAAGGCCACCGCCGGCGAAAAGACGAGGATATGGCCGAGCCCCGTCCGGGATGGGATGGCGTTCTGTCGCAGGGGCGCGGACCGGAACCCGGTTCTTTGCCCCGCCTTGCCTAGAGTTCCTCGTAAAGCGTCGCCGCCTCGCTGGCCGGGCCGCGCCGCGCGCCCAGAAGCAGGATCCGCAGCACCCGCACCCGGCCATGGGCCGAAACGGTGACGGTATCGCCGCCCCGCACCGCCTGCGCCGGCTTGCTGCAAGGCTGGCCGTTCAGCCGGATGCCCCCGGCGCCGATCGCATCGGCGGCCAGGGTGCGGGTCTTGAACAGCCGCGCGTGATGCAGCCAGCGGTCGAGCCTGATGCTTTCGCCGCCTTCCCCGATCACGTCTTGTTCTTGAGCGCGGCGAGAACGGCGAAGGGGCTGTCCGGGTCGGCCTGTTTCTCGGCCCGCGGCGGGCGGGCCTCGAAGCTCTTGGGACCGTCATGGCGCGGCTTGCCCTTGGGTTTGCCCTTCGGCCCGCGTTCGGGTCGGTCGCCGCGTTCACCACGCGGCTTGCCTTCGAAGGGCTTGCCCTCGCGCCGGTTCTCCTGTCCGGCCTCGCGCTCGCGGCGCGGGCCACGTTCGCCTTGCGGACGCCCCTGGCCCTGACCCTGGCGCTCGCCGCGCTCGGGCCGGCGATGGCCGCCGCGGGGGCGCGGCGCCCAGGTGAAGGTATAGAACACCTCGGTCTCGGGCGCCGGTTCGCCGGCTTCGTCCCCTGCCCCGGCCGGATCCCCGGCTTCGGCCTGAGCCTCCGCCTCGGCGGCCTTGCGAGCGGCCTGCTCGGCCTCCCATTTGGCGCGGGTTTCGGCGGCAAGCACGCTTTCTTCCTCGGTCAGCGGATGCTCGTGATCGGCCTCCTCCGGCGCCGGCGCCGCGGCAGGAGCCGTTTCGACGCGGACCTTGGGTCTCTCGCCCTTTTCGGCGCGATAACCCAGGCCCTGCATCAGCCCGGCGAATTGTTCCAGCGTCATGCCGGTGATCGACAGCATGTCCGGCGTCGCCTCGAAGCCGCCACGGCTGTCCTGGCCGCGCAGCATGTCCGCCAGCCGTTCCAGCATGTCGATGCGGATCGCGCGTTCACCCGCCGGGTGATAGCCCGAGAGCGTGTAATAGCCCTTGGGCACGTCGGGCAGGTTCGGGATCGTCACCAGGCCGGGGGGCGGGCTTTCGGGAAATTCCGACAGGCCCTGGTCCAGCCCCCAAAGCACCAGCCGCAGCCGGGTCGGCGCCGGCTTCAGCAGCGCCGGCTGGAAGATGGTGAACTGGCCGAAGCGCACGCCATGCTTGCGCAAGAGGCCGCGCGCATCCTGGTCCAGTTCCTTGACCTCGGCGGCGACGCCCTCGCGCGGCAGCACGCCCAGCGCCTCGACCAGGCGGAAGGCGAAGCCGCGGGCCAGCCCGGCCAGCGTCTCGTCGTTTTTCAGCGCCAAGAGCGGCTCGAACAGGGTGGCGATCTTGCGGTCGATGAAATGCTGCAGCCGGCGGCGCACCTTCTCGGCGATCTCGGGGCCCGCCTCCTCATCGACGAAGGCCTCGACGCCGGGCTTCAGCGCCTCGGCGCCCTTGACCAGCTTGCCCACCGCCGAGGCGCCCCACATCAGGCCGCCCTGTTCGGTGAAGTCCAACTCGGTATCCGGCGCGTTGTAGAAGCGGTCGGCGCGCAGATGGAACTCGGGGCGCAGCGCCTCATAGGCGGCGCGTTGCAGCATCCGCGCCTCGTCCCCGGTTGCGCTCGGATCGGCGTGGAAGCGGAAGCCTTCCAGACGGCCGGCGAACTCGCCCTCGACCGTCACTTCGCCCTTGTCATTCACCTCGGCCAAAAGGCTCTCCTTCTGCTTGAGCCGGCGCAGCAGCACGGACGTGCGCCGGTCCACGAATCTTTGCGTCAGAGCCGCGTGCAACGCGTCCGACAACCGATCTTCTACCGCGCGCGTCTCGGCACGCCAATGACTTTCGTCCGACACCCAGCCGGATCGTTGGGCAACATAGGTCCAGGTGCGTATATATGCCAATCGTTTCGACAATGTGTCGATGTCGCCCTGAATCCGGTCAATGCGGCGGATCTGCCCCTCCAGCCAGTCGCCGGGCAGCTTGCCTTCGCGCAGAAAGCCGAAGATCCGCGCCAGCAGCGTCGAATGCTCGGCCGCCGAGATCGAGCGGAAATCCGGGATCCGGCAGACGTCCCAGAGCAGCCGCACCTCGCGCGGATGCGTCACCTGGTCGCGGATCTCGGGCATCGCCGACAGCGCCTTGAGCGCGCGGATGTCGTCCGCCTCGCGCCCGCGCGCCAGCCATTCCGATTGCGGCTGCGTCTCCAGTCCTTGCAGCAGCCGCTCGACCGTGCCGAATTCCAGCGCGGCATTGCGCCACATCAGCCGGCTGATCGGCTGGAAGCGGTGGTTCTCGATCGCCTCGACCAGCCCCTCGTCCAGGGGGCTCGCATCGCCGGTGACGCCGAATGTGCCCGGCTCGGTATGCCGCCCGGCGCGGCCGGCGATCTGGCCCAGCTCGTGCGGAAACAGCGGCCGATAGCGGCGGCCGTCGAATTTCTCGGTGGCGGAAAAGGCGATGTGGCGGATGTCGAGGTTCAGCCCCATGCCGATGGCGTCGGTGGCGACCAGGTAATCGACCTCGCCCTGCTGATACATGGCGACCTGGGCATTGCGGGTGCGCGGGCTCAGCGCCCCCATGACCACGGCGCAGCCGCCCTTCTGGCGACGGATCAGCTCGGCCGTGGCATAGACCTCCTCGACCGAGAAGCAGACGATGGCCGAACGCGGCGGCATGCGGCTGATCTTCTTCGAACCGGCCCAGGAAAGCGTCGAGAATCGCTCGCGCCGCATGAACTGCGCCTGCGGCACCAAGGCGGCGATGGCCGGGCGCATGGTGTCGCTGCCCAGCAGCAGGGTTTCATGCAGGCCGCGCATGTTCAGCAGCCGGTCGGTGAAGACATGGCCGCGTTCCGGGTCGGCGCAAAGCTGGATTTCGTCGATGGCGACGAAATCGGCCCCGACCTCGGGCATGGCCTCGGTGGTGGCGACCCAGTATTGCACGCGCTCGGGCACGATCCGCTCCTCGCCCGTGACCAGCGCCACGACCGAGGGGCCGCGCGCCTTGACGATGCGGTCATAGACCTCGCGCGCCAGCAGCCGCAGCGGCAGGCCGATGACCCCGGTGCGATGCGCCAGCATCCGGTCGATGGCGTAATGCGTCTTGCCGGTATTGGTCGGGCCAAGGACGGCCGTGACCCGCGATCTGTCATTCATCAGGCGTCGGTGCCCTGCAGTTTGCGTTCGAGGCGCTGGACGGCATCCTGCGCCTCCTGTTGATGGGGATGGATCTTCAGGCTCCGGCGAAAGGCCACCAGCGCGTCCCGGTCGTCGCCCAGTTCCTCGAGGATGGTGCCGAGCTGGGTCAGGGCGCCGAAATGGCGCGGCTCCAGCCGCAGCACCTGCCCCAGGTCGGCGATGGGCGGGCCGAAATCGCCGTCCAGATAGAAGGCGACCGAGCGCAGATACCAGCCGGCCGCGAAATCCGGCGCATGATCGGTCAGCGCGGTCAGGTGGCCGATGGCGGTGACGGTATCGCCCGCGTCCAGCGCCGCCTCGCCCCGCTTGTAGAGCAGGTCCATCGCCGCCGAGCCGGAACGCGACCAGATGCGCAGGATGTCGGTCTCGGCCCGCGCCCAGGTCTCGCCGCCCGGCTGGGCCAGCTCGGCGAACAGCAGGTCCAGGTCTTCGCGCTCGCGCAGCCGCGCCTCGGCGGTCGGCTCGGAGGCGGCGGCGGGTTCGGAAAGCGGGCTTTCGGGCAGCGCATCGCTTTCGGCTTGCGGCGGATCCTCTGGCAGCGGCAGATCCTGCACCGGCATCGCATCGGGCGCGGCGGCGCCGTCCTGCCGCGCATGGCCGGCCCCGGCCCCCGCCAGCCCCAGGAAAAGTGCTGCCGCGACGGCATGATGGAAATGGGGGACTGGCAAAAGCATATTCCCCATGTAACTTTCCCCATCGTCTAATTCCAGACACGAGAACAGGAGATCGAGAATGAGCAAAGTGGTCGAGGCAGCCGTGGCCGCTCTGGACGAAAAGGCCAAGGGCTTCGACGGCACCGCCAAATTCGTCATCGAGGGCGAGGGATCGGTCTATATCGACGCCGACGGCGCCCGCGCCGCCGATGACGAGGCCGAGGTGACGCTGACCGCCAGCCGCGAGACCTTCGAGGGCCTGCTGTCGGGCGACGTGAACCCGACCACCGCCTTCATGACCGGCAAGCTGCGGGTCGACGGCTCGATGGGCACGGCGATGAAGCTGGGCGCGCTGCTGTCCTGAGCGATGAGGCCGGCGCCCTTCAACACCTTGCCCGGCGATCCGCTGCCCACGGCCCGCGCCTTCTGGCTGCGGGCCGAGGACGGGGTGCGCCTGCGGGCGGCGCATTGGCCGGCGGGCGGCGCCTCGGGAACGGTGCTGCTGTTTCCGGGCCGCACCGAATACCTGGAGAAATATGCCGAGGTCGCGGCCGAGCTGAACGCCGCCGGGCTGGACGTGCTGGCGCTGGACTGGCGCGGACAGGGCATGTCCGACCGGTTGCAGGACAATGCCCGGCCCGGCCATATCGGCGATTTCGCCGATTACCAGCGCGACGTGGTCGAACTGGTGGTCGCGGCGCAGGAACTGGACCTGCCGCGGCCCTGGCACCTGCTGGCGCATTCCATGGGCGGCACCATCGGCCTTGCCGCGCTTGGTGCGGGCCTGCCGGTGCAAAGCGTGGTGTTCTCGGCGCCGATGTGGGGCATCAACCTGCGCCGCGTGCCCGAGGCGCTGGCGCTGGCGCTGGCCGGCACGCTGAGCCGGCTTGGCCGCGGCGGCCATCCCGCGCCGCGCACCGGGGGCGAGGACAGCTTCGTGCTGCTGGATCCGTTCCACGACAACCTGCTGACCCATGACGGCCGGCGCTGGGGCCGGCTGGTGGCCGAGGCCGCGGCCTGGCCCGACATCTCGGTCGGCGGCGCCAGCAACGACTGGCTGCGCGCGGCGCTGCTGGAATGCCGGCGCCTGGCCGCGCTGCCCCCGCCCGCGCTGCCGGCGCTGATCGTGCTGGGGGATTGCGAGCGGGTCGTCTCGGCCCAGGCCATCCGCAGCCGCGCCGCCGCCTGGCCCGGCGCCCGGCTGCTGGAACTGGCCGATTGCCGGCACGAGCCGATGATGGAGCGCGACCCGGTCCGCAGCCGCTTCCTGGACGCCGCCATCGCCCATTTCGGCGCCGCCACCACGCCCTGAATCGCGCCTTGAATCGGGCCGACGCCCCTGCCCCGGCACATCGCATGGCTTGCAGCCAGACGGTTCAGAGGTCACATGTTGAGCACACGAAAGGAGCGATCATGACGATTTCTGCCCGCAGCCCCCTGGACCGCGTCCTGCCGCGAGACGAGAATGCCTTGCCTGTCCCGGCCCAAACCCCCGATCTGGGCGCGTTGCCGGAATGGGAACTGGGCGATCTCTATCCCGCACCCGATTCGCCGGAACTGGCCCGCGACATCGAGGCGGTCGAGCGGGCCTGCTGCATCTTCGCCCGCGACTACGACGGCAAGCTGGCCTCGCTCGACGCCGGCAAGATGCTGGAATGCATCGAACGCTACCAGGAGATCGACATCCTGGCCGGGCGGGTCATGTCCTATGCCGGGCTGCGCTATTACCAGAACACCACCGATTCGGCCCGCGCCAAGCAGATGGGCGACCTTCAGGACCGCATCACCGCGGCAACGACCAAGCTCGTATTCTTCAGCCTGGAGTTCAACCGCATCCCCGACGCGCGCTACGAGGAAATCTTCGCAGCCCCGAACGGTCCCGCCCGCTACAAGCCGGTCTTCGACCGCATGCGCGCCATGCGCCCCTACCAGCTCTCGAACGAGCTGGAACGCTTCCTGCACGACAATTCCGTGGTCGGCGCCGCCGCCTGGAACCGGCTCTTCGACGAGACCACGGCCGGCCTGACCTTCGACGTCGCGGGCGAGGAACTGGGGCTGGAGGCCACGCTGAACCTGCTGACCGACCACGACCGCGCCCGGCGCGAGGCCGGTGCCCGCGCCCTGGCCGAGGTCTTCGGCCGGAACGTCAAGCTCTTCTCCCGCATCCACAACACACTGGCCAAGGAAAAGGCCATCGAGGACAAGTGGCGCAAGATGCCGACGCCGCAGACCGCGCGCCACCTGTCGAACCATGTCGAGCCCGAAGTGGTCGAGGCGCTGCGCGACGCCGTCACCGCCGCCTATCCGCGCCTGTCGCATCGCTACTACCGGCTCAAGGCCCGCTGGCTCGGCCTCGACAAGCTGCAGGTCTGGGACCGCAACGCGCCGCTGCCCAGCGAAAGCCCGCGCCTGATCCCCTGGGCCGAGGCGCAGGCGACGGTGCTGGACGCCTATGCCGGCTTCTCGCCGAGGCTGGCGGAACTGGCGCAGCCCTTCTTCGACAAGGGCTGGATCGACGCGGCGGTGAAGCCCGGCAAGGCGCCGGGCGCCTTCGCCCATCCGACCGTGACGACGGTGCATCCCTATGTGCTGCTGAACTACCTGGGCAAGCCGCGCGACGTGATGACGCTGGCGCATGAACTGGGCCATGGCGTGCACCAGCGGCTGGCAGCGGCGCAGGGCGAATTGCTGGCCGCGACGCCGCTGACCCTGGCCGAAACGGCCAGCGTCTTCGGCGAGATGCTGACCTTCCGCGCGCTCTTGGCAAAAACTGCCGACAAGGCGCAGCGCAAGGCGTTGCTGGCCGGCAAGGTCGAGGACATGATCAACACGGTGGTGCGCCAGATCGCCTTCTACGATTTCGAATGCAAGCTGCACGCCGCCCGCGCCAAGGGCGAGTTGACCCCCGAGGACATCAACGCGCTCTGGATGTCGGTGCAGGCGGAATCGCTGGGCGACGCCTTCGAATTCATGCCGGGCTACGAGACCTTCTGGACCTATGTGCCGCATTTCGTGCATTCGCCCTTCTACGTCTATGCCTATGCCTTCGGCGACGGGCTGGTGAATGCGCTTTATGCCGCCTATGAGGACGGGCTGCCCGATTTCCAGGCAAAATATTTCGACATGCTGGCGGCCGGCGGTTCGCGCCACCACAAGGAGCTTCTGGCGCCCTTCGGCCTTGATGCGTCCGATCCCGCCTTCTGGGACAAGGGCCTGTCGATGATCGAGGGCTTCATCGAGGAGCTCGAGGCCATGGAGGACTGAACCCTCGCGGCGCCGGGGGCGCTTCGCCCCCCGGACCCCCAGAGGATATTTGGACAAGAAAGAACAGCAGGGCTTCTTCCGCCGTTCTTCCTTGTCAAAATATCCCGGGGGAATCCCGGAGGGATGGGGGCAGAGCCCCCGCTTCCTCCCGGCCTTGGCCAGGGCAGTTTTCCGTCGCCTGCGGCATGGGCCTGTCCTATGCTGCCGGGAAACCGGAAAGGGGGCGGCATGATCCGCATGATCCGACGCATCATCCTTTGGCTTTCGGTGCTCGCGGTTCTGGCCGCCGCCGTGGTGGCGATCTGGGGACCGGGATTCGTCGAGCGGCGGCTGAACCCCGTGACCATGCCGGCCGAAGGCTGGCCGGTCTCGCCCCAGGCCGAGGCATTGCATCAGAGACTGGTGATCGGGGACTGGCATTCGGACGCGCTGCTTTGGGACCGCGACCTGCTCAGGCATGCCGAGCGCGGCCATACCGACATCCCCCGGCTGGTGCAGGGCAATGTCGCGGTGCAGGTCTTTACCACCGTCACCAAGAGCCCGCGCGGCCAGAACTATGGCCGCAACTCGGCCGAGGCGCCGGACAATATCACCCCGCTCTTCATCGGCCAGCTGCGCCCCCTGCCCAGCTGGTTCAGCCTCAAGGAGCGCGCGCTGGTCCAGGCCGCCGCCCTGCGCCACGCCGCCCAACGCGCGCCGGACCAGCTCATGCTGATCCGCTCGGCCGAGGATTTGCAGACCCTGCTGGAAGCACGGCAGAACGGCGCGCAGACGGTGGGCGCCATCCTGGGCGCAGAAGGGGCACATCCGCTGGAGGGACAGATCGGCAATCTCCAGGTGCTTTACGGTGCCGGCTTCCGCCTGCTGGGCCTGACGCATTTCTTCGACAACGAGTTGGGCGGCAGCCTGCATGGCGAAGGCGGCAGCGGCGCCGGGCTCAGCCCCTTCGGCCGGCAAGTGGTCGAGGAGATGATGGCCAAGCGCATGATCATCGACCTGGCCCATGCCAGCCCGCAGATGGTGCGCGACGTGCTGGCCATCCCCGGCACCCGGCCGATCCTGTCCCATACCGGCATCCACGGCCATTGCCCCAGCCCGCGCAACCTCGATGACGCGCTGCTGAGGGCCATCGCCGACAAGGGCGGGCTGATCGGCATCGGTTATTGGGCCGACGTGGTCTGCGGCAAGACCCCGGCCGACATCGCCGGCAGCATCCAGGCCGCCATCGCGCTTGTGGGGGAGGACCATGTCTCGCTCGGCTCGGATTACGACGGCTCGGTCGATGCGCCCTTCGACGCCGCCCATCTGGCTGCGCTGACCCAGGCGCTGCTGGATGCGGGCCTGAGCGACCAGCAGATTGCCAAGGTGATGGGCGGCAACATGATGCGCTATCTTGCCCAGATGCTCTGAACCCGCCTAAGCTGCCCGCGCATCAAGGAGAGGCCCATGCTGACCGTCTACGGCGTCACCCGCTCGCGCGCATCGCGCATCATCTGGCTGTGTCACGAACTGGGCCTGCCCTTCAAGCAGGTGCCGGTGATCCAGGCCTATCGCCTGCCCGACCCCGACGCACCGGACGCGCCGCTGAACACGCATTCGCCGGATTTCCTGAAGCTTTCGCCCGCCGGCGCCATCCCGGTGATCCAGGACGGCGACCTGGTGCTGTCGGAATCGCTGGCCTGCACGCTGCACCTGGCGCGCAAATACGGCCAGCCCTTCGGCCCCGCCGATGCCCTCGAGGATGCGCTGATGCTGCAATGGAGCTTCTACGCCGCCACCGCCATCGAGCAGGACGCGCTGGCCATCCTGTTCAACCACGGCAAGGGCCAGGCCCAGCCCGGCGCGGCCCAGGCCACGGTCGCCCATGCCGCCGAGCGGTTGGTCCGGCCCTTGCGCGTGCTGGAGGATCACATCGCCCGGCATGGCCACCTGGTCGGCGGCCGCTTCACCGTGGCCGACCTGAACCTGGCCGAGATCCTGCGCTATGCCCAGGGCTATGGGCCGCTGATGGAGCAATTCCCGGCCGTCGCGGCCTGGCTTGACGATTGCCAGGCCCGTCCCGCCTTTCGCAAGATGTGGCAAGAGCGGCTGGCAGAACCCGAATAAGCGATCGCAGGCCGGCATCCGCGCCGCGCCCTGGATAGGGCAAAATCATCCAGGCCGGCAGGCTGGGGGGGGCGGTCCCGCCTGTCCGAGCGCAGGATGTGTCCCGGCCGCCCTTTCGGCAACTCCCGACAGCGGGGGCAGCCTCTCGCGCCCGGTGACCGGGTGCGAAAGGCATCGGCAGGCCCGCGCCGCCCGGCGCGGATCGCGCGATTCGATACGACATCGGACACATGGCTTTTCCGGCCCGCGGCAGGATCGCCGGAGCCGGACCGAACCCGGCGGCCGGACCGCGCTGGGAACACTGCAACCGGCCACGCTGCCGGCTTCCTTGCGCCGCTTGCGCAAGGCCCTGGCCAGGATCGCGGAAATTCATTCCAAGCCTTGCCGATTGACGGATTGCCGACGGCCGGCGCAAATCGCCGGCCCGCCCGCAGGCGTTCATCCCGGAACCGGATCCATCACCTGCATTGCCCGTCGGTTGTCGGGATGCAGCGAGGAGCCCAGGATGTGTTCGGCCGAATGGATCACATGGCTGGCATGGCCGACGATCAGCGGGTCGGGCGCCGTCGCGATGGCCGGATCCTTGTCGGGATAGTCCAGCGTCGACAGGAAATGCCGCATGCAGTTCAGCCGCGCGCGTTTCTTGTCGTTCGACTTGACGATGGTCCAGGGCGCATCGGCGGTGTCGGTATAGAAGAACATCGCCTCCTTCGCCTCGGTGTAGTCCTCCCATTTGTCGAGGCTGGCCAGGTCGATGGGCGAGAGCTTCCAGCGTTTCAGCGGATCGGTCTCGCGCGCCTGGAAGCGCGCCCGCTGCTCGTCGCGGGTGACCGAGAACCAGTATTTGTAAAGCCGGATGCCCGAACGAACCAGCATGCGCTCGAATTCGGGGGCCTGGCGCATGAACTCCAGGTATTCCACTGGCGAGCAGAAGCCCATGACCCGTTCGACCCCGGCGCGGTTGTACCAGCTGCGGTCATAGAACACCATCTCGCCCGCGGTCGGCAGGTGTTGGATGTAGCGCTGAAAGAACCATTGCCCGCGCTCGATCTCCGAGGGCTTGTTCAGCGCCACCACCCGCGCGAAACGCGGGTTCAGATGCTCCATGAACCGCTTGATCGTGCCGCCCTTGCCGGCGGCATCGCGGCCCTCGAACAGGATGACGAATTTCTGCCCCGTCTCCTGCGCCCAGATCTGCACCTTCAGCAGTTCGGCCTGCAACCGGGCCTTTTCCCGCTCATAGGCGACGCGCCCCATCCGGCGCGGATAGGGATAGCGCCCGCTTTCGAAGGCCAACCGGATCGCATCCGGGTCGAGGCTGGGAAAGCTTTTCGGCCCCGTGGCCTCGGACGGAGGCGAAGGGGTGAAAGGCGGGGGGGGGCGGTGGCTCTGCCATTGCCGCGCCGGACCCCGCGAAACCGTTAACAGGCGGCGTGGCCGGGGACTCACTAGAAACCGGATGACCTTCCATTCGCCCCGACCACGCTGCAACTCGATAACAGCGTCGGATATGCCACCCTCGGCGAGCAGGCGATTTGACCTCGAACAAGAAAACCGCGCTTTTTCATGAAACCGTCGCAAATGCATCGTCGCATTGCTCCATCCCTTGCGGTCGGCGGCGGCTGATCCACTTTCCCTTGCCCCCGGCCCGTCGGGCATGAGATAACCCCGCCCCAGAAGAACAAGACGAGCAGGTGCGATGGCCGACGATCTCTTCCCCGCCGCGGATAAGGCTTCCGACAGCTATTCGGCATCCTCGATCGAGGTGCTCGAGGGGCTGGAGCCGGTGCGCAAGCGACCCGGCATGTATATCGGCGGCACCGACGAGCGCGCGCTGCATCACCTGGTGGCCGAGATCCTCGACAACTCGATGGACGAGGCAGTCGCCGGCCATGCCAGCCGCATCGAGGTCGAGCTCTTGGCCGATTTCAGCGTGGTGATCCGCGACAACGGCCGCGGCATTCCCATCGACCCGCATCCGAAATTCCCCGGCAAATCGGCGCTGGAAGTGATCCTGTGCACGCTGCATGCCGGCGGCAAGTTCTCGGGCGACGCCTATCAGACCTCGGGCGGCTTGCACGGCGTCGGTGCCTCGGTGGTCAACGCGCTTTCCGACAGCATGGTGGTGCAGGTCGCCCGCAACCGCGAGCTTTACGAGCAGCGTTTCTCGCGCGGCCTGCCGCTGGGCCCGGTCGAGAAGGTCGGCGCCGCCCCGAACCGGCGCGGCACCACCGTCACCTTCCACGCCGACGAGCAGATCTTCGGCCATCACCGCTTCAAGCCGGCGCGGCTGCTACGCATGGTCAAGTCCAAGGCCTATCTGTTCTCGGGCGTCGAGATCCGCTGGAAATCCGAGATCGACGACGGCGAGACGCCGCTGGAAGCCACCTTCCACTTTCCCGGCGGGCTGGCCGATTACCTGGGCGAGGTGCTGGGCAAGGCCTCGACCTATGCTGACCGCCCCTTTGCCGGCAGCGTCGATTTCAAGGAAAAGTTCAACACGCCCGGCAAGGTCGATTGGGCGATCAACTGGACGCCGTCGCGCGACGGCTTCATCCAGTCCTATTGCAATACCGTGCCCACGCCCGAGGGCGGCACGCATGAGGCCGGCTTCTGGTCGGCGATCCTGCGCGGCATCCGCGCCTATGGCGAGCGGGTCAGCAACAAGAAGGCGGCGCAGATCACCCGCGACGACCTGCTGGCCGGCGGCTGCGCGCTGGTCTCCTGCTTCATCCGCGAGCCGGAATTCGTCGGCCAGACCAAGGACCGCCTGGCCACCACCGAGGCGCAGCGGCTGGTCGAGGGCGCGGTGCGCGACCATTTCGACAACTGGCTGGCGGCGGATACGAAATCGGCCGGCGCCATCCTGGACTTCCTGGTGCTGCGCGCCGAGGAGCGGCTGCGGCGCCGGCAGGAAAAGGAAACCGCCCGGAAGTCGGCCACCAAGAAGCTGCGCCTGCCCGGCAAGCTGGTCGATTGCTCGGCCACCAATCGCGAGGGCACCGAGCTTTTCATCGTCGAGGGCGATTCGGCGGGCGGCAGTGCCAAGATGGCGCGCGAGCGCACCACCCAGGCGCTTTTGCCCCTGCGCGGCAAGATCCTGAACGTGCTGGGTGCGGCCTCGTCCAAGCTGGGCTCGAACCAGGAGATCGCCGATCTCTGCCAGGCGCTGGGCGTCGGCATGGGCTCGCGCTTCAACATCGACGACCTGCGCTATGACAAGATCATCATCATGACCGATGCCGATGTCGACGGCGCCCATATCGCGTCGCTGCTGATGACCTTCTTCTTCACGCAGATGCGGCCGCTGATCGACAAGGGGCATCTCTACCTGGCCTGCCCGCCGCTTTACCGGCTGACGCAGGGCGCCCATCGCGTCTATGTCGCCGACGATGCCGAGAAGGAGGCGATGCTGGCCAAGGGCCTGGGCGGCAAGGGCAAGATCGACGTGCAACGCTTCAAGGGCCTGGGCGAGATGGACGCCAAGGACTTGAAGGACACCACGATGAACCCCAGGACGCGCAAGCTGATCCGCGTCTCGATCGACGAGGAAGAGGGCGGCGAAACCGGCGACCTGGTCGAGCGGCTGATGGGCAAGAAGCCCGAGCTGCGCTTCCAGTTCATCCAGGAGAATGCCCAGTTCGCCGATACCGAGGAACTGGACGTGTGATCCTGGCCGCACCGCTGGCGATCTATGTCCTGGCGGCGCTGGCCGAGATCGCCGGCTGCTTCGCCTTCTGGGCCTGGCTGCGGCTTGGCAAATCGCCCCTCTGGCTGATTCCGGGGATGGTCTCGCTGGCAGTTTTCGCCTGGCTCCTGACGCGGGTGGATGCGGATTTCGCCGGCCGCGCCTATGCGGCCTATGGCGGGATCTATGTCACGGCCTCGCTGGGCTGGCTTTGGCTGACCGAAGGCCAGGTGCCGACGCGCTGGGATCTGCTCGGCGGCGGGCTTTGCGTGCTGGGGGCGATGGTGATCCTGACCGGGTCGCGCGCGTAGAGGATCGTTACGAGCGGCAAGGCTGGGATCGCTTTGTCGCCATGCGGACATTCCTGCCGTTGCACGGGAAGATGCCGTTACGGCCTTGAGAGAAGCATACGGATGCCCGCAACCCCGAAGATCGCGGCAAGCACTCCCTCGATCCACCGGCGCGAGTGTTGATAGGCGCACCCCATGATGCGGGTTGAGAACGCGATAGCATAGCCGACATTGACTGCAATAGCCATGATTGCGCAGCCCCCCATCATGATCAGGATGGTGTGAGAGGGAGCATCAGGACGCACCCCCAAGGACATGATCGCTATCCATCCCAGGACAGCCTTTGGGTTGGAGAGGTGAAGCAACACACCCTTACGATAGAGCGCCCAATTGCCTGCACATGGGACGGAAGCCACTTGACTGGCATGACTTGCCAACGCTGATCGTGCGGATTTCCACGCCAAATAAAGCAGATATAGGCCACCAGCGACCTTAATCGTAAACATGGCACCAGCGTAGGCGGTAAGCGCCGTTGAGATGCCACTCGCCGCAAGAATTGCCCAGAAAATGCTGCCCGTCACCACCCCGAGAGCCAGTGCAACCGCGCGCAAACGGCCTTGCTGCATAGCGACCCCCATGATTGACATGGTGCTCGGTCCGGGGCTGGCAATCGCGATCAGGTAGACAGCGAAGACAGGTAGAAGGTTAGAGATTTGCTCGGTCAACATAGAACACCTGTCGCTAGCTGCAGCTCTACCGAACACCGTAACCGTTTTTTCGCCGTAATAAGAGCTTCCCGCATCGTCTAGGCGAACGCCTGGTTAGGGCTCAAAACCGCATCCCCAGCGAAAAGCTTACCCCCTCGCTGCCAATGCCGAAGCTCGCAGCGCCGAACGAAACCCCCAGCAGCGCGCCGCTGAACACCTGCGCCGGTGTGTGTTCGCCGGCATGGACCCGGCTCCAGCCCGTCAGCCCGGCGGCGCCATAGGCGGCACCGCCGGCCAATGGCCTGTCCTCGAAGCATTTTCCGGCCAGGTCCGAGGCGCCGAAGAAGGCCGCCGCCGTATGGCCCGAAGGGAAGCCCTTGCTCTCGCCCGAAGGGCGGCGCGAGATCGGGGCGCCGTCGAAGAATTCCTTCATTCCCCAGACCAGCGCCGCCTGCAAAACGCCGCGCACCGCGAAATCCTCCAGCCGGTCCTGGTCGGCAGCGCAGACCGCCGCCGCCAGCGGCAGGCCGTATTTCATCGCCGTGCCGAATTGCTCGAACGGGTCGGCATCAGCCTGGGCGGGCAGCAGGCAGAGCAGCCCGAGCAGGGCTGCGCTACGCCTGCGCACGCGGCGCGCGGACTTAGTCGCAAGCCCAGCCTCCGCCGGGCCTGGAGCCGTGGTCACCATGCTGCGGCCAGGCACCGCGCATCCCCCGGCCATGCACCGCCGGCCGGCATCTGCGCTCATGCCGCACCGCCCTCGTCCAGCCGGATCACCCGGTCCATCCGTGCCGCCAGATCCATGTTATGGGTGGCGATCAACGCCGCGAGCCCGGTCTCGCGCACCAGCGCCATCAGCACGTCGAAGACCTTGTCCGAAGTCGCCGGGTCCAGGTTCCCCGTCGGCTCGTCCGCCAGCAACAGCGAGGGCTGGTTGGCCAGCGCCCGGCAGAAGGCGACGCGCTGCTGCTCGCCTCCCGACAGCTGCGCCGGGCGGTGGTCGGCGCGGTGCGACAGCCCCACGCGGCCCAGCAGGTCCAGCGCCCGCGCATGCGCTGCCGTCGGCGAAATACCATTGGCGAGCTGCGGCAGCACGATGTTCTCCGCCGCCGAGAACTCGGGCAGCAGGTGGTGGAACTGATAGACGAAGCCCAGCTCCTCGCGCCGCGCCTCGGTCCGGGCCCGGTCGCTTTGCCCGGCCATGTCGCGGCCGTTCAGCAGCACCCGGCCCGAATCGGCCGTGTCCAGAAGGCCGGCGATATGCAGCAGCGTCGATTTCCCGGCGCCCGAGGGCGCGACCAGCGCCACGACCTCGCCCCGCGCGATCCGCAGCGACAGCCCGTCCAGCACCGGCACCGGCGCGGGGCCGCCGATTCCGTAAGTCTTGGAAATCCCTTCCAGAACCAGGATGTCACTCATAGCGCAGCGCCTCCACCGGGTTCATGCGCGCGGCGCGGCGCGCAGGAAAGATGGTCACGACGAAGGACAGCGCCAGCGACAGCGCCGCGGCGCGGAAGATGTCCCAGGCCCGCAGGTCCGCCGTCAGGTGATAGATGCCGCGCACCTCGGGCTGCCAGGCATTGCCGCCGGTCAGCGCGTTCAGCGCCGCCATGATGTGATCGACATTGAGCGAAAGGGCCACCCCCAGAGCCACGCCGGCAATGGTGCCGATCACCCCGGTAAAGGCCCCGCAGAGGAAAAAGACCCGCAGGACCGAGCCCTCGGTCAGGCCCATGGTGCGCAGGATGCCGATGTCGCGGCCCTTGTTCTTGACCAGCATGATCAGCCCCGAGGTGATGTTCATCGAGGCGATCAGCACCAAGATCGACAGGATGATAAACATCACGTCATCCTCCATGTCGAGCGCGGCCAGGAACGACCCCGAAGCGTCGCGCCATGTCCAGACCTGCGCCCGCTCGCCCGCAGCCTGCAAGAGCGGCATGGTCCAGTCGTCGATGCGCTCGGCATCGGCGACATAGACCCCGATCTCGTCGGCCTGCCCCTCGCGGTTGAAGAAGGCCTGCGCCTCGGCCATGGGCATGTAGATGCGGGCCTTGTCCACGTCGTAGCGCCCGGCCGAGAAGATATAGACCACCTCGAAGGATTCGACCCTGGGGGTGGTGCCGAAGGGGGTCTTGGCGCCCTCGGGGGCGACCAGTTGCAGCCGGTCGCCGACGCCCAGGCCCAGGTCGCGCGCCATGCCGATGCCGATGGCGATGCCGCGGTCGAAATCGTCAAGATTCCCCAGCGCGCTCTGGGGATCGGCGATGCCCGACATGCCCCGGAGCGCATCCAACGTGATGCCGTAGACATCGCCCAGCGAGGCCGCATCGCCCTGCCGCGCCATGACCTGCGCGCGGACCGCCGGAACAGCGCGGGTCACGCCGGGGATCTGCATGATCCTGGCGGCGAGCGCATCGTAATCCTCGACCCGGCCGGGGGTGACATAGGTCTCCTCGGTCAGCTCGTTATAGATCTGGGTGGGGGCGTAATAGACCGTGCTATGGGCATTGGCGCCCAGGATGGTGTCGACGAACTCGGCCCGGAAGCCCGCGCGCACCGCCAGGGTGGCGATCAGCGCCATCACCCCCAGGGTGATGCCGATCAGGCTGATCCAGGTCATCACGCTGACCCCGCCTTCGGCCCGGCGCGCGCGCAGGTAGCGCCAGGCGATCATGAACTCGTAACGCGAAAACGGGGCGGGGCTGGCCATCGCTCACCTGTCTGTTGGGTGGCGCCTGATTGGCCTTTCGCCGCCGGCAATGCAAGCCAACAAGGCCGTGACCGCGCCGCGGCCGTCAGGGCTTGGGGCGGTCGTCCCATTCGGAGCTGAGGATCCGCTCGGCATCGCCTTTCGGATCGTCGTATTGCCGGCCGCGCAGCGACCAGATGAAGGCCAGAAGGCCAAGCCCGCCAAGGCCCAGGGAAACCGGAATGAGAAGGCCCAGGATTTCCATGCTTCCTCCCTATCGCAGCCGCAGCGCGTTCAACGTCACGCTGATCGAACTCAGCGACATGGCCAGCGCCGCCATCAGCGGCGTGGCAAAGCCGGCGATGGCGATGGGCACCGCGACGATATTGTAGATCAGCGAGATCGCGAAATTCTCCTTGATCCGGGCGCGGGCGCCGCGGGCCAGTTCCAGCGCCTCGGCCACCGGGGCCAGATCGCTGCCCATCAGCACCATGTCCGAGGCTGTGCGTGCCGCATCCAGCGCCGAAGCGGGTGAGATCGAGACATGCGCCTCGGTCAGGGCGGCGGTGTCGTTCAACCCGTCGCCGACCATCAGCGCATGCAGGCCCTCTTGCCGCAGCTGGCGCAGGGCATCGGCCTTTTCGACGGGCGTGACGCCGGCCCGCCATTCCACGATGCCCAGCCGCTGCGCCAGATCCCGGACCACCGGCGCCGCATCGCCCGAAAGCAGCATCACCCGCCGGCCCGAGGCGAGAATCCGGGCCACGCAGGCCTCGGCCCCCGGCCGCAGCCGGTCCGAAAACTCCAGCCGGATCGGCGCACCCTGCCCCCCCTCATCACCCAGCGACAGCCAGCTTGCCGACAGGGTCGCCTCGCCATGCCGGGCCCCCAGCCAGTCGGCCCGGCCCAGCCGCAACTCGCGCCCCTGCCAGATCCCGGCGATGCCATAGCCCGGCACCTCGCGCAGATCCTGCAATGCGGCAGGTTCGGTGCCGGCCTCGCGCAGCGCCTGGGCCAGCGCCTGCGACAAGGGATGCCCCGATCCCTGCGCCAGCGCCAGCGCCAGGGGCCGCGCCGCAACCGGGATCGGGTCCAGCGAGACCAGTTGCGGCACGCCCATGGTCAGGGTGCCGGTCTTGTCGAAGACCACGGCATCGACCTCGGCCAGGCGCTCCAGCGCGGTGCCGTCCTTGATCAGCATGCCGCGCCGGAACAGCCGCCCCGAGGCAGCCGTGACCACCGCCGGCACCGCCAGGCCCAATGCGCAGGGACAGGTGATGATCAGCACCGCCGCCGCGACGTTCACCGCCAGCCGCAGGTCATGCGTCGCGAAATACCAGCCGAGAAAGCTGCAAAAGGCCAGCAGATGCACCAGCGGCGAATAAAGCCGCGAGGCGCGGTCGGCAAGCCCGGTGTAATGCCCGCGCGCCGATTCCGCCGCCGCGACCAGCGCCGTCAGCCGCGCCAGCGAGCTGTCGCGCCCGGCGGCCGTCACCCGCATGACCAGCGGGCCGGTCAGGTTCACCTCGCCCGCCGAAAGCGCGACGCCCGGACGGGCGGGAACCGGGATGCTTTCTCCGGTCAGCAGCGAGCGGTCGATCTCGCTGCTGCCCTCGGCGATCTCGCCATCGGCGGGGATGCGGGCGCCGGGGCGGATGCGGATCAGGTCGCCGGGGCGCAGCTCGGCCACCGGCACCGGCTCGTCACCCGCAGCAGTGACGCGAAAGGCGCGCGGCACCTCCAGCGCGGTCAGCTCCTCGGCGGCGGAGCGGGCGACGGCGCGGGTGCGATAGTCCAGATAGCGCCCGATCAGCAGGAAGAAGCACAGCATCACCGCCGCGTCGAAATAGGCGTGATGGCCCGATTGCGCCGTCTCATAGACCGAAATCGCACTGGCCAGGACCAGCGCCAGCGAGATCGGCACGTCCATGCCCAGCCGCCCATGCCTGAGCGCCCGCCAGGCGCTGGCAAAGAAGGGCTGGCCGGCGAAGGCCAAGGTCGGCAGGGCGATGGCGCCGGAAATCCAGTGGAACATGTCGCGCGTCGCGGCCTCGGCCCCCGACCAGACCGCAACCGACAGGATCATGATGTTCATCATCGCAAAGCCCGACACGCCGATGCGCATCAGGATGTCGCGGCCCTGGCGGTCGGCGGCGCTGGCCGACAGCGCGGCGGGGTCAAGCTCATGCGCCTCGTAACCGATGCCCTCGACCACCGGGATCAGCTCCTCGGCACTCATGCCGGGCGCGTCCACGGTGACGCGGCGCAGCGTCAGGTTGACCCGCGCATCCCTGACGCCGGGATGGCGGTTCAGCACCCGCTCGACATCGGTGATGCAGGTCGCGCAATGGATCGTCGGCAGGGACAGGACGATGTCCTCCTGCCCGCCCCCACCCGCGGCGATACGCTGCGCCAGCGGCGCCGCGTCGCAGGCCGGACAGGCCGAGAGTCGGGCGTCGTGGTCGTGCAGCGCGGCGTCGGACATCTCAGTTCACCCGGTTGCCGTGGTAATGGTCGATGCGCTGGCGGAAGACCGTGCCGTCCGGCGCGGTCGCGGCCAGATGGATGTTCCAGGTTCCCGGCTCCAGCACCAGCGGCGCGCGGAACAGCCCGCCGGAATAGGTGAACTCGGGCCGCTGGTCGTCGCGCACATGGGTCGGGCGGCCCACCGTCACCTCGAGCCCCTGCACCGGCGCCGGAAGACCCTGCCCGTCCCGGATCGCCAGCACCAGCTCGCGGCCGTCATATTCCGGCGTCACCGTCCAGTTCAGCGCCGCCTGCGCGTCGCGGTCGCGGTCGAAGCTTTGCGAGGCGACATAGCTGTTCTTGACCTCGAGCCCGGGAAAGGTCCCCACGGCCTTGAAAGCCATGAACAGGTTGACGGCGATGATGGTGCCAAAGGCGCCCAGGGTGACGATCAGCACATGGCGGCCGGTCAGTTCGCGGGGCATCTATTCGCTCCTTCCGTGGAAGACGGTGTCGATACGGGACTTCCTCCCATCGGTGGCATCCTCGACCCAAAGCGTCAACTCGCTCTGCGCCGCCTCGGCCAGGGCCGAGCCCTTTTCGGCGGTGATATAGACGCGCTGGGTATGGGTGCTGTCCGCCGCCACATGGACATGGGCATCGGGGAGCCCTTCCAGCGTCAGGTCCACGCCCGCCGGCACGGTGCCGTCGGGACCGACGACCGAGACGGTGAAGTCGCGCTCGGCCCCCTGCTTGTTGCGCAGCCGCAGCGCATAGGTGTTGCGGATCGCGCCATCGGCCATGGTGACGTAAAGCGGGTTCCTGACCGGCGTCACGTTCAGGTCGAAGGGCGAGCGCAGGAACAGCGCCACCACCAGCGCGACGCCGATCCCGGCCCAGAGGGTGAAATACAGCATCGTGCGCGGGCGCAGGATATGCTTGAGCACCGGCTTCGGTGTCTCGCCCGCCCGCTCGGCGGCCTCGTCCTTCAGCGCCATGTAGTCGATCAGCCCGCGCGGCTTGCCGATCTTGTCCATCACCTCGTCGCAGGCGTCGATGCACAGCGCGCAGGTGATGCATTCCAGCTGCTGGCCGTCGCGGATGTCGATACCCATGGGGCAGACGTTCACGCAGGCCATGCAGTCAATGCAATCGCCCTTGGCGCCGCCGTCGGATTTCGTCGCCTCGCCCTTGTGCAACTTGCCGCGCGGCTCGCCGCGCCATTCGCGATAGGCGACGGTCAGCGTGTCCTCGTCCATCATCGCGGCCTGGATGCGCGGCCAGGGGCAGGCATAGACGCAGATCTGCTCGCGCGCGAAGCCGCCGAAGACGAAGGTGGTCGCGGTCAGGATGCCCATGGTGATATAGGCGACCGGATGGGCCTGGCCGCGCAGAAGATTGCCCAGGAGCGTCGGCGCATCGGTGAAATAGAAGATCCAGGCGCCGCCGGTCGCCAGCGCGATAAGCAGCCAGATCGTCCATTTCGTCAGCCGCAGCCGCAGCTTGCGCAAGTCCCAGGACGCGTTCCACAGCCGCAGGCGGGCGTTGCGGTCGCCCTCGACCCAGCGTTCGGTCAGAAGGAAAAGGTCGGTCCAGACCGTCTGCGGGCAGGCATAGCCGCACCAGACCCGCCCCAGGGCCGAGGTGAACAGGAAAAGCCCCAGCCCCGCCATGACCAGAAGGCCGGCGACGAAGTAGAATTCATGCGGCCAGATCTCGATCCAGAAGAAATAGAAGCGGCGGTTGGCCAGGTCGATCAGCACCGCCTGGTCGGGCATGGCCGGACCGCGGTCCCAGCGGATCCAGGGCGTGACGTAATAGATCGCCAGCGTCACCGCCATGATGATCCATTTCAGGTTGCGAAACCAGCCATGGACCCGGCGGGGAAAGATCGGCTCTCGGGCAGCATAAAGGCGTGGCGGGTCGATGTCGGGATGCGACATGATTGGCTCCTGTTGCGCGTGGCTCGGGTATAGAGCCTGGCGGCGGCGACGCATTGATCTGCGTCAAGCGCGGGCTGACCGAGCATAGCGAGACGGGATGCGGGGAACATGGGCCGAATTGTCGCATCCGCATAAGAAAACCGGCCCGGCCGGGCTTGCGCCGGAACCAGGCCCTGCGTTTGATAAGAACACCGGCCCCCCTTGGAAACGCGCGAACAGGACGGGGGGCCGGTGCCACCGGGGCCGGTTTCCCGGCCACGGATCTGAATATCCGTTACTCGCCACCGCCGAGGCTGTGGACATAGGCGGCGACGGCGACAATGTCGGCATCGGACAGGCGCCCGCTCCAGGCCGGCATCACGCCGAAAGGTCCGTCGCGCACGATCCGGGTGATCGTCGCCGGGTCCGAACCATAGAGCCAGACCGCATCGGTCAAGTCCGGCGCGCCCTGCGCGCGGTCGCCGGTGCCGTCCTCGGCATGGCAGGACGAGCAGTTGTCGGCGAACAGCTCCACCCCCTCGGCCGCCAGCGCCGCGTCATGAGGCAGTCCGCCCAGTTCCAGCACGTGATGCACCACCTGGCTGATCTGGGTGTTGTCCAGCAAGTCGTCGGTGCCGAAGCGCGGCATCTCGGAATAGCGGGTATCGCCGTCCTTGGGATCGCGGATGCCATGCATGACGGTGGTGTGGATCTCTTCCAAGGTTCCGCCCCAGAGCCAGTCGTTGTCCAGCAGCGAGGGATAGCCTGCGGCGCCCCCCGCGCCCGAGCCGTGGCATTGCGCGCACCAGGTGCGGAAGATCGCGGCGCCGGCATTGGCAGTATAGTTTGCCAGTTCCGGGTCGGCGGCGATCTCCTCCAGCGGCGTCTCGACCAGCTTGGCCTGGATCGGGGCATTGGCATCGTTGAAACGCTGGATCTCGGCCGCCACGTCGGAGCGGTAGCTTTGGCCCAGAAGGCCGCGGGTCGCACCGTTCACCAGCGGAATGGCGGGATAGGCGATGAAATAGAACACCCCCCAGATGATGGTGGCATAGAAGGTCCACAGCCACCAGCGCGGCAGCGGGTTGTCATATTCCTCGATCCCATCCCAGCTGTGCCCGGTCGAGGGCACTTCGACCACCCTGCGCCCACCCTTGCGGTCGCGCACGACGCGGGTGGCGCCCGGCCGAGGCGTGACCGGAGGATGCAGCGGCCCCTCGGGGCCCTCTGGCGGATGGGCCAGGATCTCGGCCTTGTGGGCCTTGTCGGCGGCCTGGCGTTCCAGCTCGATCCGGTTGTCGGGATTTTGCGGGCTGGTGTGCTCGTCGTCGCTATCGGCCATCACTCGACCTCCTTCTCGCCCGCCGCTGCGGGTGTCGTCTCGTTGCGGAAGATGCTTTCGGCCGCATCGCGATGCAGCGGGCGCGAGCCCGGCCTGAGGGCGAAGACGATCGTCCCCAGGAAGAACAGCACCAGCAGCAGCAGAACCCAGCTGTCGGCCAGTTCGCGCAGGAAGGAATACCTGTCCATGGCCGGCCTCAGCGGTTCGGATCGGGTTCGAAGGTCGAGAAATCGACCATCGTGCCCAAGACCTGGAGATAGGCGATCAGGGCGTCCATCTCGGACACGCCGGGACGGCGGTCGAAATTGCGCTGCTGCGCCCCCGGATAGCGTTCCTCCAGCCCCGAGGCATCGGCATCGGGGTCGGCCTGGGCGGCGAAATCGCTGACCGCCGCGGCGATCATCTCGTCGTCATAGGGCACGCCGACCAGCGCGTCGGTCTTCAGCCGCTGCGCCATGTTCGAGGGGTCGATCTGGCGATCCAGCAGGAAGCCGTATTTCGGCATGATCGATTCCGGCACCACCGCCTGCGGGTTCACCAGGTGGTCGATATGCCATTCGTCCGAATAGCGGCCGCCGACGCGGGCCAGGTCCGGCCCGGTCCGCTTGGAGCCCCATTGGAACGGATGGTCGTACATCGATTCGGCCGCCAGGCTGTAATGGCCGTAACGCTCGACCTCGTCGCGCATCGGGCGGATCATCTGGCTGTGGCAGACATAGCAGCCCTCGCGGACATAGATGTCGCGGCCCTTCAGCTCCAGCGGCGTATAGGGCCGCATGCCCTGCACCTTCTCGATGGTGTTCTGCAGGTAGAACAGCGGCGCGATCTCGACGATGCCGCCGATGGTCACGACAAGGAAGGAAAAGACCAGCAGCAGCGTGGCGTTCTTTTCCAGAACCTTGTGCTTTTCAAGAATGGCCATGATCCGTCCTCACTCTGCCGGGACCGCGACCGTGGTCGCATGGGTCTTGGGTTGCTTGGCGACGGTAGCCCACAGGTTGTAGCACATGATCAGCGCCCCGATCAGGTAAAGCACGCCGCCGGATGCCCGCACCACGTTCATCGGGAATTTCGCGGCCACCGTGTCGGCGAAGGCGTTGACCAGGAAGCCCTGGGCGTCGACCTCACGCCACATCAGCCCCTCCATGATGCCCGAGACCCACATCGAGGCCGCGTAGAGCACCAGCCCGATGGTGGCGAGCCAGAAATGCCAGCTGACCAGGCCCGTCGAGTAAAGCCGCTCACGCCCCCAAAGACGCGGCACCAGATAGTAGAGCGCGCCAAAGGTGATCATGCCGTTCCAGCCGAGCGCGCCGGAATGCACGTGGCCGATGGTCCAGTCGGTGTAATGGCTCAGCGAGTTCACCGCCTTGATCGACATCATCGGCCCTTCGAAGGTCGCCATGCCGTAGAAGCCGACGGCCACCACCATCATGCGGATCACCGGGTCGGTGCGCAGCTTGTCCCAGGCGCCCGACAGCGTCATCAGCCCGTTGATCATGCCGCCCCAGCTGGGCATCCACAGGATGATCGAGAACACCATGCCCAGCGTCGAGGCCCAGTCGGGCAGCGCGGTATAGTGCAGGTGGTGCGGACCGGCCCAGATATAGAGGAAGATCAGCGCCCAGAAGTGGATGATGGACAGCTTGTAGCTGTAGACCGGGCGTTCGGCCTGCTTGGGAATGAAGTAATACATCATGCCCAGGAAGCCCGCCGTCAGGAAGAAGCCCACCGCGTTGTGGCCGTACCACCATTGCGTCATCGCGTCCTGCACGCCCGAGAAGAGCTGCACCGACTTCGAGCCGAAGGGACTGACCGGGATCGCCAGGTTGTTGACGATGTGAAGCATGGCGATGGTGACGATGAAGGACAGGTAGAACCAGTTCGCCACATAGATATGCGGTTCTTTCCGCTTCAGGATCGTGCCCAGGAACACGGCCAGGTAGACGACCCAGACCACGGTCAGCCACCAGTCCACATACCATTCGGGTTCCGCGTATTCCTTGGACTGGGTGGCACCCAGGATATAGCCGGTCGCGGCCAATACGATGAACAGCTGGTAGCCCCAGAACACGAACCAGGCGGCATTGCCACCCCAGAGCCGCGCCGCCGAGGTACGCTGCACCACGTAGAACGAGGTGGCGATCAGCGCGTTGCCGCCGAAGGCGAAGATCACCGCCGAGGTATGCAGCGGCCTGAGCTTGCCGAAATTGGTATAGCCCACGGTAAGGTCGCTGAGATTCAGCGCCGGGAAGGCCAGCTGAAAGGCGATGATCACCCCGACCAGGAAGCCGACCACGCCCCACAGCGCGGTGGCGATCACGCCGGCCCGGACCACGTCGTCCATGTATTGCGTTTCGGGATGCGGCTCGAGCGAGGGTTGCTCGTTGCCCATCTGGCGCAGCACCCGCAGAAACATGATGCCCGCCGCCAGCATGACGATCAGGGCATTCACGAGATAGGCGGGATCATCGGGTCGCGCGTAATTGGCGCCGATCGCGGCCAATACCGCGATCGTGCCAAGCGCGATCAGCTTGATGGTGTCCAACATTAAGTTCGTGTCCTTCATCCTGCGCCGAAGGCGGCCGATTCGCATCGCATGCGACGGGCCGCGGCTTCGACAGCTTTCCTCTTAACGTCACACGGTTTCGTGAGACTTTGATCTGCGTCAATCTGTCCGTTCTGGATAGGTGTAAAATTCCCAAATATCCGGACAGGATGTCGCAGCCGGCCGCCGTCAGCGATTGCGATCCCGCCGGATGCAGGTGAAACTCGCCGCCGAACCCCGAAAGGAGAGGGCCCATGGGCTACAAGACCATCCTGACCGTTCTGACCGATGCCAATCAGCACAAGCAGCTGGATTCGGCCATTGCCATGACCCGGCGCGAGGATGCGCATCTCGACGTGTTCTGCATGGGTGTGGATCACACCCAGAGCGGCTATTACTATGCAGGCGCGTCGGCCTATGTGTTCCAGGAATCCATCGACAAGGCCGTGGCCGCGGCCGGCGAGCTTGAAGAAAGGGTCCGCGACCGGCTCGACCCCGAGGACATCCGCTGGTCCGTCGATTCCGCGGTGGCGCAGGTCGGCGGGCTTTCGACGCTGGTCGGCATGCGCGCGCGCTATTCCGACCTCGTGGTGCTGAACCGCCCCTATGGCGAGGGCGCGCCCGCCGATGCCGAGGCCGTGACCGAAGCGGCGCTGTTCGAGGGCGCGGCCCCGGTGCTGATCGTGCCCGAGGCGCTGAAGGAACCCTTCGGCCGGAAGGTCATGATCGCCTGGAACCAGTCCAACGAGGCCCTGGCCGCCGTGCGCCGCGCCCTGCCGCTGCTGATCGCCGCCGACAGCGTCGAGATCACGGTGATCGACCCTTCGCCCAGCGGCCCCGAGCGATCGGATCCCGGCGGGGCGCTGTGCCAGATGCTGACGCGCCACGGCGTCAGGGCGGAAATCGCGGTCCTGGCCCGCACCCAGCCCCTGGTCAGCGACATCCTGAACCGCCGCGCCACCGAGATCGGCGCCGACATGCTGGTGATGGGCGCCTACGGCCATTCCCGCTTCCGCGAGGCGATCCTGGGCGGCGCGACCCGCAACATGCTGGAAAAGGCGCAGCTGCCGGTGCTGATGGCCCGTTGACCGGCCCGGCCGATGCCCCGGATCCCCTCCGGGGCACAACCCTCGGGGACACGGCCGCGGGCGCCCCCTAGCTCAGCGGCCCACCGTCCGAATCGTCGCCGCTTTCCGTGACCAGCCGCACGAAGGAGGGCACGATCACCCGGCGCTTGCCGTCCAGTTCGATCACGCCTTCGCGCTTCAACGCGCTCATCTGCCGGCTCACGGTCTCCAGCGTCAGGCCCAGGTAATCCGCCATCGCCTCGCGCGTCAGCGGCAGTTCGATGGCGATGCGGCCTTCGGGCCGGCGCTTGATCAGCGCGGCCTCGCGCCGGGCCAGGATCACCAGAAGCGAGGCGATCTTCTCGCGCGCCGACTTGCGGCCCAGCAGCAGCAGCCAGTCGCGGGCGGCGTCCAGTTCGTCCAGCGTCATCTCCAGCAGCCGGCTGGCGATGCGGGGATTGTCGATCAGCAGCTTTTCAAAGGGCTTGCGCCGGAAACAGCACAGCATCAGGTCGCTGGTCGCGGTGACGGTATAGGCCGCCATCTCGCGCCCTGGACGGCCCAGGAAGTCGCTGGGCAACAGCAGGCCGACCATCTGCGTGCGCCCGTCCTCGAGCTGCTGGGTCAGCCCGGCCATGCCGGCGATCACCGAGGCCACGAAATCCAAGCGGTCGCCGGCCCAGACCACGACCTGCCCCGCCTCGTAGCGGCGATAGAATTTCATGCCCTCCAGCTCGGCCAGCTCGTCGCCTTCGCAATGCGCGCAGACGGCCCGATACCGGATGGGGCAGATTTCGCAGGGCTGCTGCGTCGCACAGAGGGCGGCGTCATGTGGCATTTGATTTGGGTCAAGGTTCCGGCGCGTGTTCACGGCTAGGTATAGCAACATGGAACAACAATCGCAACTTGAGCGGCTGGGACTGTTTGACGCGCGCGTGCCGCGTTATACCAGCTATCCGACCGCGCCGCATTTCACCCCCGCCGTGGGCGAGCCGCTCTTCCGCGACTGGATCGCGGCGATCCCCGCCGGCGCCGCAATCTCGCTCTACATGCATGTGCCGTTCTGCCGGCGGCTGTGCTGGTTCTGCGCCTGCCGCACCCAGGGCACGCAATCCGACGAGCCGGTGCGCGCCTATGCCAAGGCATTGCTGGCAGAGCTCGACATGCTGAAATCCGCGCTGGCCCCCGGCGTCCGGTTGTCGCGCCTGCATTGGGGCGGCGGCACGCCCACGCTGATGCCGGCCGAGATGATGCGGCTGGTCGCCGGCGCGGTGCTGAACACCTTCCCGCTGGCCGAGGGCGCCGAGTTCTCGGTCGAGATCGACCCGAACGAGATCGACGAGGCCCGCATGGACGCCCTGGCCGAGGCCGGGCTGACCCGCGCCTCGATCGGGGTGCAGGATTTCGACCCCGAGATCCAGAAGGTCATCGGCCGCGAGCAGAGCTTCGAGGTGACGAAACGCGCCGTGGACATGATCCGCGACCGCGGCATCGCCAGCCTGAACGCCGACATCCTTTACGGGCTGCCGCATCAGGATCCGCACCGCATCGCCGAATCGGTGCAGAAGCTGCTGGCGCTGTCGCCCGACCGGGTGGCGCTTTACGGCTATGCGCATGTGCCCTGGATGGCCAAGCGGCAGGTGATGATCCCGTCCGAGGCCCTGCCCGATCCCCATGGCCGGCTGCGGCTGTTCGAGACGGCGCGCGCGCTGTTCCTGGCCGACGGCTATGACGAGATCGGCATCGACCATTTCGCCCGCCCCGGCGACGGGCTCGCCCGCGCGCAAAAGGCCGGGCTGCTGCGCCGCAACTTCCAGGGCTATACCGACGACCGGGCCGAGGTGCTGGTGGGGCTGGGCGCCTCGTCCATCTCGCGCTTCCCGCAGGGCTATGCGCAGAACGCCCCGGCCACCGGCGCGCATCTGGCCAGGATCCGCGACGGGCGCTTCTCGACCACGCGCGGCCATGCCTTCACGCCCGAGGACCGCTGGCGCTCGCGCATGATCGAGGCGCTGATGTGCGATTTCGAGATCCGGGCCGAGGAATTCATCCGCGACCACGGCTTCGACGCCGAAGGCCTGGCCCAGGTCTTCGCCCCCGTCGCCGCGCATTTCGGCGAGATGGTCGAGGCCGATGCCGCGGGCCTGCGCATCACGCCCAAGGGCCGGCCGCTGACCCGGATGATCGCGCGCATGTTCGACGGCTACGACATGGCGGCCTCGGGCCATTCCGCCGCGATCTAATGCGGATGATGGCCCTGGCCGTCATCCCGGTCGCCGCAGGGCTCGCCCTCGCGCTCGGTCTCGATGGTGGCATGGCCGATGCCGAAGTCGCGCCGCAGCAGCGCCTTGACCCGGCGCACCGCCTTGGCCGGATCGGCCCCCTTGCGCAGCACCAGATGCGCCGATAGCGCGTTGCGCCGCTCGTCGATCTGCCACAGGTGCAGGTGATGGGCACCCGCCACGCCCTCGACCCCGGCCATGGCACGGACCAGCGCCGCGTGATCCACGCCGGCCGGCGCGGCCAGCATCAGCATGCGCATCACCGGCCCGATCTCCTGCCCGATATGCCACAGGATCACCGCAGAAATCAGCAATGTCAGGATCGGGTCGGCGATCTGCCAGCCGAAGGCCCAGATCAGCGCGCCCCCCAGGATCACCGCGACCGAGACCGCGGCATCGGCCAGGTTGTGCAGGAAGGCCGCGCGGATATTCACGCTCTCCTTCGCGGCCCGCCAGACCAGCGCCGCGGTCAGCGCATCCACGACCAGCGCGAAAGCCGCCAGCGCCATGACCAGCCCGCCCGCGACCTGCGGCGGATCGACCAGCCGCGCCAGCGCCTCGATCCCCAGCCAGACCGAGATGGCGATCAGCGCGATGTAGTTGACGAAGGCCGCGACGATCTCGGCTCGGCCCCAGCCATAGCTCATCTCGGGGCTGGCGGGACGCCGCGCTAGGCGCCGGGCGCCAAAGGCCAGCACCAGGGACAGCGCATCGGAAAGGTTATGCACCCCGTCCGCGATCAGCGCCGTGGAATCGGCGACATAGCCGCCCAGGATCTGCGCACCGGTCAGCGCCAGGTTGATCACCACCGCGATCAGGATGGTGCCATCGCCCACCCCGCCCGGCAGGTGCGCATGCCCCTGCCTGCCGTCATGCGCATGCGAATGGCCCATCCCGTTCCCTCGCCGGCTTCTTCGTTCCCCAAATACCCATGCGGCCGCGCAATCCACGCGACCGGCGGCCCTCAATGCGCCTCGGCCCAGTTCAGCCCCTGCCCGGCATCGACGATCAGCGGCACGTCCAGCCGGACCGCGGGATCGGCCGCGCCCTGCATGACGCCGCGCGCCGCCTCGATCAGCTCGGCCACCGCGCCCTCCTCGACCTCGAAGACCAGCTCGTCATGCACCTGCAGCAGCATCCTGGCCGGCAGATGCGCGATGGCCTGCGGCATACGGATCATGGCGCTGCGGATGATGTCGGCGGCCGCACCCTGGATCGGCGCGTTGATCGCCGCGCGCCGCGCCCCGCCCGCCGCCGGTCCCGACTGGTTGATGCCCGGCGTCATGATCCGCCGGCCGAACAGCGTGCGCACGAAACCGTCCTGCTTCGCCTCGGCGACGGTGCGGTCCATATAGGCGCGGATCTCGGGGAAACGCTCGAAATAGGTGTCGATGAAGCTCTGCGCCTCGGCGCGTGGAATGCGCAGATTGCGCGCCAGGCCAAAGCCCGAGATGCCGTAGATCACCCCGAAATTGATCGCCTTGGCGCGGCGGCGGATCATCGGGTCCATGCCCTCGACCGGCACGCCGAACATCTGGCTGGCGGTCATGGCATGGATGTCGATGCCGTCGCGGAAAGCCTGTTTCAGCGCCGGGATCTGCGCCACATGCGCCAGGATCCGCAGCTCGATCTGGCTGTAGTCGAGGCTCACCAGCCGCATCCCCGGCCCGGCGACGAAAGCCTCACGGATGCGCCGCCCCTCCTCGGTCCGCACGGGGATGTTCTGCAGGTTCGGATCGGTCGAGGCCAGCCGCCCGGTCTGTGCCCCGGCGATGGAATAGCTGGTGTGCACGCGCCCGGTCTCGGGGTTCACATGCAGGGGCAGCGCATCGGTATAGGTCGATTTCAGCTTCGAGATCGCCCGCCAGTCCAGCACCCGCGCCGGCAGCTCATGCCCCTCGGCGGCCAGATCCTCCAGCACCTCGGCGCCGGTGGAGAAGGCGCCGGTCTTGCCCTGCTTGCCACCGGCCAGGCCCATGCGCTGGAACAGGATCTCGCCCAGCTGCTTGGGGCTGCCGACGTTGAAGGGACCGCCGGCGAGTTCGTGGATCTCGGCCTCCAGCCCCGCCATCTTCTGGGCAAAGGCGTTGGACATGCGCTTCAGATGCTCGGAATCGATACGGATGCCGGCCATCTCCATATCGGCCAGAACCGCGATCATCGGCCGCTCCAGCCGCTCATAGGCGGTGGTCACATGGTTCGGCGCCAGCTTGGGGCGCAAATGATGCCAGAGCCGCCAGGTCACCTCGGCATCCTCGGCGGCATATTCGCTGGCCTTGTCGATCGCCACCTGCGAGAAATTGATCTGCGCCTTGCCCGAGCCGATCAGATCCTTGATCGGCAGGCAGCGATGGCCCAGATACAGGTCCGCCAACTCGTCCATGCCATGGTTATGCGCCCCCGCGTTCAGCGCATAGGACAGCAGCATGGTGTCGTCCAAAGGCGCCATGCGGATGCCGTGGCGGGCCAGCACCTTCCAGTCATACTTGATGTTCTGGCCGATCTTCAGCACCGAAGGATCCTCCAGCACCGGCTTCAGCATCGCCACCGCCCGGTCCAGGTCCATCTGCCCCTCGGCCCGCGCACCCGAGCCGAAGAGGTCGGCGGCGCCATCGACATGGCCCAGCGGCAGATAGGCCGCCCGCCCCGGCCCGGTGCAAAGCGAGACCCCGACCAGCTCGGCCTGCATCTCGTCCAGCCCGGTGGTCTCGGTGTCGATGGCGACCACGCCCTTTTCGGCGATCTCGGCCAGCCATTCGGCCAGCATGACCTCGTCGCGGATGGTGACGTAAAGGCTGCGGTCGATGGCCGGCAGTTCGACGGCCGGCGCGGCCGCGGCACCGGCGACGGCGGCCGGCACCGGCGCCGCCTCGGCCATGGTCGGCGCCTCGGCGCCGAAACGCTCGGCCACGCGCTTGGTCAGGGTGCGCAGCTCCATCCGGGCCAGGAAGTCCAGCAGCGCCTCGGGATCGGGCTCGCGGATCTCCAGGCTCTCCAGGCTGAAATCCAGCGCCATCCCGCAATCCAGCTCGACCAGCCGCTTCGAGATGCGGATCTGCTCGGCATGGTCGATCAGGGTCTGGCGGCGCTTGGGCTGCCGGATCTCCTCCGCCCGCGCCAGCAGGCTCTCCAGATCGCCATATTCCTCGATCAGCTGCGCGGCGGTCTTGATGCCGATCCCCGGCGCGCCCGGCACGTTGTCGACGGAATCGCCGGCCAGGGCCTGCACGTCCACCACCCGCTCGGGACCGACGCCGAATTTCTCGCGCACCTCCTCGGGGCCGATGGGCTTGCCCTTGATCGGGTCCATCATCTCGACCCCGCCGCCGACCAGCTGCATCAGGTCCTTGTCGCTGCTGATGATCGTCACCCGCCCGCCGGCATCCCGCGCCTGGCAGGCCAGCGTGGCGATGATGTCGTCGGCCTCGAAGCCCTCGGTCTCGATGCAGGCGATGTTGAAGGCGCGCGTCGCCTCGCGGGTCAGCGGGAATTGCGGTCGCAGATCTTCGGGCGGCTCGGGCCGGTTGGCCTTGTAGAGCGGATAGATGTCGTTGCGGAATGTCCGCGCCGAATGATCGAAGATCACCGCCGCATGGGTCGGCTGGTCCGAGCCCTTGCCGTCCTGCAGATACTTCCACACCATGTTGCAAAAGCCGGCCACCGCGCCGATGGGCAGCCCGTCCGAGCGACGGGTCAGCGGCGGCAGCGCGTGATAGGCGCGAAAGATGAAGGCCGAGCCGTCGATCAGATGCAGGTGATGGCCCTTGCCGAATCCGTCCGTCATCTGCGCCTCATCCTTCTGCCAGCGTCCAAGGCCCCTTACTGCCACGAAGCGCCGACCGGGCCAAGACCGCCCCCGCCTTCACTGTTTCACAAATACCCCCGCCGGAGGCGCGGCAACCGCGCCGCCCCCCGAACCAGGCCGCCATGGCGCGCGATCAGTGATCCTCGTGCGCGTGCTCGCGGTCGATGACGAAGCGCTTGTCGCAATAGCCGCATTCGACCCAGCCGGTATCGCGCGGAATGGCCAGCCAGACGCGCGGATGGCCCAGCCCCCGCTTCTCGTCGCCGTCGCAGGCGACCTTCCAGGAGGTGACGGTCTGGATCTCGGGGGCCGGAATGGTCATGGCGGTTCCTTGAGCTCTGACGACAAACGGGGTTAAACCGGCGGCGATCATAATGAACGCGAAGAGCCGATGCCAGCCCCCGAGCAAAGCCCGAACGCCATCGAAATCAGCGGCCTGACCAAGACCTATGCCGCCGCGGGCAAGGCGCCCCCGAAACAGGCGCTGAAGGGGCTGGACCTCGCCATCCCCGCCGGCTCGATCTTCGGCCTGCTCGGACCCAACGGCGCGGGCAAGTCCACCACGATCAACATCCTGGCCGGGCTGGTGCGCAAGACCGCCGGTCAGGTGACGATCTGGGGCTTCGACCAGGATGTGAACCCGCGCCAGTCCCGCGCCGCCATCGGCGTCATGCCTCAGGAACTCAACATCGACCCCTTCCTGACGCCCCGCGCCAGCCTCGAGGTGCAGGCGGGGCTCTACGGTGTGCCCCGCCGCGAACGCTGGACCGACGAGCTTCTGGAACTGGTCGGGCTGACGGATCAGGCGGAAAGCTATTCGCGCCACCTCTCGGGCGGCATGAAGCGGCGGCTGCTGCTGGCCAAGGCGCTGGTGCACCGGCCGCAGATCCTGGTGCTGGACGAACCGACGGCGGGCGTCGACATCCAGCTGCGCGAAATGCTGTGGCGCAACGTGCGGCGGCTGAACGACCAGGGCATGACCATCATCCTGACCACGCATTACCTGCAAGAGGCCGAGGAGATGTGCGACCGCATCGCCATCATCGACCACGGCCAACTGATCCTGTGCGAGGATACCGCCGCCCTGCTCGGCCGGGCCGATTCCAAGACGCTGGTCGTCGATACCGGCCCGGCCCGCACCCTGCCCGCCCTGCCCGAGGGCGTGCGGGCCGAGCGGCGCGGCGACGGCCGGCTCGCGCTCAGCTATGCGCCCTCGCGCATCCCCACCGACGGGCTGATCGACGCGCTGCGCGCCGCGGACCTGCCGATCCGCGACGTGGCGGTCGAAGCGCCGGACCTCGAGGATGTCTTCGTCCAGCTGACCTCGCGCCCGGCGTCTCAGCCCGGCTGAACCATGCGCCCCATCGGCCGGCCGCCCAGGATGTGCATGTGGAAATGCGGCACCTCCTGCACGCCGTCCGGCCCGGCATTGGTGATGGCGCGGAAACCCTGGCCGCCGTCCAGCGCCACACCCAGATCGCGGGTGACTTTCGCCACGGCGCGGTGGAAATCCACGATCTCGGCATCCGAGGCATTGGCGGCGAAATCGTCGTAGCTGATATAGGCGCCCTTGGGGATCGCCAGCACATGCACCGGCGCCTGCGGCCGGATGTCGCGAAAGACCAGCGTATGCTCGGTCTCCAGCACCGTGTCGTTGGGTATCTCGCCGCGCAGGATGCGGGCGAAGATGTTGCTGTCGTCATAGGCGGGCATGGCTCTCTCCTCAGTCGCTGAACAGGTGGTCGGTCCCGGCAAGCGCCAGCGCGGCCTCGGCGGGCAGGTCCAGGAAACGCGCCAGTTGCACGGCATTCTCCGCGGCCGGCCGCCAGGGCGCGATGGAATGGAAGCCGGGAAAATCCATGTCGCGCAACCGCTCGGCCTCGTGTTCCAGGTCGGCGCGCACCATGGGCAGCAGCCGTTCGATCACCTCGGGGGCGGTTTCGCTCCCGGCCAGTCCCACGCGGGCGATATGGCCGCGCAGGTAATCGTCGTCGAATTCGGAATCCACCAGCAGGATGCGGGTATCGGCCTTGTCCGAGGTCAGATCCTGGATCAGATACAGCGCCGAGGGGTCCAGGCACAAGACCAGCCGGTTCGATTCGAAATGCTGGAACAGCAGCCGGATCAGCGCGCGCCGGTGGCGGTCGCGCTTTTCCACCGTGGTCTCGACCCCGCCCAGATCGGGCAGATGCGCCTCGGGCTCGTTGAAGACGTAATCCACCGCCGGAATCGGCGTATGCGCCCGGATCGCCGCGGTCAGCCGCTTGGCGACATGCCATTTCTTGGCCACCACCAGCAGCAGCGTATTGTCACGGCCCAGGCTGCCCTCGGCCTCCCAGAACCGCTGGCCGAAGCGCCGCCCGGCCCGGCCCCGCCCGGTCAGGAAGTGAAAGAGGCCGGTCGCCTCGTTCGAGATCGGGAAATGCACGCCCTTCGCCGCCCAAAGCGCGCCCAGCCGCTCGCGCAGGCGGATCGCCTCGGGGCTGATCTTGCGGGCGAACAGGTAGTTCTGGCCCATGAGCAGGTCGTAATGGTCGTTGTAGAAGGTCACCGGCATGCCGTAATCGGTGAAGATCAGGTAGGTCAGCGTGCGGGTGCGGATCTCCTTCCTGGGCACGACATGGGGCACGACGGTCTGGAAGAAGGTCTCGTCCGGGATCCAGGTGGTCGAGAAAAAGCGCATGACCTCCGGCCGGCTGGCGCAGAAATCCAGCACCTTCTCGACGGTCAGGCGGCGCAGGCACCACCATTGCGACCCGATCATGACCTGGATGTCGGCCGGCACCCTGCGCCTCAGGCCGAATCGCTTCTGCAGGTCGTAGCTGGCATAGAACAGCCATTTCTGCCTGCGCTCGTTGAACCAGTGCCGATAGATCAGCCGCTCTTCCTTGAAACCGGTCTTGATCCAGTCCGATTCGAAGAAATCGAAGCTCTCGATATAGTCGCAATCCTCTGCGTCCAGCAGGCCATGGGCGTATTCGGCCGACTTGATCGGCATGCAATCGCCCGAGAGCATGTAGAAATGCGTGGCCCGCGGAAAGGCGGCGACGGCGGCGCGCACTACCTCCAGCGTGGCGCCGACCAGCGACCATTCGCCCCAGCCGCATTTCCAGCGCCGCTGTGCGAAGGCGACCGAAGGGTTGTCGGCCAGCGCCGCCCGGATCAGCGCGTAATCGCGTGAATCGGCCCGGCCGTCGAAATGGATCGCCACGTAATCGCCCGAGGCGGTCAGCCGGCGGGCCTGCGCCACCACGCTCTCGGGATCCTTGTGGCACAGCAGAATAAAGGCGATACGCGCCATCTCGTTACCCATCCGGCCCGCCTTGCGCGGGCAATGCTCACACTGGTTGAATCTCTGCCGGCGATTTGCATTGTGTCCTTACCGATTTTGGCCGAAGGGGCAAGCCGCCGCGGCCGGCACGGTTCTTGTGAAGGGAAAGAGAGTTATGGGTTTTCCAGGAACGTGGATGACGGAAAGCGAAAGCATGGTCTATCGCGTCGTCCCGAAATGCGCCTGCTCCTCGATCGGGCAGATCATGTTCTACTCCGACCACGGCCGCTATTTCGACGGCGACATCCACGACGCCACCAGCGGGCTGCACAAGTGGAACCAGCCCGACAGCCAGCCGCTGATCGAGGCGAACGTCACGGCCCACAAGGCGCTGGCCTTCACCTGCGTGCGCAACCCCTACGCACGCATCCTGTCCTCGTTCTTCGACAAGATCGCGGGGATCCAGCGGAACGGCAAGCGCTACCGCGGCAACCTGGTGCCCGAGCTGATGCAACGCTACGGCGTCGATGTCGGCAGCCCCGAGAACGGCTTCGAGTTCGACCAGATCGCCAGCTTCCGCCGTTTCCTGCTGTTTGCGCGCGACACCATCCGCTGGCGCCGGCCGATGGAGCCGGACATCCACTGGTCGGCCATGTCAGGCCATATCTCGACCTTCATCGTGAACGGCGGCCGCTACGACCAGATCTTCTTCACCGAGAAATTCAACCAGGGCATGCAGAAGGTGCTGGACGCCGCGCCGACCCCGGTCAGGCTCGACGTGAACGACGTGCCCAAGTTCAACGAATCCGAGGGGCACGGCCCCAAGCGCGCCCACAAGGTCAGCGCCTATTTCGACGACCTGTCGCGCCACCTGATCTGGGAAATCTACAAGAAGGACTTCCAGCTCTTCAAATACGACTTCGACAACCCCGACAACAAGCTGCCGAAGAACGAGATCGACCTGGACGAGATCCACGCCAAGCTCGGCCGCTGAACCCGCCGGGCCCTCCCGGCGCCCGGCTTCTTTCTTGCCCAAATATCCCCGCCGGAGGCAGCGGCGCGCATGCGCCGCTTCTCTTGCAGATTTCCCTTGCGCAATGCGGAAATCCCGCTATTTTGCCGCCTTCATTCGACCGGCGGGGGAATCCCGGACCGCGGCCCCCGCTTTGCGAGCAGTTTTCGTGACTTGCGGCCAACGCTCCAGTGGCCTATGCCCGCCCCAGATACGAAACACCGAATCCGGGGCCGCCCAGCCGGGTTGCCCCCCGAACCACTTGAGGTTGAGACATGGCCGTCCCTCAGAACCGAGTTACCCGCTCCCGCCGCAACATGCGCCGTTCGCATGATGCGCTCGTCGCCGGCAACCCGAACGAATGCCCCAACTGCGGCGAGCTGAAGCGCCCGCATCACGTCTGCCCGTCCTGCGGCCACTACGCCGACCGCGAAGTCGTGGCGCAGGCCAATGAGGTCGACCTGGACGAAGACGCGGCCTGAGCGGACCGACCGCGGATATGGCTTCGGCAGATTCCAGCATTCTGCCTCGTGCCCCTGGCGACGGGGGCGGCGTGGTGATCTCCGTTGACGCGATGGGCGGCGACCGCGGCCCGGCGACGGTGGTCGCCGGCATGGCCGAAAGCGCCGGGAAGAATCCCGACATCCGCTTCATCGTCCACGGCCCGCGGGCCGAGCTGGAACGGCTGATCGCCCGCCGCGGCGATCTGGCGCGGCGTTGCGACATCCGCGACGCGGCCGGCGTCGTGACCATGGACGACAAGCCCAGCCAGGTGCTGCGCAAGGGCGAGGGCACCTCGATGTGGTCCGCCCTCGAATCGGTGCGGCAGGGTGAGGCGACCGCCGCCGTCTCCTGTGGCAATACCGGGGCGCTGATGGCGCTTTCGATGCTGCGGCTGCGCAAGCTGCCCGGCGTGAACCGCCCCGCGATCGCCTGCCTCTGGCCCTCGCGCAATCCGCAGGGCTTCAACGTCATGCTGGATGTGGGCGCCGACATCCGCGCCGATGCGCAGGACTTGCTGACCTATGCGCTGATGGGCGCCTCCTATGCCCGCAACGGTTTCGGGCTGGAACGGCCGCGCGTCGGTCTGCTGAACGTCGGGACCGAGGACCACAAGGGCCGGCCCGAGCTCAAGCAGGCGCATGAACTGATCCCCACCACGGCGCAGGCGGCGAATTTCGACTATGTCGGCTTCGTCGAGGGGGGCGACCTGCCCTCGGCCCGCGTCGATGTGATCGTGACCGACGGCTTCACCGGCAATGTCGCGCTGAAGACCGGCGAGGGCACCGCGAAGCTGGTGGGCGAACTGCTGAAGGAAGCCTTCGGCAAGTCGGTGATGTCGAAATTCGCGGCGCTTCTGGCCATGGGCTCGCTCAAGCGGCTGCAAAAGCGCATCGACCCGCGGCGCGTCAATGGCGGCGTCTTTCTGGGGCTGAACGGGACGGTGGTGAAATCGCACGGCTCGGCCGATGCCACCGGCGTCTCGGCGGCGATCAAGCTGGCCTTCCGGCTGGCGCAATCCGGCTTTCAGGACCGGCTGGCGGCGCGCGTGGCGCAATCCGTCGCGGCGGCCGGCCAAATCAACGGCAGCAAGGAAAGCGAGGCGTCCTGATGCGGCGTGCGATCGTCCGGGGAACCGGCCATTACCTGCCCGAGCGCGTGGTCGAGAACAGCTGGTTCGAGGATAAGCTGGACACCAGCGACGAATGGATCCGCGCCCGCACCGGGATCGAACGGCGCCATTTCGCCGCCGAGGACCAGGGCACCAGCGACCTGGCCATCCGGGCCGCGCAGGCGGCCCTGGCCGATGCCGGCATCGAGGCCGGACAGATCGACGCGGTGATCGTGGCGACCTCGACCCCCGACCTGACCTTCCCCTCGGTCGCGACCATGGTGCAGGCCGGGCTGGGCATGCGCCGGGGCTTCGCCTATGACCTGCAGGCGGTCTGCGCCGGCTTCGTCTATGCGCTGGCCAATGCCGATGCGATGATCCGCGCCGGGCTTGCAGATCGCGTCCTGCTGATCGGGGCCGAGACCTTCAGCCGGATCATGGACTGGAGCGACCGCTCGACCTGCGTGCTCTTCGGCGACGGCGCCGGCGCCATGGTGCTGGAGGCGGCCGAGGGCCAGGGCACCTCCGCCGACCGCGGCATCCTCGCGACCGACCTGAACAGCGACGGGCAATATCGCGACCTGCTCTATGTCGACGGCGGCGTGGCCAGCACCGGCACCGCCGGCCATCTGCGCATGCAGGGCAACCTGGTCTTCCGCCACGCGGTCGAGAAGCTGGCCGACACCGCGCATCGCGCGCTGGACCGGGCCAGCCTGACGCCCGAACAGGTGGACTGGCTGGTGCCGCACCAGGCCAACCTGCGCATCATCGAGGCCACGGCCAAGCGCATGCACCTGCCGATGGAAAAGGTGGTGCTGACGGTGGCCGACCACGGCAATACCTCGGCCGCATCGATCCCGCTGGCGCTTTCGGTGGCCAATGCCGAGGGGCGCTTCAAGCCCGGCGACGTGCTGGTGGCCGAGGCCATCGGCGGCGGCCTCGCCTGGGGCTCGGTCGTGCTGCGCTGGTAGGCAAGCCCCTTATTTCAGCTGCGAATCCTTCGATCCGCGCCGGTTGATCCCGGCGCTGGGTCGCCAGGCCCGGTTGCGGCCCGACTGGCAGTCCACGCACAGCCGGACACCGGGAATCGCCTGCCGCCGCGCCTCGGGGATCGGCTCGTCGCATTCCTCGCAGATGCGGGCGCTTTCCTGCGCGACGCGCTGCGCATTGCGTAGCCGCATCCGCTCGATCGCCTCCTGCGTAGAGACCTCGATCTGCTCGTTCACCGCATCGTCGCGCGCCCAGCCACCGGCCATATCCGCTCCGTCCCGCCTGCCCTTTCCCCTTCAACATAGGCGCGGATTGCCGCGGCTCCAAGCGGGTCGCAGGCGGCCATGCGCGGGGTCTTGCAGGTAAGGCGCGAATAACGCGGAACAAAATCGTCCGATGAGGGAACGGAATCGGGCCGGGGTTGTTGACTCGGCGCCGTAAAGAAATCATCCTTCGCACCATTCAAGAGGTTTCCGAGATGAGCGACTCTACCCTGACCCGCATGGACCTGGCCGAGGCCGTGTTCCGTGAGGTGGGTCTGTCCCGCCACGAATCGGCCCAGCTTGTCGAAAGCGTGCTTGGCCATATCTCCGATGCGCTGGTGCGCGGCGAGCAGGTCAAGATCTCGTCCTTCGGCACGTTCTCGGTCCGCGACAAGAACGAACGCATCGGCCGCAACCCCAAGACCGGCGAGGAAGTGCCGATCACGCCGCGCCGGGTTCTATCCTTCCGGCCATCGCATCTGATGAAGGATCGGGTGGCGGCGGGGAACAGGCGCAAGGGCTGATGAGCAAGTCGCCCGACGCCTTCAGGTCCATCGGAGAGGTCTCGCGCCTCGTCGGCGTCGCGCCGCATGTGCTGCGCTACTGGGAATCGCAATTCACGCAGCTTGCGCCGGTCAAGCGCGCCGACGGGCGCCGCTATTACCGGCCCGAAGACGTGCGGCTGGCAGCCGGCCTCTGCCAGGTCATGCGCGAGGAGGGGCTCAGCATCCGCGGCGCCAAGCGGCTGATCGCCGCGGATCGCGGCGCCGCGCTGCGCGAGATCGGCGCCGCCCGCCTGGGCGAAACCCTGGGCGAGGCCGGCGCGGTGGAACATCCCGGCCCGGCCGTGCGCCTGGCCCTGCCCGAGCGCGACGCCATGCCGAGGGACGCGAAAGCGGTCCTCAGGCCAGCCCGGCCGAACCGCCCCGAACAGCAGGCCGAATCGCTGCCGCTCTTCGCCGCGCTCGATCCGGGGCGCGATCCCGCGCCGGACTGGCTGGGCCGGCTGGTGGCGACCGCGCTGGCCCTGCGCCAGTTCGAACTGCAGGGCAAGCCCCTGCCCGCGCAAGCGAAAACCCTGCGCGACGCGCTGACCGGCGCACGCTGACGCGCATGGCCGCCCGCTTTCCGGCCCCCGCCGGCCGACTATCCACAGCAATCGAGATTCTTGCCGAAATTTCCGCCCCTGGCCCCTTGTGCTGGCCGCCCGCTTCGCTCTATATGCCCCTCGTCGGGCCGTGGCGCAGCCTGGTTAGCGCGTCCGTCTGGGGGGCGGAAGGCCGCGAGTTCGAATCTCGCCGGCCCGACCATTCCGAAAACGCCCATCCCCGTCCGGGGGTGGGCGTTTCCTTTTGCCGAAAGGGTTTCGCGTGAACGGTGTGCTTCCCGATACGTCCCTGCGTCAGCTGATCGCCAGCGGCGCGATCTCGGCCGACCAGCCGATCCGGCCCGAACAGGTCCAGCCTGCCAGCCTTGACCTGCGCCTGGGCGCGACGGCATGGCGGCTGCGCGCCTCGTTCCTGGCCGGGCGCGGGCGCCGGGTCAGCGACCGGCTCAAGGATTTCGAGATGCACCGCATGGATCTCACCGAGGGCGCGGTGCTGGAAAAGGGCTGCGTCTACCTGGTGCCGCTGATGGAACGGCTGTCGCTGCCCCAGGGCCTCGACGCGGTCGCCAATGCCAAAAGCTCGACCGGCCGGCTCGACCTTCTGACCCGGCTGGTCACCGACGAGGGCACCGAATTCGACCGCCTGCCCCAGGGCTATGACGGCCCCATCTATGCCGAGATCTGCCCACGCAGCTTCTCGGTGCTGGTGCGGCCCGGCATGCGGCTGAACCAGCTGCGGCTGCGCCGGGGCCAGGCGGTGCTGACGGATACCGCCTTGCGTGACCTGCACGCATGCGAGCCGCTGGTGACGGGCGAGGCGCTGATCGACGACGGCCTGGGCTTCTCGGTCGATCTGCGGCCCGCGCGCGGCGACCTGGTCGGCTACCGGGCCCGGCCGCATAGCGGGGTCATCGACCTCGACCGCATCGGCGCCTACCAGGCCCGCGACTTCTGGGACGAATTGCGCACCACGGATGGCCAGCTGATCCTCGACCCCGGCGCCTTCTATATCCTGGTCAGCCGCGAATCCGTGGCGATCCCGCCCGATTACGCCGCGGAAATGGCACCCTACCTGGCCATGGTGGGCGAGTTCCGCGTGCATTACGCCGGCTTCTTCGACCCCGGCTTCGGCCATGGCGCCGCCGGGCAAGGCGCGCGCGGCGTCCTCGAGGTGCGCTGCCACGAGGCCCCCTTCGCGCTGGAGCATGGCCAGGTCGTCGGCCGGCTCGTCTACGAACGGATGGCAGCCCGCCCCGAACGGCTCTACGGCAGCGGCATCGCCTCGAACTACCAGGGCCAGGGCCTCAAGCTGGCCAAGCAATTCGCCTGAGCCTGGCCGCCCGGCCAGCGTTCTTCCTGCCCAAATATCCCGGGGGAGTCGCGCGGCAGCGCGACGGGGGCAGAGCCCCCTATCGCATCCGCCGGGTGATGCGCGCCGCCTGGCGGGCGTGCTTGACCGCTTCGCGCATGGTCTTTTCGCGGCCCTGCTGCCGAGACGTCCGGCGCGCGCCCGACTTCGGCGCATGCATCCGCCGGAGGCCCCAGCGCAGCAGCCGGTTGACGGCCACGCGCGTCAGAATAGCAATTAAGCGATTTATATTCATCGGGTTGCAACCCGTTCTTCACTCGTCTTCGAACAAATCCTCGGCCATGGCTTCGGCATCCTCCTCGCCGGCCTCGCCGAACAGGCCGGGCGCCAGCCCCTCGCCCGGCGGGCGCGATTCCAGCAGGCCTGCCGCGCGCAGCTCGGCCAGCCCCGGCAGGTCGCGGGCGCTTTCCAGCCCGAAATGATCCAGGAAGGCTTCGGTCACCACGAAGGTCACCGGCCGGCCGGGGGTCTGGCGGCGGCGGCCGATGCGGACCCAGTCCAGCTCGATCAGCTGGTCCAGCGTGCCGCGGCTGACGGCGACGCCGCGGATCTCCTCGATCTCGGCGCGGGTCACGGGCTGGTGATAGGCGATGATCGCCAGGGTCTCGGTCGCGGCCCGCGACAGGCGGCGGCTTTCGACCACGCTTTCCTGCATCAGGAAGCCCAGGTCGGCGGCGGTGCGAAAGGCCCAGGCATCGCCCACCCGCGCCAGCTGCACCCCCCGCCCCTCATAGCGGGCGCGCAGCGCGCGCAGCGCCTCGGCCGTATCGCAGCCGGCCGGCAGGCGGGCGGCAATCTCGCGCTGGCTCATCGGCTCGGCCGAAGCGAAGAGGATCGCCTCGACCATGCGCTCCTGCTCGGGCAGGGGCGGCGGCGGGAAATGCTGGGAATCAGGGGCGATATGGTCCTGGCTCATTCTGGACGCCTGCGGATGGAGATCGGGGCGAAGGTGCCGGCCTGGCTGATTTCCACCGCACCCTGCCGCGCCAGTTCCAGCGTCGCGGCAAAGGTCGCCGCGGTGGCCGAGCGGCGGCGCTGCGGATCGGCCTCCCAACCCTCGGGCAGAAAGGCCGAAAGCGCGGTCCAGTCCCCGGCATAGCCGATCAGCCCGCGCACCCGGTCCAGCGCCTGCTCCATGCTCAGCACGTCCCGGCGGTCGAAGGCATAGGGGCGAAACTCGTCGCGGGTGCGCAGCCGGGCATAGGCGCGCATCAGGTCGATCAGCCCGGCCTGCCAGGCGACCTGGCGCTGGCGGGCGACGGTTTCGGGCGCGCCGCGGGGGAAGCGGTCCTGTCCCAGCCGGTCGCGGGCCATCAGCCGCGCCGCGGCCTCGCGCATGGCGTTCAGCCGTTCCAGCTGGAAGGCCAGATGCGCCGCCATCTCTTCGGCGCTCGGCCCCTCGGCCTCGGGGTCGGGCGGCAGCAGCAGGCGGGATTTCAGATAGGCAAGCCAGGCGGCCATGACCAGGTAATCGGCGGCCAGCTCGATACGCAGCGCGCGGGCCTCCTCGACGAAGGCCAGATACTGATCGGCAAGCTCCAGCACCGAGACCTGCATCAGATCGACCTTCTGCGTGCGCGACAGCGTGAGCAGCAGGTCCAGCGGCCCCTCGAAGCCCGAGACATCGACGACCAGCATCTCCTCGGCGCGGCGCTCGGCCACGGCTTGCGGGCCCAGCCCCGGCAGATGCGGCGCCGGGTCCGGTTCGGGGTCCGGCACGGGGGTCAGGTAGGGCACCTTGGTCATGTCGCGTCCAGGCAAGGGAACCTGCGCAGAATCCGCGATAGACAGGGCCTAGTCAACCGATCAGGCCGCCAGCCCGCCAAGCGCCGCCAATTCGGCCCGCAGCGCGGCGGTGTCCTGCTGCACCGGCGCGCGGCGCAGGGCCAGCGCCGCCTCGGCCCGCAGGGCGGCGCGGGGGGACATGGCTCCGGCGGCCGCCACGATCTCGTCCATCTGCGCCAGGGTCTCGTTGCAGGACAGCACCAGGTCGCAGCCGGCGGCGATGGCGGCGGCGGCGCGCTCGGCCGGGCTGCCGGACAGCGCCTGCATGCCGATGTCGTCGGACATCAGCAGCCCGTCAAAGCCGATCTCGCGCCGGATCATCTCGATCACCGGGGCCGAGGCGGTGGCGGGCGCATCGTCGATGGCGGTAAAGCGGATATGCGCCGTCATCGCCATGGGCAGGTCGGCCAGCGCACGGAACGGGGCGAAATCGCTGGCGCGAAGCTCGTCGAGCGAAGCCTCGACCACCGGCAGATCCTTGTGGCTGTCCACCCGCGCCCGGCCATGGCCCGGCATGTGCTTGACGACCGGCAGCACCCCGGCGGCCAGCATCGCCTGCGCCGCGGCGCGGCCCAGGCGGATCACCGTTTCGGCATCCGAGCCGAGGCAGCGGTTCTTCAGGAAGGGATGCGTCTCGTCGCGGGCGATGTCCAGGACCGGGGCGCAATCGGCGTCGATGCCGACGGCGCGCAATTCCTGTGCCAGCAGGTGATGGTGCAGCCAGACGGCGCGCTCGCCCCGTCCGGCCTGGTCCAGCGGCGCCGGCCAGTCGGTCCAATGCGGCGCGCGCATGCGCTGGACGCGCCCGCCCTCCTGGTCCACCAGCACCGGGGCGTTGCGGCCCACCGCCTCGCGCAGCTCGGCCGTCAGCCGGCGCAGGCGGTCCGGCGTATCGACATTGCGCGCAAACAGGATGAAGCCCCAGGGGTCGGCGGCGCGGAAGAAATCGCGCTCGGCCCGGCTCAGCTCCGGGCCGGCGATGCCGCCGAGGATGGTGGCGCCTGCCATGTCAGCGGCTCATTTCGCCATGGCGGGGATGCAGTCCACGCCCTCGGCGATCAACGCCGCGCAAAAGCGCCGCGCCTCGTCGCGCGATTCGAAACCGGCGGCGCGCAGGCGCCAGAAGCTGCGGCCATTGGCCTTGTGTTCCTGGACCACCATGCCCTTGCCGGCGAAAAGCGCGCCGAACTTGCCCGAGACGCGGTTCCATTCGCCCCGTGCCAATGCATCGCTGTCGAAGGCGCCGATCTGCACCAGGGGCGCGCCCGAGGCGACCTGCACCGGTGCCGGGGCAGCGGCCGGGCGGCTTTCGGCAGCGGCAGGTGCGGGGGCCGGCGCGGCATCGCTGGCGACCGCCGGCGCGGCGGCGGCGACGCGGCGCGGACGCGGCGCGGGACGCGCCGATTGCGCGATGGCGCCGGGGGCCGGCAGGGCGCCGGCCTCGGCCAGCGCGGTGGTGATGGCCATGTCGCGCGTCTCATTGCCGGCAAGGTCGGTCACGGCCTCGTTCACCGGCGCATCGGCGGCGGGCGCGTCCGAGATCACCGCGCTGGCGACGCTTTCCGCCGCCGTGTCCGGCTGGGCCAGGGTCTCGCCGTCGGGACGGGCGATGACGCGGGCGGCTTCCTCGAACAGCGGCGCATCAACCGGATGCGAGGGCTCTTGCGCCGTGGCGCCCAGTTCGCCCATGGGCACGTCCTGGCCGTCAAGCGGCGTGGCAGCGGGCGCAAGAGCCACGCGGTCCACCGCCCCGGCTTCGGCCCCGGCAGCGACCGAGTTCACCGCAAGGCCGGTGCGCTGGGTCAGCTCGCCGCCCGGATTGTCGGGCGCGGTGCGGGCCTCGCCCTCGATGGCGCGGATCACCGGCACGCCCGAGACGTCGCGCACCACCAGCTTGTAGCCCCAGACCGCCAGGATCACGATCAGCCCGACCGAGACCAGCGCCCCGAGGTAATGCGTCAGCCGCGTGATCCGCCCCAGGAGCGAAGGCGATTCGGCCAGCGATTCGGCATGGGGGTAATGCTGTTCGTCCCAGCCGCCATCCTGCCAGTCGTCCTGATAGCCCTGCTGCCCCTCGGCATGGGCATAGCCCTGCGACAGCCTGTGGGGCTGCGACCCGTCAAACCCGCCCGAAGAGCGGAAATCTACTACCGTCATTCCTGCCTGCCTGCCGGTTGTTCCGACGCTGCTCGTTTATCTGCTCGTCCCCCGGCAGGGCGCCGTTTTTCAGCGCATTTCTTTGGCCGGAGTCACCCCCAAGATACCAAGACCGGCCGAAATGACAACGCCGACGGACCGTGCCAGCGCGATTTTCGCTGCCGTGGCCGCCGCATCGCCCTCTTGCAGGAAGCGCAGGGCGGGCTCGTCATTGCCGCGGTTCCACAGCGAATGCAGTTCCGAGGCAATATCGTAAAGGAAAAACGCGATCCGGTGCGGCTCGTGCGCGCGGGCGGCGATTTCGACCGTGCGTGGCCATTCTGCAACTTTGCGGGCCAGTTCCAGCTCGGCCGGATGCGAAAGCTGCGCCAGATCCGCCTGCGCCAGCGCCGCGTCCGAGGTATCGACCCCCATCGCCGCCGCCTTGCCCAGGACCGAGTTCACCCGCGCGCTGGCATATTGCACGTACCAGACCGGGTTGTCCTTGGATTGCTCCAGCACCTTGTCGAAGTCGAAATCCAGCGCCGCGTCGTTCTTGCGCGTCAGCATGTGAAAGCGGGTGACGTCCGCCCCCGCCTGCTCGACCACGTCGCGCAGGGTGACGAAGGTGCCGGCGCGCTTGGACATCTTGAAGGGCTCGCCGTTCTTGAACAGCTTGACCAGCTGGATCAGCTTGACGTCCAGCGGCACACGGCCGTTCGACAGCGCCTTCACGGCGGCGGTCATGCGCTTGACATAGCCGCCATGGTCGGCGCCGAACACGTCGATCAGTGCATCGAAGCCGCGCTCGATCTTGTCCCAGTGATAGGCGATGTCGGGCGCGAAATAGGTCCAGGAGCCGTCGGATTTCTTCACCGGCCGGTCCACGTCGTCGCCATGGGCGGTGGACCGGAACAGCGTCTGCTCGCGCGGCTCCCAGTCCTCGGGGGTCTTGCCCTTGGGCGGCTCCAGCACGCCTTCATAGATCAGGCCCTGCTGGCGCAGCCGCTCGATCGCGGCCTCGATCCGGCCGGTGCCGTAAAGCGCCTTCTCGCTGGAGAACACGTCCATATGGACGTTGAGCAGCGCCAGATCCTCGCGGATCATGTCCATCATCGCCTCGGTGGCGAAGCTGCGGATCTCGGCCAGCCATTCCGATTCCGGCTTGTCGAGCAGGCTGGTGCCGTATTTCGCCTTCAGCGCCTCGCCCACCGGGATCAGGTAGTCGCCGGGGTAAAGCCCCTCGCGGATCTCGGGCTCCAGCCCGTTGGCCTCTCGATAGCGTTCATAGGCGGACCGCGCCAGCACATCGACCTGCGCGCCGCCGTCGTTGATGTAATATTCGCGGGTGACCTCATGGCCCGAGAAATCCAGAAGCGCCGCCAGCGCATCCCCGAAGACCGCGCCGCGGGTGTGGCCGACATGCATCGGTCCGGTCGGATTGGCGCTGACGAATTCGACGTTGATCCGCTGGCCCTTGCCCATCTCCGAGCGGCCGTAATCCCCGCCCTCGGCCAGCGCGGCGCGCACCACGCCCTGCCATTCGGCGGGCGCCAGGCGCAGGTTCAGAAAGCCCGGCCCCGCCACCTCGGCCGAGGCGATGCGCGGATCGGCGGCCAGGCGGGCGGCCAGCGCCTCGGCGATGTCGCGCGGCTTTTTCCCGGCGGGCTTGGCCAGCACCATGGCGGCATTGGTGGCCATGTCGCCATGCGCGGCGTCCCGCGGCGGCTCGACCGTCACATTGGCGGTGTCGAGACCCGTGGGCAGCGCGCCCGCCTGTTCCATCTGCGCCAGCGCATCAAGGACCAGCGCGCGGATATCCGAGAAAAGGTTCATGGCTTCCATCCGTAAGATCGCCCGGGGATAGCGCCTGCCCGAGGGGGCCGTCAACCGGCCCACGGAACAGCAGACGCGCATCAGATTGACGAAGAGCGGGTTTTCGGCTAGGCCCGCCCTGTCTGCATCCGGCAGGCAAGGCGAGGGGCGTGCGGAAATTGCGTCCCGACCCGCCGCGACAATCCGGTTTCTCCGGAAGCGGCGATGGACGCAAGCACGGCGCGGGCTGTCCCGCGCATTTGATACGAAAGCCCTGAATGACCAAGTTTTCCGATCTGAAGCTGGACCCCAAGGTTCTGAAAGCCATCGCCGAGGCCGGCTATGAGACGCCCACGCCGATCCAGGCCGGGGCGATTCCCCCGGCGCTGGAAGGGCGCGACGTGCTGGGCATCGCCCAGACCGGCACCGGCAAGACCGCCAGCTTCACCCTGCCGATGATCACCCTGCTCGGCCGCGGCCGCGCCCGCGCCCGGATGCCGCGTTCGCTGGTGCTGTGCCCGACGCGCGAACTGGCCGCCCAGGTGGCCGAGAATTTCGACATCTATGCCAAGCACACCCGACTGACCAAGGCGCTGCTGATCGGCGGCGTTTCCTTCGGCGAACAGGACAAGCTGATCGACCGCGGCGTGGACGTGCTGATCGCGACGCCCGGCCGGCTGCTGGATCATTTCGAGCGCGGCAAGCTTCTGCTGACCGGCGTGCAGATCATGGTGGTGGACGAGGCCGACCGGATGCTCGACATGGGCTTCATCCCCGATATCGAGCGCATCTTCCAGCTGACGCCCTTTACCCGGCAGACGCTGTTCTTCAGCGCCACCATGGCGCCCGAGATCGAGCGCATCACCGACACCTTCCTGCATGCGCCCGAGCGCATCGAGGTCGCACGCCAGGCCACCACCAGCGAAACGATCACCCAGAAGCTGATCGAGATCACCCCGACCCGCCGCGACCAGACCGCGAAGCAGAAGCGCGAGTTGCTGCGCGCCCTGATCCGGGCCGAGGGCGAGGGGCTCAAGAACGCCATCATCTTCTGCAACCGCAAGACCGAGGTGGACATCGTCGCCAAGTCGCTCAAGGCGCATGGCTTCGACGCCGCGCCGATCCACGGCGACCTGGACCAGCGCCACCGCATGGCGACGCTGGACGGGTTCCGCGAGGGCACCTTGCGCTTCCTGGTCGCCTCGGACGTGGCGGCGCGCGGGCTCGACATCCCGGCGGTCAGCCATGTGTTCAACTTCGACTTGCCCAGCCATGCCGAGGATTACGTCCACCGCATCGGCCGCACCGGCCGCGCCGGGCGGCTGGGCACCGCGATCTCGATCGCGACGCCCGCGGACGAGAAATACCTGGGCGCCATCGAATCGCTGGTCAAGCAGACCCTGCCCCGCGCGCCGGTGCCCGAGGGCTTTGCCCTTTCCAGCGCCGCCCAGGGCGCGCCGCGTCCGGCGCGCGAGACCGGCCGCAAGGAACGCGGGCGCGACCGCGACCGCCGCGGCCGGCGCGACGACAGCGAACAGCGCGCCCAGGCGCCCATCCAGGCCCACGAGCCGCGCGCCGAGGCCAGGCCCGCCGAACAGGCCGAGCGCCGGCACGACCGGGCGCCCCGCGAGGAGCGCAGGGATGAACGCCGGGACGAGCGCCGCGAACGCCATGGCGAGCGTCACGACCGGCGCGAGGACCGCCGCACCGACCGCCATCCGGTCATGGGCATGGGCGAGCATATGCCCGAGTTCCTGACCCGCAGCTTCCGTCCAGGCTTCCGCGACCCCGTCGAGGAATCCGCCATCGAGGAAACCGCCGCCGAGCCACCGCGCGAGGATGTCGCACCTGAGCAGGCCGCCGAGCGCCCGTCCGCCGAACGCAAGCCCGGCAAGCGCCGCCGGGGGGAATCCGCCCGCACCAAGCCGGCCGCGCAGCCTGCCGAGGCCGCGGCCGCGGAGCCGACCGCCGAGCCCGGCCCCGTGCCCGCCGAGGCTCCGATCCCGGCCCCGGCCGAAGCCTTGGCCGAACCGGCGATCCAGCCCGCGGAACCGGTAGCGGAACCGGCACCTGAACCGGAAACGGCCCCGGAAGCCGCGCCCGGGGAGGCCGCCTCCGCCGAACCGGCGGCCGAGCCCGAAGCCAAGGAAAAGCCTGTGCGCAAGCGCAAGCCGCGCACCCCCAAGGCCAAGGCCGACGCTGCCGCCGACGCCGACGCTGCGGCGATCCCGGCAGAGGCGGAACAGCCCGCGCCCGAACAGCCGGAAGCCGAAGCCGAAGCCAAGCCGGCCCGCAAGGCGGCAAAGAAGCCGGCCAAGCCCCGCGCGCCGCGCAAGCCCAGGGCCAAGGCGGCCGAGGCCGAAGCGATCACCCCCGGCGACGCAGCCGGCACCGATGCGGCGCCGAGCCCGGACGATACCACCGCCGGGGCCTGAGCCGGTTCCATGGCCCCTCCGGCCTGCACATCGCCATCGCGACGCGGGCGCCCGTCCTGGGCGATGCTCGCCCTTGGCGCGGGGCTGGGGGCCATGGCCGCGCTGGGTCAGGCGCCCTGGGATCTCTGGCCGCTGACCCTGCTGGCGCTGGCGCTGCTGTGCCGGCAGGTGGCGCGGGCCGAAACGCCCCGCGCCGCGGCCTGGCACGCCTTTGCCGCCGGGCTGGGCCATTTCGCGCTGGCGATGTCCTGGATCGTCGAGCCCTTCCTGGTCGAGCCCGAGACCTATGGCTGGATGGCCCCCTTCGCGCTGGTGCTGACCGCGGCGGGCGGGGCGCTGTTCTGGACTGCGCCGGCCTGGCTCGCCGCCCGGCTCGCGCCGGGCTTTCCCCGGCAGGGGCTGGGCTTCGCCGCCCTGATGGTGCTGTCGGACTGGATGCGCGGCTGGATCTTTACCGGCCTGCCCTGGGCGCTGACCGGCCATGTCTGGATCGACACCCCCGCCGGGCAGGTCGCGGCCACGCTTGGCGCGATCGGGCTGTCCGGCCTGACCATGCTGGCCGCCGCCCTGCCCCTGTGCTTTCGCCGGCCCGGCCGGTTGCCGGCCCTGCCCGGCACGGTGCTGGCCCTGCTGGTCGTCGCCACCGCCTGGAGCGCGGGGCTGGCGCGGCTGGCCCACCCCCTGCCGCCCGATACCGGCTTGCGGCTGCGGCTGGTCCAGCCCGACGCCACCCAGGCGCTGAAATGGGATCCCTGGTGGTCCGAGGTGTTCTTCCGCCGCCTGCTCGACCTTTCGGCCATCCGCGACCCCGACATGCCGCCGCCGGATGTGGTGATCTGGCCCGAAACGGCGGTGAACTTCCTGCTGGAACAATCCGGCACCGCCCCGCAGGACATCGCCGCCTATGTCGGCGCCCCGGTCGTGTTGGGCATCCAGCGGGTCGAGGGCAGCCGCTATTTCAACAGCCTGGCCGAGTTCTCGGCCCAGGGCATCGGCCCGGTCTATGACAAGTTCCACCTGGTGCCCTTTGGCGAATACACGCCCTGGGGCGATGTGATGGCGCGGTTCGGCATCCGCGCCTTTGCCGCGCAGCACGGCTTCGGCTATTCGGCCGGGCCGGGACCGCAGGTCATGCGCCTGCCCGGCCTGCCGCCGATGCAGCCGCTGATCTGCTACGAGGCGGTGTTCTCCCATCACCTGATCGCCGGGGAAGACCGGCCGGGCTGGCTTTTGCAGGTCACCAACGACGCCTGGTTCGGCCAGCTCTCGGGGCCATGGCAGCATCTGGCGCAGGCCCGGCTGCGCGCCATCGAATCGGGCCTGCCGCTGATGCGGGCGGCCAATACCGGCGTCTCGGCGGTGATCGACGCGCGCGGGGGCTTGCGCGCCACGCTGGGCCTGAACCGCGCCGGGCGCATCGACGCCGCCCTGCCCGGCGCGCTGCCGCCGACGCCCTGGTCGCGGCTGGGCGACTGGCCGGCCGTGGCGCTGGCGCTGGCGGCCTTCCTGCTGGCCGCCCTGGGGCGGCGGCGCAAGTTGCGCAGTTGACGGCGGCGGGCAGGTCCACTAACGCTTCGCCTGACCGTCACAACGGCTTCCTGGCGTGGCGGCGTCATTTCAACGGAGCATCTTCATGGCCAGACAGGACTATGTGTTCACCTCGGAATCCGTCTCCGAGGGCCACCCCGACAAGTTGTGCGACCAGATCTCGGACGCGGTGCTCGACGCGCTGCTGGCCGAGGATCCGGCCGCCCGCGTCGCCTGCGAAACCTTCGCGACGACCGGCACCGTGGTCATCGGGGGCGAGATCGGCCTGACCGACCAGAAGAAGCTGGGCGAATACATGGGCCGCATCAGCGAGATCGCCCGCGAGACGATCCGCGACATCGGCTACGAGCAGGAAAAGTTCCACTGGAACACCTGCCATGTCCACAACTACCTGCACGAGCAATCCGCCCATATCAGCCAGGGCGTCGACCGCGACGGCGCCGGCGACCAGGGCATCATGTTCGGCTATGCCGTGGACGAGACGCCGGAACTGATGCCCGCGCCGATCCAATATGCCCACGCGATCCTGCGCCGCCTGGCCGAGGCGCGCAAATCCGGCGCCGAGCCGACGCTGGGCCCGGATGCGAAGTCGCAGCTGAGCCTGCGCTACGAGAACGGCAAGCCGGTCGAGATCACCAGCCTGGTGCTGTCGCACCAGCACAAGGACGAAAGCCAGAGCTCGGATGACATCCGCGCCATCGTCGAGCCCTATATCCGCGAGGTGCTGCCCGCGGAATGGCTGACCGAGAGCACGGAATGGTGGGTGAACCCGACCGGCACCTTCGTGATCGGCGGGCCGGATGGCGACGCCGGGCTGACCGGGCGCAAGATCATCGTCGATACCTATGGCGGCGCGGCACCGCATGGCGGCGGCGCCTTCTCGGGCAAGGATCCGACCAAGGTGGACCGCTCGGCCGCCTATGCCGCGCGCTACCTGGCCAAGAATGTCGTCGCGGCCGGCCTGGCGAAACGTTGCGTGATCCAGCTGTCCTATGCCATCGGCGTGGCAAAACCCCTGTCGATCTATGCCGACACCTTCGGCACCAGCGAGATCCCCGAGGCCGAGATCGAGCGCGCCGTCTCGCGGGTCATGGACCTGACGCCGCGCGGCATCCGCGAACATCTGGCGCTTTGCCGCCCGATCTATCGCCGCACCGCCGCCTATGGCCATTTCGGCCGCAGGCCCGATGCGGATGGCGGCTTCTCCTGGGAGCGGACCGATCTTGTCGAGGCCCTGAAGCGCGAGTTGTAAGGCCGCAGGGGGGGCTTTGCCCCCGCCGCGCCGGCGCGCGGCTCCCCCAGGATATTTGGACAAGAAAGAAGCCCAGGCCCCGGCTGCTTCTTCCTTGGGCAAATATCCTGCGGGGGAAGCTCGCCGGGCCTGCCCGGCGGGCGCGGGGGCGCAAAGCCCCCGTCCTTCAGTCCTTGAAGCTGCGGCTGTCCTTGATCTGGTCCCAGGCCCAGACCACCTCTTGCAGCCGATCTTCGTCCGAGCGGTCGCCGCCATTCATGTCGGGATGAAGATCCTTGACCAGGGACTTGTATTGCTTGCGGATCTCGGCGCGGGTCCAGCTGTCCTTGGCCTCGAGGATCTCCAGCGCCCGGCGCTCGGTCGGCGGCAGCTTGCGCGCGCTGCGGGTGCGCAGTTCGGGATTGGTGCCGTTCGCCCCCAGGATCTCCAGCGGATCGTCGATGCCGTGGCGCGCCCATTTCTGTTCCTGCGCGGCGCGGCCGAAGGGCTTGGTCGGGCGCTCCCAGACCGTGGCATTGTCCAGGAATTCCTGGAACTCGGCCTCGGACTGGCCCTGGAAATAGTTCCAGTTCAGGTTGTATTCGCGCACGTGCTCCTTGCAGAACCAATAGTATTCGTCCAGCGCGCGCGGCGATTTCGGCGCGCGGTACTGGCCGGGCTGGTCGCAGCCCTCCTTGTCGCATTGCCGCGTCGAGGTTTCGAAGGCGCCGGACATGCCGCGCCGGCCCTTGGCCCGGCGTTTCTTGTCCGAGGCCGCGGAAATGTCGAATCCGAACGGGTCGCTGTTGCTCATCTGCCTGCCTTGTCCTGAACGGGACAGGCAGTTTAGGCTATTTCGCGGGACATGAAAGGGGGCAAGCGCATGATTGCCGACGAGATGCGGAAAAGACTGGCCGAGCTTCAGCCGTCGCGGCTGGACATCATCGACGAAAGCGAAAGCCATCGCGGCCATGGCGGCTGGCGCGAGGGGGGCGAGACGCATTTCCGCATCCGCATGGCCAGCGCCCGCTTTGCCGGGCTGGGCCATGTCGCGCGGCACCGGCTGGTGCATGCCGCATTGGGCGACATCGTGCCGCGCATCCATGCGCTTGCGCTGGAACTGGCGGAAAACTGACCCGTTAGCGCGCGCAGGCTTGCCGGGCCGAGGCCCCGGGCGTAGAAGCCCGGAAAGCCGGTAAGCACAAGGAATTTCCCGATGACCTCGCCCAAGGATTTCAACGATCGCATGCTGTCGCTCGGCCTTGCCCGTGTCAGCGAGGCCGCCGCCCATGCCTCGGCGCGGCTGATCGGCCGCGGCGACGAGAAGGCCGCCGACCAGGCGGCCGTCAACGCGATGCGCGACCAACTGAACATGCTCGACATCAAGGGCGTCGTCGTCATCGGCGAGGGCGAGCGGGACGAGGCGCCCATGCTGTTCATCGGCGAGGAGGTCGGCACCGGCCAGGGCCCGGCGGTCGACATCGCGCTGGACCCGCTGGAAGGCACCACGCTGACCGCCAAGGACATGCCCAACGCCCTGACCGTCATCGCCATGGCGCCGCGCGGCACGCTGCTGCATGCGCCCGACGTCTACATGGAAAAGCTGGCCATCGGCCCCGGCTATCCCAAGGACGTGGTCAGCCTGGACATGACCCCGTCCGAGCGGGTGCGGGCGCTGGCCAAGGCCGGCGGCGTCAAGGACAGCGACATCACCGTCTGCATCCTGGAACGGCCCCGGCACGAGGATCTGGTGGCCGAGGTGCGCTCGACCGGCGCGGCGATCCGGCTGATCACCGATGGCGACGTGGCCGGCGTGATCCATTGCGCCGAGGCCGAACTGACCGGCATCGACATGTACATGGGATCGGGCGGCGCGCCCGAGGGGGTGCTGGCCGCCTCGGCGCTGAAATGCATGGGCGGGCAGATGTGGGGCAAGCTGCTGTTCCGCAACGACGATGAAAGGGCGCGCGCCGCCAAGGCCGGCATCACCGACCTGGACCGCGTCTATTCGCGCGACGAAATGGTCACCGCCGACGTGATCTTTGCCGCGACCGGGGTGACGAACGGCTCGATCGTGGCCGGCGTCAAGCGCGAGCCGCATTACCTGCAGACCGAAACCATCCTGATGCGTTCGAAGACCGGCTCGGTGCGGCGGATGATCTATCGCAACCCGATCAGGTAAGCCTTGGCGGACGGGGTTGAACCGCGGGCGGTCATGGGGGATGAAGCCCGCATGACCGCCTTTCTTTCCGTAGAATCTTCGCTGACCGGCCGCCTCTGGCGCGGTCCCGATGCCATGCTGGAACGCGCCGCCGAGGCGCTGGCCCAGGACAGCCGCCTGCCGCTGCCCGTCAGCCGTGTGTTGGCCGCGCGCGGCGTGCCCGCGCATGAGGCGCCGCTTTACCTCGATCCCAAGCTGCGCGACCTGCTGCCCGACCCCTCGGACCTGCGCGACATGGACAAGGCCGCCGAGCGGCTGGTCGCCGCGGTGCTGGCCGGCCAGCGCATCGCCATCTTCGCCGATTACGACGTGGATGGCGGCGCCTCGGCCGCATTGCTGCTGGACTGGCTGCGCCGGCAGGGGCGCGACGCCACGCTCTATATTCCCGACCGCATCGACGAAGGTTACGGCCCGAACGCCCCGGCCATCGCGGCGCTGTCGCGAGATCACGACCTGATCGTTTGCGTCGATTGCGGCACGCTCAGCTTTGATGCCTTGGCGGCCTCGACCTGCGACGTGATCGTGCTGGACCACCACCAGGGCGGCGAAACCCTGCCGCCGGTACTGGCGGTGGTGAACCCGAATCGCGCCGACGAGGATGGCAGCCTGGGCCATCTCTGTGCCGCCGGCGTGGTGTTCCTGACGCTGGTGCGCTGCAACGGCCTGCTGCGGCGGGGCGGCCATGCGCAGCCCGACCTGATCCCGCTGCTCGACCTGGTGGCGCTGGCGACGGTGGCCGACGTGGCGCCGCTGGTGGGGGTGAACCGCGCCTTCGTGCGGCAGGGGCTGCTGATCATGGCCCGGCGCGAGCGCCCCGGCCTGGTGGCGCTGTCGGACGTGGCGCGGCTCGATTCGGCGCCGAATGCCTTTCACCTGGGCTTCCTTTTGGGGCCGCGCATCAATGCGGGCGGCCGTGTCGGCCGCGCCGACCTGGGGGCGCTGTGCCTGTCCTGCACCGACAGCCGGCAGGCCGAGCGGCTGGCGGCCGAGCTGGACGCGCTGAACCGCGACCGCCGCGCCATCGAAGCCGCCGTGCGCGACGAGGCGCTGGCCCAGGTCGAGGCCCGCGTCAGCGACGGCCTGGTCGCCTGGGCGGCGGGCGAGGGCTGGCATCCCGGCGTCGTCGGCATCGTCGCCGCGCGGCTGAAAGAGGCGACCGGCTTGCCCGCGGTGGTGATCGGGGTGGATGGCGGCATCGGCAAGGGCTCGGCCCGCTCGGTGCCCGGCGTGGACCTGGGCCGCGCCATCCAGCGCCTTTCGGCCGAGGGGCTGCTGCTGAAGGGCGGCGGGCATGCCATGGCGGCCGGGCTGACCGTCGAGGAGGCCAGGATCCCCGCGGCCATGGAGCGCCTGTCGCAACTGCTCTCGCGCGAGATGGCCGAGCGTCCCGGCGCGGGCGAGCTGCGTATCTCGGGGCTTCTGGATCCCGCGGGCGCCACGGTCGAGCTGATGCAGATGCTGGAGCGCGCCGGCCCCTTCGGCCAGGCCGCGCCGGCACCGCGCTTTGCCTTCGCCGAGCAGCTGATCGACAGCACCGGGGCGATGGGCGACAGCCACCTGCGCCTGCGCTTCCGCAGCCCCGGCA